>CAYVXO010000136.1:0-16329 GCA_964454485.1 uncultured Rubrivivax sp.
CCCATCTTGCCGCCCAGGCCGCTGACGGGCGAGGCGAAGTCCAGGTAGTCGATCGGTGTCTCGCCGACCAGCGTGGTGTCGCGCACCGGGTCCATGCGCGTGGTGAGGGCCCAGATCACTTCCTTCCAGTCGCGGATGTCCACGTCGTCGTCGGTCACGACGATGAACTTCGTGTACATGAACTGGCGCAGGAAACTCCAGAGGCCGAACATCAGCCGCTTGGCGTGACCGGGGTAGGCCTTGCGGATCGAGATCACGGCCAGCCGGTAGCTGCAGCCTTCGGGCGGCAGGTAGAAGTCGGCGATCTCCGGAAACTGCTTCTGCAGGATCGGCACGAACACCTCGTTCAGCGCCACGCCCAGCACGGCCGGCTCGTCGGGCGGCTTGCCGGTGTGGGTGGAGTGGTAGACCGGGTCGCGCCGGCGCGTGAGGCGGTCGATACGGAAGACCGGGAACCAGTCCTGCTCGTTGTAGTAGCCGGTGTGGTCGCCGAAAGGGCCCTCCAGCGCGTGCAGGTAGCCGCCGCGCTCCTTCAGCCGCACGCCGCGTTCGGACTCGCCTTCGAAGCCCGGCGGCGCGGGCGGGATGTGTCCTTCCAGCACGAACTCGGCGCTCGCCGGCACCTGCAGCTTGAGCCCATCGCCGACGCCGGTGTCCACCACCTCGGAGCGGCCGCCGCGCAGCAGGCCGGCGAACTGGTATTCCGAAAGCGAGTCCGGAACCGGCGTCACCGCGCCCAGCATGGTCGCCGGGTCGGCCCCCAGCGCCACCGCCAGCGGGAACGGTTTGCCAGGATTTGTGAGCGCATACTCCCTGAAATCGAGCGCCCCGCCGCGATGGGCCAGCCAGCGCATGATGACTTCGTTGCGGCCGATCACCTGCTGGCGGTAGATGCCCAGGTTCTGGCGCGTCCGTGGCTGCGCCACGTTCTGCGGGCCGCGGGTGACGACGAGGCCCCAGGTGATCAGCGGACCGGCGTCGCCCGGCCAGCAGGTCTGCACCGGCAACATTCCCAGGTCGACCGACTCCCCCGCGAACGACACCTCCTGGCAGGGCGCCGAGCGCAGCACCGCGGGCTTCATGTCCCACAGCGCCTTGGCCATCTGTAACAGCCGGGCGGTGTCCTTCAGACCTTTCGGGGCCTCCGGCTCCTTCAGCGCGGCCAGCAGCCGGCCCACGTCGCGCAGCTCCGCCACCGAGGTAACACCCATGCCGGATGCCACGCGTTCGGGTGTTCCGAACAGGTTGATGAGGCAGGGAAATTTGTAACCGACAGGGTTCTCGACGAGCAACGCCGGCCCGCCGGAACGGAGCAGTTTGTCGCCGATTGCCGTCAATTCCAGGGCCGGAGAGACCGGTTCGGCGAGCCTTTTGAGGTCTCCGGCCTTCTCCAACTGAGCCATGAAGTCGCGCAGATCGCGGTATTTCATGCCTCAATGGAATTAGAGAAGAGTTTCATATTCTTGACCGGGTATGAAGCGGTTTCTAGAATCCGGCCGAACCTGATCTTTCAGGGTTAACCCGCGCCCCATCGTTGGGATTGGCTGGCCGGGGACTCCGAGGGACCTGCAGCAGGCAGGCCCATTATCGCCAGCACCCCGGCAGACCCCATGCGGCGCAGGGAGCGGCGGAGAACGAAGAGGTATGCGATGAGAGCTCTAGCGACGCTGCGCCGCGCGCAGCAGGCCGTAGCGCGATCGCTCGCGGTGTTCGTCAAGGACGTGGGCCATGGACTGCTCGAGGTCGGCCACAACACCCTGGCCGTGGTCGGCCTGGCGGTGGTCGCGGTGGCGGTGTTCACGGCCGGGCGGGCCGACCTGCGCGAGCAGGCCGAAGCACTGGCCTACGAGTGGCTGCAGACGCGCCACGAGGAACGCGCCCAGGCCAATGGCGACGTGCTGGTCGCCGTGGCCGAACCGGAAGCGATCGCCCGCGCGACGGCCGCCGACCCGGCCGCGCTGACGAACCAGCAGGCCGCGGTGACGCGCTGGATCGCGCGCCGCTACAAGGTGGCGCAGGAGCCGATTGGCGCGCTCGTGCAGGAAGCCTGGGCGATGGGCCAGCGCGCCGGGCTGGACCCGACGCTGATCCTGGCCGTGATGGCGGTCGAATCCAGCTTCAACCCGTTCGCCCAGAGCCCCGTCGGCGCTCAGGGCCTGATGCAGGTGATGACGCGCGTCCACGACGACAAGTACGAAGCCTTCGGCGGTACCCACGCCGCCTTCGACCCGATCAGCAACCTGCGCGTCGGCGTGCAGGTGCTCAAGGAGTGCATCTCCCGCGCCGGCGGGCTGCAGGAAGGCCTGAAGTTCTACGTCGGCGCCGCCCTGAACGACGCCGACGGCGGCTACGTCGGGCGGGTGCTGACCGAGCAGGACTACCTGCGCCGGGTGGCCGACGGCAAGGGCGTGCCCTTCAACGCGCCCAACAGCGTCCAGCCGGTGGCCAGGGAGAGCGCTCCCGCCGCGTCGGCCGCCGGCGAGCAGGTGGCCCTGGCGCACTGAGCCCCTGCGGCTAAACTCGACGCCCTGCGCGACTGGCGACAGGGGGCCGCCCGGCTCCCGAGGTGGACCGACCACCGGGAAGCGCAGGGGCCGCCCCGGCCGGGGCCGGTCCTGACCGCCGAGCGCCTGGGCATCCCCCGACCGCGGCCGAAGCCGGCCGCCGGCCGGTGGGTCTTGCACATCGAAGAGGACTGCCGTGTTCGACCGTTCCCAATCCACCATTGCCAGCATCGACCCCGAGATCTGGGCCGCCGTCCAGGCCGAGAACCGGCGCCAGGAAGAGCACATCGAGCTCATCGCGTCGGAGAACTACACCAGCCCGGCGGTCATGGCCGCCCAGGGTTCGCAGCTGACCAACAAGTACGCCGAAGGCTACCCGGGCAAGCGCTACTACGGCGGCTGCGAGAACGTGGACGTCGTCGAGACGCTGGCCATCGAACGCTGCATGCAGCTCTTCGGCGCGGCCTTCGCGAACGTGCAGGCCAATTCGGGCTCGCAGGCCAACCAGGCCGTCTTCTTCGGCCTGCTGCAGCCGGGCGACACGGTGATGGGCATGAGCCTGGCCGAAGGCGGCCACCTCACGCACGGCATGGCGCTCAACATGAGCGGCAAGTGGTTCAAGGTGGTGAGCTACGGGCTCGACGCCAGGGAGGCGATCGACTACGACGCGATGGAACGCCTGGCGCACGAGCACAAGCCCAAGCTCATCATCGCCGGCGCCAGCGCCTACAGCCTGCACATCGACTTCGAGCGCTTCGCCAGGGTGGCGAAGGCGGTCGGCGCGTACCTCATGGTGGACATGGCGCACTACGCGGGCCTGATCGCCGCGGGTGTCTACCCGAACCCGGTGCCGCACGCCGACGTGGTGACCAGCACCACCCACAAGAGCCTGCGCGGCCCGCGCGGCGGCATCATCGTGACGAATCACGAGGAGATCGCCAGGAAGATCAACAGCGCCATCTTTCCCGGCCTGCAGGGCGGCCCGCTGATGCACGTGATCGCCGGCAAGGCGGTGGCCTTCAAGGAGGCGCTGGCGCCGGAGTTCAAGGCCTACCAGCAGCAGGTGGTGAAGAACGCGAAAGTGCTGGCCGAGACGCTCATCGCGCGCGGCCTGCGCATCGTCTCCGGCGGCACCCAGAGCCACGTGATGCTGGTCGACCTGCGACCCAAGGGCCTCACCGGCAAGGAGGCCGAGGCCATCCTGGGCGAGGCCCACATGACCTGCAACAAGAACGGCATCCCGAACGACCCGCAGAAGCCGATGGTGACCAGCGGCATCCGCCTGGGCACGCCGGCGATGACCACGCGCGGCTTCGGGGAGGACCAGGCGCGCCAGACCGCGAACCTGATCGCCGACGTGCTGGACAACCCGCGCGACGCCGCGAACATCGCCGCCGTGCGCGCCAAGGTGGCGGCGCTGACGCGCGACTTCCCGGTCTACCGCTGAACGCGCGGGCACGGCGCGCCCCATGCGCTGCCCCTACTGCAGCCACGACGAGACCCAGGTCGTCGAGACGCGCGAGTCCGACGACGGCGGCGCCGTGCGCCGGCGCCGCCGCTGCCAGCATTGCGAGAAGCGCTTCACCACCTACGAACGCGCCGAGCTGGCGCTGCCGGCCGTGGTCAAGAAGGACGGCGCGCGGGTCGAGTTCGACCCCGCCAAGCTGCGCGCGTCGATGATGCTGGCGCTGCGCAAGCGGCCGGTCAGCATGGAGCAGGTGGACGCCGCGCTCGAGCGCATCCAGGAGAAGCTGCTCGCCAGCGGCGCGCGCGAGGTGCCCACCACCCGCCTGGGCGAACTGGTCATGCGCGAGCTCAAGCGCATGGACAAGGTGGCCTACGTGCGCTTCGCGTCCGTCTACCGTTCGTTCGAGGACGTGGACGAGTTCCGCCAGCTCATCCGCGACATCTGAACCCCCGGCCGCGGCCGGTGTCCCCCTTCCGGGGGAGCCCGGCCGGGGCCCCTCTCCGAGCCCGCCGCGCGAGGGACGCGCGCCGCAGGGGCGCTGCCTACAGTGACTGCCATGCCGTCACCCACCGGAGCCCCTGCGATGAACCAGCCCACCCGCCGCCGCCAGCAAGGCGTCACCCTCGTCGAAGCCGCCACCGTGCTTGCCATCGTCGGCATCCTGGCCGGCGCCGCCGCGCCCAGCCTGCAGGACCTGCGCGAACGCGGCCATGTCGAAGGCGTGGCCGCGCAGCTGGAAACCGACATCCAGCTCGCCCGCGGCGCCGCCGTGCTGTACTCGGAGGGCGTGCGCCTGAGCTTCCAGGACACGGCCCACGGCAGCTGCTACATCGTGCACACCGGCGACGCCGACGCCTGCGAGTGCGGCACCAGCGGCCCGGCGGTCTGCAAGCCGGGTGTCGCCTCGATCCGCACGGTGCGCGTCGGCCGCGACGTGCCGGTGCGGCTGAGCTCCAACTCGGGCTCGATCTTCTTCGAGCACAGCCGCGGCACCGTCACCCCCACCGCCACGATCCAGGTCGTCGGCTCCGGCGGCCACACGCTGCACCAGGTGGTGAACCTGATGGGCCGGGTGCGCAGCTGCGTGCCGGGCGGGACCTGGTCGCCCTACAAGGCTTGCTGAGCCCCCCAGGACACCAGGCCTTACGCGCCCAGGCCGACGAACGGCCGCCCGGTACCGACGAGCGGCGTCGCACCCCCTTCCTGCGGCACCGCTCCGGTTCGCATAATCCGGCCAAACCAGGCCCCATGCGGAGGAGGCAGCGATGGCGAGAAGCCGTGGCGCCAGAGGCTTCAGCGTTCCGGAGTTGATGATCGTGCTGGCGATGCTGGGCATCGTCGCCGCGATCGCGTACCCGAGCTTCACCGACGCGCTGCGCAAGGGCCGCCGCAGCGAGGGCATGCAGGCGCTGGCCCTCGTGCAGCAGGGCGAGGAACGCTTCCGCAGCTCCAACGCCACCTACGGCGACAGCACCAACTTCGCATCCTGGGGCGTGACCGCAACGACGTCTTCGGGCTACTACTCGATCGCCGTTGGCGGCGTAAGCGCCACCGGCTACACGGCCACCGCCACCGCGGTGGCCGGCACCTCGCAGGCCAACGACACCAACTGCACGGTGCTCGGCGTGCGCATGGCGGGCGGCAACCTCAGCTATGGCGGCGGCGCCTCGATCGACTGGACGGCCGCCAACCCGGACCCCAACCGCTGCTGGGCCCGATGATGCGAACCCAGCGCGCCTTCACGGTGGTGGAGTTCATGATCACGGTGGCCCTGATCGCCGTGGTCGCCTCGCTCGCCGGGCCCTCGATGTACGGCATGGTACTGGCGCAGCGGCTGAAAGGGATCAACGCGAATCTCGTGACCGACCTGCAGTACGCGCGCAGCGAGGCGGTTTCGCGCGGCAAGAACGTGTGGGTGCAGTTCAAGCAGGTGCCGGCCTCGCACATGACCTGCTACACGATCTACTCCGACCAGAGCAACACCGGCGCCGGCGCCGGCAAGTGCGACTGCACCGTGAGCGACGTCGCCACCCGCTGCGCCGCCAGCGCGCGCGAGCTGAAGACGGTGCAGATCCCGGACAGCCTCTCGGTGAAGCTGTACATCGACACCTCGATCTTTACGCTGAATTTCGCCTTCGACTCGGTGACCGGCAGCATCTACGTGCCGCCTTCGGACGTGGCGCTGCCGCCGCTGACCAGCTACGTCATCGACACGCTGATCGACGCCGGCCGCACGCTGCGCACGCGCATCTCGCTGGCCGGCCGGCCGTCGGTCTGCCTGCCTGCCGGTTCGGTCGTCACAGGGGGGTTCCCGGCATGTTGAACTCACGCGCCCGCCAGCGCGGCCTGTCGATCGTCGAGATGATGGTCGGCGTCGCCGTCGGCCTGTTCGTCGTTTCCGCCGCCACGCTGGTCGTCTCCTCGCAGCTGTCGGGCAACCGCAGGCTGCTGCTCGACACCCAGTTGCAGCAGGACCTGCGCGTGGCCGCAGACGTGATCACGCGTGACATGCGGCGCGCCGGCGCGTTGCTGGACGCGAGTGCCCGCCGCCTCTACTGGTACCCGCAGGCGACCGCGGTCACGACCGTCACCACCAGCAACGCGCAATCCATCACCCTGACCGGCACCACCGCCGTCACCTACCGCTACCAGCGCAACTCCCTCGGCGGCACGGCCGTGTACGGCTTCCGCCTCAACGGTACCAAGCTGCAGAGCCAGTCCAACGGCACCTGGCAGGACCTGACCGACGACACGGTGATGCGTGTCACCGCCTTCTCGATCACGCCCGACAACGGCCCGGTGACACTCGTGCCCTGCCCCAACGACTGCCCCGGCGGCGGCCAGGCCTGCTGGCCGACCACGCAGGTGCGGCGCTACGTCGTCTCGATCAGCGCGCAGGCCGCCAACGACGCCTCCATCACGCGCAGCATCCACACGCGGGTGCGCGTGGCCAACGACCTGGTCACCAACAACACCGGCAGCACCACCGCCATCTGCCCGACATGATGAAGACGCCGCCCCGCCTCTGGAATCGCCCGGCCCGGCGCGCCGCCAGCCGCGGCGTCGCCGCCCTCATCGTCGTGATGGTGCTGTTCTTCGTGGTCTCGCTGGTGGCCGCCTACACGAACCGCAACCTCGTTTTCGAGCAGCGCACCTCGGCGAACCAGTACCGCTCCACGCAGAGCGCCGAGATCGCGATGGCGGGCCTGAACTGGGCCATCGCGATGCTCAACGGATCGCGCATCGACGACCTTTGCCTGCCCAGCACGGACCTCGCGAAGACCACGTTCCGCCAACGCTACCTCATCACCGACGCCAGCACCGGCATCGTCACGCCGCAGACCAAGCTGCCTTCGGGCGACGTGCTCTACGCGGCCTGCCTGCTCGACGGCACCAACTGGAACTGCAGCTGCCCGGACAACGGCGACCCGGCGCCGGCGGCGCCCACGGGCGCGGGCATGCACCCGGCCTTCCAGGTGCGCTTCTTCCGCGACCCGGCCGCCAGCGCGGCGCTGCCGCCGGGGATGATCCGCCTCGACTCGGTCGCCTGCCCCACGTTCGATGCCGCCTGCCTGGCCATCAACAACGTCAACAGCACCGAAGGCCGCATCGTCGTCTCCACGCTGGTGGCGCTGCAGAGCGGCCTGAAGACGCCGCCGGCCGCGGCCATCACCGCGCGCACGAACATCGACGTCGGCGTCAGCGCGCTGCAGGCCTACAACGCCGACGTCGCCTCCGGCGGCGTGGCGCTGCAGCTCGGTGGCAGCGTGAGCGCCGCGACCAAGGGGGCGATGACCTACGCCGGCCCGCCCGGCACGCCGGCTTCGTTTGCGCTCGTCGAGCTCGACCCCACGCTGTCGGGGCTGACGACTGTCGGTGCCGTGCTCCCGACCTTCGGCGACCGCATGTTCGCCACCGTGTTCGGGCTCAAGCCCGGCACCTACGCCGGCCAACCCGGGCTGACCAGGCTCATCTGCCCGTGCAGCGCGCAGAACCTGCGCGACGCGTTGGCGGCCAGCCCGCTGCGCCCGATCTGGGCCGAAGGCGACGTCGACATCGACTCCGTGGGCGACATCGGCAGTGCCGCCGACCCGATCCTGGTGGTCGCCACCGGCAACATCACCTTCTCGACCGCCGGCGTCACCGTCTACGGGGCCCTCTATTCGCGCTCGGCGAGCTGGGCCACGGCGGGCAGCGGCACGATCCGCGGCGCCGTCATCGCGGAGAACGACATCAGCGGCACCGGGGCCTGGACGGTCGTCTACGACCCGGCGGTGCTGAACGCGCTGCGCATCCGCTACGGCAGCTTCGTCGGCCTGCCGGGCGCCTGGAAGGACTACACCCCGCTGTAGCGGTACGGGAGAGGTCGCGATGAAAAGACAAGACCGCGGCGTTTCGCTCATCGAAGCCCTCGTGGCCCTGGGCGTGATGGCCTTCGGCATGCTGGGGCTGGTCGGCCTGCAGAGCACCATGCGTTCGAATGCCGACATCGCCAAGCAGCGTTCGGAGGCGGTGCGCATCGCGCAGGAGCAGATCGAGCAGCAGCGCGGATTCGTCAACCTGACCGGCGCAGGCACGACCTACGCCAACATCGCGTCGGTCGGCGACACCACCTACACCGACCTCACCAGCACCAACAGCACCTACACCTGGAACTCGACGGTCACGGTGGCCTCGACCGATCCGCCCTTCAAGACGATGGCGGTCGACGTCAACTGGACCGACCGCGCCGGCACGGCACAGACGCTGCGCCTGGTGACCAGCATCGCCGGCATCGCGCCCGAGCTGGCGGCGGCGCTCGGCACGCCCGCCAACGGCACGTTCACGCGCAACGTGCGCGGGCGCAATCCGGCGATCCCGCCCGGGGCCGTGAGCCGCAGCGACGGCACCAGCCGCTTCGTGCCGCCCGGTGGCGGAGACACCGGCTGGGTGTTCAACAACATCACCGGCGTCATCACGCAGGTCTGCGACGCCACCTTCACCACCTGCAACGTCTTCAACGGACTGCTGCTGAGCGGCTTCATCCGCTTCGACCAGGACGCCACCCCGCCGACAACCGCCCAGACCGAGGTGCCGATCAGCGCTTCGTTCGTGCTCGGCGTGCGCGTCAACCTGACGGCACCGACCACGCCTTCGCACGTTGACTGCTTCGTCGACCGCCAGCCGCTCTGGTCGGCCTACTACTGCGCGATGCCGCTGGCGACGACGCCGGCCCCGGCCAGCTGGTCGGGCACGACCGAGCTGCGCGGCTTCAACATCTCGGACGATGCCAGCGACGACCGCGGCGACCGCATGCGCGTGTGCCGCTACACGCCGGAGCGCAGCAACGCGCCCGCCGGCGGCAACCAGGCGCACCCGCTCGACTACTCCAGCGTGTCGACGGCACTCACGCACCAGGACTTCCTGATCATCCGCGGCGGTGACGGCACAGCGGCGTACGACTGCCCGGCCGACGGCCCGAGCACGATGATGAACACCAACACGTACGCCCACCAGCCGGCGCTCGCCAGCTAGGCTCGGCGACGCCGCCATGCCCCTCACGCCGCTGGACCGCGAGCGCCTCCAGGAGGCCCTGGCGCTCGCCGAGACGGCGTTCGGCGTGAGCGAACCGAACCCGCGCGTGGGCTGCGTCATCGGCACCGCCGACGGCCGGGTGCTGGGGCGCGGCGCCACCCGCCGCGCCGGCGGACCGCATGCCGAAGTGGTGGCGCTGCGCGACGCGCAGGACGCCGGCCACGACCCCGCGGGTGCCACGGTCTGGGTCACGCTCGAGCCCTGCGCCCACCACGGCCGCACGCCGCCCTGCTGCGACGCGCTGGTCGCCGCCCGCGTCGGGCGCGTCGTGGTGGCCACGATCGACCCGTTCCCGCGCGTCGCCGGCGCCGGCATCGCCCGCCTGCGCGCCGCCGGCATCGAAGTCGAGATGGCAGACGCCGAGGCCGCGACCGCGGCGCGCTGGCAGAACATCGGCTTCTTCTCTCGCGTGCTGCGCCGGCGGCCGTGGGTGCGGCTGAAGGCTGCCGTATCGCTCGACGGCCGGCTGGCGCTGGCCAACGGCGCCAGCCGCTGGATCACGGGCCCGGAGGCACGCGCCGACGGCCACGCCTGGCGGCGCCGGGCCGGCGCCGTGCTCACCGGCATCGGCACCGTACTGGCCGACGACCCCCGGCTGGACGTGCGGCACGTGCCCACCGAGGTCCAGCCGGTGCGGGTGGTGGTGGACTCGGCGTTGCGGTTGCCGCCCACGGCGCGGCTGCTCGCGGGGCCGGGGCGGGCGATCGTCGCCACCGGCGTCGGCGCCGCGGACCCGCGCGCCAGGGCGTTGGCGTCCGCAGGCGCCGAGTTGGTCACCCTGCCCGGCGACGGCGGCCGCGTCGATCTCGGGCGCCTGCTCGAAACGCTGGCCGAGTCCGGCGTGAACGAACTGCATGTCGAGGCCGGCGCGACACTGAACGGCGCACTTCTGGGCGCCGGGCTGGTGGACGAACTGCTCGTCTACCTGGCGCCGCGGGTCCTGGGCGGCGGGCCGGCGCTGGCCAGCTTCGGGCCGCTGCAGACCGTCGACGAGGCGACACCGTGGTCGTGGCTGGAGTGCTCCCGCGTCGGCGCCGACCTGCGGATGCGCGCCATCACCGAGGAGCCGGGCTCGTGGATGCCCCCGTTGCAACCCTGAAACGAGGGGGTGTCGACACCCCTTACAAGGGAGACGCAGGCCTTCCCCAAGGAACGCGAAACGTGGAAGATTTGGCCTGGGAGATCAATGATTTGTGATACGGGGACGGGCAGTGGCTTGGAACTTGCTCGCCTCTTGGAAACGCTGCCCTCGCTGCGCAGCCGATAACAGATGGAGATCGCGGTGAAAAACACAGTTACGCGTCTGGCGCTGGCCGCCCTGCTGGTGATGGGCGGTCAGGCGGCGAGCGCCTACACCACCTATTTCGGCGAGGACCCGAATGGGACCGAAGGGCTGCCGCTCGATTCGACGCCGAATGCCGCGGCTGCGGAACAGGCCTTCCTCAAGCCTCTTCTGACCGGTGGTGTCGGTACGGAGACGTTCGAAGGCTTGGCCACGGGCGCGCCCCCTCCGGCAGGATTGGCGCTGTCTTTCCCGGGAACCGGCTGCGTGACCTGCCTGACGGCCACTCTTAAGTCGGTCGGTTCCGTCAACGCTGGCCAAGTGGCCAGCGTCGAGCCCGGTTCAACCGATGGCTTCGGCCGCTACAGCGTCGCGTCCGTGACCAATCCGGCAGCCGGCGCGGGCTCGAAGTTCTGGTATGCAGAGGTTAGCGCGGACAAGAGCGCCGACTTCACCGTCACCTTCAACCAGGACATCGCCGCCTTCGGCTTCTACGGCATCGATGTGGGCGACTTCAATGGACTGCTGAGCATTGAGCTGCTGGACAAGGACGGCAATCCGGTCAAGACGCTGGACGTTGGTAACCTCGCGACGGACAACCTCGGCGACGCCGCCGGCTCGGTGCTCTTCTTCGGCTTCATTGCGCAGTCGACGACCGAGCTCTTCCGCTCGATCCATTTCGTGACCTCGGGCACACAGGTCGACGCCTTCGGCTTCGACAACTTCACCATCGCCGACGCCTGCCAGGCTGGCCTGTGCACCGCCTCCGAGACGCCCGAACCTGGCTCACTGGTCCTGCTGGCCGGTGGCCTGCTGGGCTTGGCCACGGTGCGCCGCCGCCGCGCCTGAGCGGATCTTCCCGCCCCACCTGACGACGGCGGCCTCCGGGCCGCCGTTGCCTTTTGCGGCCCCCCAGGCGCCGCGACCCCGCCGCCTACAATCCGCGCATGCCCACGTCCCCCGTTCCCGAGCTGGTGGCCGAGCTCGCCGCCGGCCGCATGGTCATCCTCGTCGACGACGAAGACCGCGAGAACGAAGGCGACCTGGTGCTGGCGGCCGAGCATGTCACGCCGGCGGCGATCAACTTCATGGCGCGCTTCGCGCGCGGCCTGATCTGCCTGACGCTCACGCGCGAACGCTGCGAGCGGCTGCACCTGCCGCCGATGGCGGCGCGCAACGGCACCAAGCACGGCACCGCCTTCACGGTCTCGATCGAGGCCGCCACCGGCGTCACCACCGGCATCTCGGCGGCCGACCGCGCGCGCACGGTGCAGGTGGCGGTGGCGCGCGACGCCAAGCCCTCGGACCTGGTGCAGCCGGGCCACGTGTTCCCGCTCCAGGCCCAGGACGGCGGCGTGCTCATGCGCGCCGGCCACACCGAAGCCGGCTGCGACCTCGCCGGCATGGCCGGCCTGGAGCCGGCCGCCGTGATCTGCGAGATCATGAAGGACGACGGCACGATGGCGCGCCTGCCCGACCTGGAGGGCTTCGGCCGCGAGCATGGCCTGAAGATCGGCACCATCGCCGACCTCATCGGCCACCGCAGCCGCCACGAAACGCTGATCGAGCGCGCCGGCCGCCGCCGCATCGCCACGCCGGCGGGCGAGTTCGACTGCACCGCCTACCGCGACCAGGGCGGCGGGCTTCACCTGGCCCTGACACACGGCCGCTGGGAGCCGGGCGCCGAGGTGCCGGTGCGGGTGCACGAGCCCTTCACCGTGTTCGACATGCTGGACACCGAGGACGGCGGCCATTCCTGGCCGCTGCCGCGCGCGCTGGCCGCGCTGCGCCGCGAGCCCTGCGGGGTAGCCGTGCTGCTGAACTGCAGCCACGAGGTCGACGCCCTGCTGCCGCTGCTGCGCCCGGCCGCCGACCGCGCTGCCGACGCACCGCGCGGCCAGATCGACCTGCGCACCTACGGCATCGGCGCGCAGATCCTGCGCGACCTGGGCGTGCGCCGCATGAAGCTGCTGGGCAGCCCGCGCCGCATGCCCAGCATGGTGGGCTACGGCCTCGAAGTGGCAGGCTACGTCGCCCGGCCGGCCTGAAGCCAACGAACCGGAAGAACGAGGAACCACGCATGCAGGAAGCCGACAAGGGCAGCGCGGGCGAGCTGATCGGCGAGGGCCTGCGCGTGGGCATCGTGCGCGCGCGCTTCAACGACGCCATCACCGGCCGTCTGGCCGCGGCCTGCATCGCCGAACTGGAGCGGCTGGACGTGGAAGCGGGCGACATCCGCCACGTCACCGTGCCCGGCGCGCTGGAAGTGCCGCTGGCGCTGAAGGCGATGGCCGACTCGGGCGACTACGACGCGCTGGTCGCCATCGGCTGCGTGATCCGCGGCGAGACCTACCACTTCGAACTGGTGGCCAACGAGAGCGGCGCCGGCGTCATGCGCGTCTCGCTCGACCACCAGGTGCCGATCGCGAACGCCATCCTCACCGTCGACACCGAGGAACAGGCCTGGGCGCGCGCCGAGGAGAAGGGCCGCGACGCCGCGCGCGTGGCGGTCGAGATGGCCAACCTGCTGGAAGACCTTTCGTGACCGAGACCCCCGCGCCGGCGCGCAAGCGTGCCGCGCCCAAGAACCCGCGCCGCCGTGCGCGCGAACTGGCCCTGCAGGGCCTGTACCAGTGGCTCGTCGGCGGCACCGACTTCGCCGCGGTGGACGCGCACATGCGCGAGCAGCCCGAGTTCGAGAAGTGCGACCGCGAGCATTTCCAGGCCCTGCTGCAAGGCTGCATCGAGGACGCGGCGGCGCTGGACGCTGCGATCGCGCGCCACACCGACCGCCGCACCGCGCAGCTCTCGCCGGTGGAGCACGCCGCGCTGCTGATCGGCGCCTTCGAACTGCGCCAGTGCCTGGACGTGCCCTACCGCGTCGCCATCAATGAAGCGGTGGAGCTGGCCAAGGCCTTCGGCGGCACCGACGGCCACAAGTACGTCAACGGCGTGCTCGACAAGGTCGCGGCCGACCTGCGCCCCGCTGAAGTGAAGGTCAGGCGTCCGGCATGAAGCTCGCGAGCCGGCTCGATCACATCGAGCCTTTCTACGTGATGGAGTGCGCCAAGGCGGCCGACGAGATCGCGCGCAGCCCGGCCTGCGACCCCGCGCGCGGCGGCGAGCCGATGATCTTCCTCAACATCGGCGAGCCCGACTTCACCGCGCCACCGCCGGTGCTGGCCGCCGCCGAGGCCGCGCTGCGCGCCGGCCGCACCCAGTACACGCACGCCACCGGGCTGGCGCCGCTGCGCGAGCGCATCGCCGCCTGGTACGGCACGCGCTTCGGCGTCCAGGTCGACCCCGGCCGCATCGTCGTCACCGCAGGGGCTTCGGCCGCGCTGCAGCTGGCCTGCCTGGCGCTCTTCGAGCCCGGCGACGAAGTGCTGATGCCCGACCCCAGCTACCCGTGCAACCGCCACTTCGTGGCCGCCACGGGCGCGCAGGCGCGGCTGGTGCCCGAGTCGCCCGAACACCGCTTCCAGCTCGACGCCGCTTCGGTGGCCGCGAACTGGACCGCTGCCACGCGCGGCGTGCTGCTGGCCAGCCCCAGCAACCCCACCGGCACCTCGATCGCGCCGGCCGAGATGGCCGCCATCGCCGAGGTCGTGCGCGCGAAGGGCGGTGTCACCATCGTCGACGAGATCTACCTCGGCCTCGGCTACGACGACGCCTTCGGTACGAGCGCGCTCGCGCTCGGCGAGGACATCGTCTCGGTCAACAGCTTCTCGAAGTACTTCAGCATGACCGGCTGGCGCCTGGGCTGGCTGGTGCTGCCGCCTTCGCTCGTCGGCCCGGTCGAGCGGCTGGCGCAGAACCTGTACATCTGCCCCTCGACGATCGCCCAGCACGCCGCGCTGGCCTGCTTCGAACCCGAATCGATCGCCGAGTACGAGCGCCGGCGCGGCGAGTTCCGGCGCCGCCGCGACTACGTGGTGCCGGCGCTCGAATCGCTCGGCCTGCCGGTGCCGGTGGTGCCCGACGGCGCCTTTTACGCCTGGGCCGACTGCTCGCGCCACGCCAAGAGCAGTTGGGACTTCTGCTTCGAGATGATGCGCCGCGCCCACGTCGCGCTGACGCCGGGGCGCGACTTCGGCCCGGCGGCGGCCGAACGCTACCTGCGCCTGTCCTTCGCCAGCTCGATGGACAGCCTGCAGGCCGCGGTGGAGCGCCTGCGGCGCGAACTGGCAGCGTGACATAGGCCCGGCGCGGCGCGCGACAGACGTGTCAATCCGTTAACTCGCGGCCGGATCCCACGCATTTCAGGGAATGGGGACCGCGGCCGGCCAGTAAGCTGGAGGACTGTGGGATACAACCCTTTCCAGCGGCCTGCGCCGAACGGTGAATCCGAGTTCGCCGCCACCATCCTCTCGGTGCCGGCGAGCGACTCCGACCTGCCTGCCACCGGCGCCACCGCCGCCGGCGACGCCGCGGCCGCCGCGCCGCTGGACACCACCAGCCTGCCGCCGGCCGAAGGCGCGGAGGCACTGCGCATGGCGGCCGCGCCCACGCTCTCGCACATCGGCCGCTATGCCGTGAAGCACCGCCTGGGCCAGGGCGGCCTGGGCACCGTCTACGAAGCCTGGGACCCGCTGCTGTCGCGCACGGTGGCGGTGAAGACGCTGCAGTTCGCGGTCGACACCGCGACGCGCGGCTCGCTCGACGCGCTGTTCCTCAACGAGGCGCGGCTGGCCGCCGGACTGAACCACCCGTACATCGTCACCATCTTCGACGCCGGCCTCTCGGCGCAGGGCGTCTACATCGCGATGGAGCGGCTGCGCGGGCGCGACCTGCGCGAAGCGCTGCAGGACGGCTGGCGGCCCGACGCCACCACCAGCGCGCTGCTGGTGCGGCGCGTCGCCGACGCGCTGGCCTACGCCCATGCGCGCGGCGTCGTCCACTGCGACATCAAGCCGGCCAACATCTACATCGCGCGCCGCGACAAGCCCAAGGTGCTGGACTTCGGCATCGCACGCGCCGCCCACGGCTCGGCGCGCGCCGCGCTCTCGGTGCTGGACGGCGCCATCGTCGGATCGCCGCACTACCTGGCGCCCGAGCAGCTCGAAGGCAGCCTGATCGACGCGCGCACCGACGTCTACTCGCTGGGCGTCGTGCTGTACGAGCTGCTGACCGGCCAGAAGGCCTTCGACGGCGCCAACCTCTCCGACATCGCCGCCGCGGTGATGGCCGGCGACGCCACGCCGGCGCACGTGGCGCAGCCGGGCGTGCCGCCGGAGCTTTCGGCCGTCGCCGCACGCGCGATGGCGCGCAAGCCCGCCGACCGCTACGCGAACGCGCAGGACATGGCGCAGGACCTGCGCCGGTGGCTCGAAGGACCGGCGCTCGTGACGCCGGCGGTCGCGCCGCCCGCACCGCCGGCCCGGTCGTCGAACCGCGCGGCCTGGGTCGCCGGTGGCGCCACGCTGCTCGCCGCGGCCGTGTTCTGGGCCGCCTGGCCGCAGCGCCAGACGGCCGCACCGGCCAGCCCGCCCTTGCCGGCC
>CAYVXO010000137.1:0-16319 GCA_964454485.1 uncultured Rubrivivax sp.
TGCCGGTGATGTCGCTGCCCTGCAGGATGCGGTCGATCAGCAGGTTGGCCTTCTCCTCGCCGAGCGCCTTGCGCAGCACCGACTTCACGTATTCGTCGGTGTCGGGCACCAGCAGGTGCTCGGACTCGGCGACGTCGCCGAACTTCTGGATCACGCCCTCGACGCGCTCGCGCGGCACCGCGCGCATCTTCGCGATCGTCTCGCCCAGGCGCTGCACCTCCTTGGGCGTGAGGTGCTTGAAGACCTCGGCCGCTTCCTCCTCGCCCAACGACATGAGCAGGATGGCGGCGTCTTCCAGGCCTTGGTCGTCCATCAGGCTTCGCCGTTGACCCAGCCGCGCAGGATGTTGGCCACCGCGGCGGGGTTGTCCTTCGCCAGGCGGCGTGCCGCCTCGAGCTTGTCGTTGACGGGCGGCGCCTCCAGCGCGGGCGGGGCCTCGGCGCCGGGCAGCGCGGCGGCGCCGTCGACCACCTCGTCGACCGTGCCGCCCACCGGCGGCGGCGGGGGCGGCGGCGCCAGCACGGCCTTCAACGTCGGCCGCACGAGCGAGAACACGATCACCAGCGCCACCAGCGCCAGCGCGAACGGCGCGGCGCCGGCGCGCAGCAGGTCCTGCAGCCAGGGGCGCGTCCACAGCGGGCCTTCCTCGCTGCCGGCCACCGGCTCGGCGCGGAAGGGCGCGTTGATCACGCGCACCGAGTCGCCACGGCCGGGGTTGAAGCCGATGCCCTGCTGCACGAGCGCGGTCAGCTTCTCGATCTCTTCGGCCGGCAGCGGCGAGGTGACGGTCTTGCCCTTGGCGTCGACCGTCGTGCGGTGGTTCACCACCACCGCCGCGTTGAGGCGCCGCACCACGCCGGTGGCGTTGCGCGTGACCTTCACGGTCTTGTCGACCTCGTAGCGGGTCTCGGCCTCGCGCCGCGTGCTGCTGGCGCCGGCGCCGCCGCCCTGCGCGCCCTGCAGCGCCTGGGCCGGGCCGTTGATCTGCGCCGTCGCCGGCACCGGCGGCTGGTTGCTCTGCGCGCCCGGCACGCCAGCCGGGGTGGAGGGGCCGGGCTGGCTGGATTCCTCGATCTTGCTGGCGCGCACGGTGGACGGCGCGTCGCCCTGGTTGGGCTTGTATTCCTCGCTCGTGAGCTCGGTCTGCGAGAAGTCGACGTCGGCGGTGACGGAGGCGCGCAGGTTGTCGCGCCCGAGCACCGGCTCGAGCAGGTCGACCACGCGCTTGGTGTAGCTCGCCTCGACGTCGCGCAGGTACTGCAGCTGCTGGCTGTCCAGGCCCTGCGCGCTGCCGGTGCCTTCGGGGCTGGAGAGCAGGGCGCCGCTGCCGTCGATCACGCTCACCGCCTTCGCGCTCAGCTCGGGCACGCTGGAGGACACCAGGTGCACGATGCCGGCCACCTGCGCGCGGTCGAGCGTGCGGCCCGGGTGCAGCGTCAGCACCACCGAGGCCGAAGGCTTCTGCTGTTCGCGGAAGAAGCCGTTCTGGTTCGGCAGCGCCAGGTGCACGCGCGCCGCCTGCACCGAAGAGAGCGACTGGATCGTGCGCGTGAGCTCGCCTTCCAGCGCGCGCTGCAGGTTGATGCGCTCCTGGCCCTGGGTCTGGCCGAAGGGGGTCTTGTCGAGCAGCTCGTAGCCGGTGATCGAACCCTTGGGCAGGCCGGAGGCCGACAGCTTCAGGCGCAGGTCGTACACCTGCGAGGAGGGAACCATGATGGTGCCGCTGCCTTCGGCGAAGCGGTAGGGCACGTTGAGCTGCGTCAGGCGCTCGATGATCGCGCCGCCGTCCCTTTCGGAGACGTTGGCGAACAGCACCTTGTAGTCGCCGGTGCGCATGGCCATCGACAGCGCCACCAGCACGGCAACCAGGCCCAGCACCCCGGCGGCCGCACCCATGCGCTGGCGCAGGGGCAGGGCGGCGAAGCGGGCGGCAAGTCCCGGCGGGGCGGAGTTCGCCTGCGGGAGAACGGCAGCATCCATGGGTGGGGATTCTTGGCCGCCCCCCTGCCGACCGGTGGCGCGAGAAGGTGCCGCAAGACCGTGCTGTTCGCGCCTTCGGTGGCAGGCCGGCCGCCTACAGTGGCGCCATCGTGGACCTGAAGCTCAAGCCCTTCGACTTCAACCAGGCGCTGGCCCGCGCCGGGCTCAACGCCGCCGGCCAGCCGCTGGCGCGACCGGGCGCGGCCGAAGCCACCGGCGGCAGCTTCCGCACCGCGATGGCCGATGCCCTGAAGGGCGTGAGCCAGAGCCAGCTGGAGGCGCAGCGCCTGCAGCGCGAAGTAGCGCTGGACAACCCCACGGTGAGCCTGGAAGAGACCATGATCGCGATGCAGAAGGCCCAGCTGGGCTTCTCGGCCACGCTGCAGGTGCGCAACCGGCTCGTTTCCGCCTACACGGAAATCATGAACATGCAGGTCTGAGCTTCGGGCTCGGACCGCGGCCGCGGGTTGGCCGCCTTCAGCAGCCCGGATAGCCCGGCGTCCGCCCGGTCGGCGCGCAGACGCGGCTGCGCCCGAGCGCCAGCAGGTCCACGCGCAGCTGCTCGCCGTGCGGCGACTGGAACAGCGCGCTCGCCGGCTGCGCCGCCGCGCCGTTGGGGTCGAGCCGGGTCGACTGCGATTCGAGCAGCTCGATGCCCGCGTAGTCGCGCGCGCGCGAAGCCTTCAGGCGGCAGGCGGCGTCGCCCTCGCAGGGGCAGCCGGCGCGCGTGGCGACGACCCAGCACCAGCCGGCGCCGGGGCTCAGTTCCACGTGCAGCGGCTGGGCGCGGCGCGCGGCTTCGAAGCGCGCCTCGGAGAGGTCGGCCGACAGCGTCTCGGCGGCGGCCTTCAGGCGCGCGCGCTCGGCGGCGGTGCCGAACGAGGGCAGGGCCAGCGTGGCGACGACGGCCAGGATGGCGAGCGCGATCACCGCCTCCAGCAGCGTGAAGCCGGCGCGCTTCATCGTCAGCGGTTCCAGCACTCGGCGCTGGGGCCCGTCTGCGCGAAGCCGGCGGCCACCTCCAGCGTCAGCTGCGGACAGCGGCTGTCCGCCGACTGGCGGCCGGCGGCCAGGGCCACCGCGCGGTAGCGCTCCGGGCCCGCGCGTTCGACGCGCAAGGTGTACAGGCCGGCCGGGCTCTGCGCCGGCACGCCCAGCGCGGCGAGGTCCGACTCGTAGCTGCCGTGCCCTTCGCGCGCGCGCTCCTGCGCGTCCTGCAGGCGCATCAGCGCGGCGACCGCATCGACGCGGTGCGCCTTCAGCTGCTGGCCCTGGTAGACCGGCAGCGCGATGCCGGCCAGCACGGCCGCCATGGCGCAGGCGCCGAGCGCTTCCACCAGGGTGAAGCCGCGGCCGGCAAGGGCGCGTCCAGGCATCTTCATCTGAGCGTCAGCAGCCGGCGCCGCTTCTGCGTCTGGTCGATGTAGCGCTGCAGCGCGCGCGCCGCGTTGCCGTCCAGTGCCGCCCACTGGCAGCCCAGGCGCACGCCGCGTTCACCCGGCTGGATGGCGGTGACGTGCTGCAGCACGAGCGCGGTGGTGAAGCGCGTGTCGGCGTCGAGCGACAGCGCCACCGAAGCGAGCGTGCGGCCCGGCTCCAGCGGCGGCACGTCGTGGGGCACGAAGAGCGCGCAGCCGCCGACGCTGACGTCGAGCACGCGCAGCGCGATCTCCATCTCCGGGATCGAGGGGTGGCGCAGGCGCGCGGTGGGCGCGCCGGTGTCGGCCGGGCGCACGCGGTACGCGCCCCGGCGCTGGAAGCGGAACAGCGTGGCCGGCAGTGCCGCCTGCAGCACCACCGAACCCTCGCCGCGCACGACCACGAGGTCGTTCAGGTCGAACTGCAGCTTGACGGCGTCCAGGTAGGCCACCGCCACCGCCTCGTTGCCGTCGACCAGGCCTTCGAGCGCCGGGTGGCCGGCGTCCACCTGCAGCGACAGGCGCGCGCGCGCCTCGTCGATCGTCCACAGCGTGCCCTGCAGCATGGTGCCCGCGGGCGTGGCCAGGTTGAGCGTGACGTGGCCGTCGCGCAGCTGGCGCAGCAGCGCGACGCGCTCGCGCGGGTGGTCGACGCGGAACTCGGACCAGGGGTCGACGGCGCCGCCGCTGTCCAGCGCGGCCGGGCGGGTGTCCTGGAACATGGCCGGTGCCCGCTTCAGTGGACCGTCTTGGCGCGCCCGGCGAGCGTGGCGTCCAGGTCCTGCAGCCAGGGCTCGGCCAGGTGGCGGATCTCGGCGTCGTTGATGAGGATGCGCTGCATGATGCGCGACTTGGCCTGCGCCGCATCGGCGTCCAGCGGCGCCGTGCGGGCGGCGTGCTTGAGCTGGCTGATCAGCAGCACGCAGGCGCCTTCCAGGCGCACCACCTCGTCCCAGTTGCCGACCTTGGCGGCGGCCAGCATGTCGGCGCTGGCGCGCTCGATCGCCTCGTAGTAGCTCAGCAGGTTCGTTTCCATGCCCATCCTCGTGTCTCTCTCGTTCCGCCGGTCGACCGCGTCAGCGGACGTTGCCGCTGTCGTCGACCTGGCCGGCGATCGAGGACCAGGCCTCGCGCAGCGGCTGCATCAGGCGCTGGCACTCGTCCAGCGCGGCCTCGTCGTTGCGCAGGTTGGCCATCGTGAGGCGCATCGTCAGGTAGCCGTAGAGGTCGTTCAGGTCCTGCGCCAGGTTGCCGCCGCCCTTCATGTCCAGGCAGCCGCGCAGGCCTTCCTCGACGATGCGGATGGCGCGCTGGATCGCGCGGCCCTTCGGTTCGTACTGGCGCGCACGCATCGCGCCCTTGGCCTGTGCCAGCGACTCCATGTAGCCGTCGAACAGCATCATCACCAGCTTGTGCGGCGAGGCGCCGGCGACTCCGGTCTCGGCACCCACCTGGCGGTAGGCGGCAGCGAACTGCTGCGGTCGGTGGGCAAGGGTGGCAGCTGAGAACATCGCGTTCGGGGTTCGTGGCAGCAGGGGTGTCCCGTTTATCGGCCTCCTGCTGGGCCACTTGAGCGGGCCCATCCCCGGGGTGCGACCCCCTTATCCGGCGATCAGCTGTTCTTGGCGATCGCCGTCAGCTGGCCCGTGAGGTAGCTCGAAAGGCCGTTCAGCTTCGCCATCGAGGAGTCCAGCGCCTGGTACTGGGCGCGCAGACGCGCCTCGGTCTGGTCGAGCCGGCGCTGCATCGCGTCCTGGCTGTCCTGGTTGCGCTTGATCATCGCCTGCAGGCTGGTGTTGCGCGTGTCCAGCGGGCCGCCGCTGTCCAGTTCGGCCGCGCCCAGGCCGGCGAAGCGCGTCATGAAGCCGTCGCTGGCGGTGGTGGCGCCGTCGGCGGCGAAGAGCTTCCGCAGCTCGGCCCGGTTGTCCACCGCGGCGTCGAGCTTGGTGCTGTCGATCGCGAGCGTGCCGTCGGTCTGCATCGTGATGCCGATGTCGGCCAGCCGTTCGTACTTGGTCGACGCCGTGCTGCCCTGGTTGATGACGCCGCGCAGCGCCGTCTGCAGCCCCAGCAGGGTCTGGTCGCCCTGCATCGGGCCGCCCTTCTTGGTGTCGGGGTCGTACTTGGTCTGGTTGCGCACGTAGCTGGCGAGGTCGTTGAAGGCCTTGACGAAGGTGCCGATGGCGGTCTTCACGCCCTCGGCGTCGTCGGCCACGTCCACGTTGACCGGCGCCGCGGTTTCGGCCAGCAGCGTGAGCGTCATGCCGTCGGAGACGCCGTCCAGCGTGTTGCTCGCCGATTCGACCGCGATGCCGTTGACGGTGGCCTTGGCGTTGGCCGCGCTCTCGGTGCGCGTCATGTTCGAGCTGCCGCCGGCGGCGTCGAAGGCCAGCGCGGAGAGGCCGTCGGTGGCCACGCCGTCGTCGGTGGTCTCGGCGGCGCTGATGCGGAATCCGTTCTCGGCCCCGGTGGCCGAGGAGCGCAGCGCCAGCCGCGCGCCGCTGGCGTCCTTCACGATGGTGGCGGTGACACCCGCGCCGGCGGCGTTGATCTTGTCGCGCACCGACTCCAGGCTGGTGTCGTCGGGGCCGATGGTCACCGTGACCGGCGTCGCGCCCGCCTTGGGCGTGAAGCCGGTCGGCGTGGGCTCGCCCGTGTAGCTGCCGAGTTCGATGGTGAGCGTGCCTTCGCCGAGCTTGTCGGTCGAGGCCGCGAAACTGCGGCTGGCGATGGTCTGGCGCGCCGCGAGCGAATCCACCTGCACGCTGTAGGCGCCGGTGGGGGTGTTGCCGTCGGTCGTCACCTTGACGGCCGACTCGTTGCCGCTGGAGGCGACGGTGGACTTCCACAGCGAGACCGAGGTCAGCTTCTGCGCCGCGTCGCGCATCGCGCCGGTCAGGCTCTGCAGCTGGCCGATCGCCGACACCTGGGTGTCCAGGTCCGACTTGCGCTGCTGCAGCAGGGTGAGCGGCTGGCCCTCCACCGCCATCAGCTGCGTGATGATCGAGTTCACGTCCAGCCCGCTGCCGATGCCGGTGGAGGTGATGCTCCCGGTGTTGATGCTGGTGGCCATGTCGGAGTCCCGTTCGTCTGGATCGGTTTATCGGCGGACGCCGCAGCAGCTTGAGCAGCGGGCGTGAAATGGCGCACGCCGCACCCCCCGGGGCGCTATCGGTGCATCCCTCGGAGCGGTGCGGCGTGCATGAGAGGTCCCCCCCCTACGGCCTTCGGCCGCCCCCCCAGGGGGGCGCCGCTGGCGGACCGGCGGAGCCGGATCCGCGGCGGCCGCTAGGCAGGCCCGGGCGTTCGTCAGCCTTGCAGCAGTCTGAGAACCAGTTGGGGCAGCTGGTTCGCCTGCGCGACCATCGCGTTGCCGGCCTGCTGCAGGATCTGGGCGCGGCTCAGGTTCGCGGTTTCGGCGGCGAAGTCGGCGTCCATGATGCGGCTGCGGGCGGCGGCCTGGTTCTCGCTGGCGATCTGCAGGTTGCTGATCACGGCGTCGAAGCGGCTCTGCGAGGCGCCGAGCGTCGCGCGCTCGGAGTTCACCTTGTCCAGCGCGGTGTCGATGTCGCGGATCACGGTGGCCAGGCTGCTGGCGGTGGACATCGAGCCGATCGAGGCCCGGCCGGCGCCGGTGTTGTCGGTGCCCGCCACCGAGGTGATCTCGGCCGCGGTGGTCATGTTGGTGGTGACGATGTCGATCGAGTCGTCGGCCGTCGTGTTGGCGCCCACCTGGAAGGTCTGCGTGCCGGCCTGCGCGCCGAGCACGTTCTTGCCGTTGAAGGTGGTGCCGCCCAGCACGCGCTGGACTTCCTTGGCGAGTTCGCCGAACTCCTTGTCCAGCGAGTCCTTGTCCTGGTCGGAGTTGGTGCTGTTGCGCGCCTGGACGGCCAGTTCGCGCATGCGCTGCAGCGCGTCGGACACCTTGCCCAGCGCGCCTTCGGCGGTCTGCGACAGCGAGATGCCGTCGTTGGCGTTGCGGATCGCGACGTTCATGCCGCGCACCTGTGCGTTCATGCGCTCGGCGATGGCCAGGCCGGCAGCATCGTCCTTCGCGCTGTTGACGCGCAGGCCCGACGACAGCCGCTGCATCGACACCGACAGCGCACTCTGAGACATGTTCAGGTTGCGCTGGGCGTTCAGCGAGGGAAGGTTCGTGTTGATGGTCTGCGGCATTCCGAATGCTCCTGCGGGTCATCACCGCCCGGATGGGGGGCGACGCTTGAGGGCATTCTGGGCAGACGGGCCGCGGACGATCGGACGAAATGAGGGTTTTGGGCGGGTCAATTCGCGGCCGCCCAAATGGAAACGCCGCCCCGAGGGGCGGCGTTCCAGGAAGCGCGACCGCGGCGTGCCGTGGCGTCAGCGCAGGAGCGTGAGCACCTGCTGGGGCAGCTGGTTGGCCTGGGCGACCATCGCGTTGCCGGCCTGCTGCAGGATGCTGGAGCGGCTGAGATTGGACGTCTCGGTCGCGAAGTCGGCATCCATGATGCGGCTGCGGGCGGCGGACTGGTTCTCGACCGCGATCTGCATCGCGGAGATGGCGGCGTCGAAGCGGCTCTGCGAGGCGCCCATCGTGGCGCGCTCGGAGTTGACCTTGTCGATCGCCTTGTCGATGTTGGTGATGACCGTGGCCAGCTTGGTGGCGTCGGCGCTCGAATCGATCTTGGCGCGCGTCGTGTCCACGCTGCCGTAGGTGCCGGCCACCGAGGTGATCTCGGTCGCCGTCGTCATCTTCGTGGTCGTGATGTCGATCGAGTCGTCGCTCGTCGTGTTCGCACCGACCTGGAAGGTCTGGGTGCCGGAGTCGGTGCCCAGGATGTGCTTGCCGTTGAAGGTGGTGCCGCCGAGCACGCGCTGGATTTCCTGCGCGAGCTGGCCGAATTCCTTGTCGAGCGAGGTCTTGTCGGCGTCGGAGTTGGTGCTGTTGCGGGCCTGGACGGCGAGTTCGCGCATGCGCTGCAGCGCGTCGCCGACCTTGCCGAGGGCACCTTCAGCGGTCTGCGACAGGGAGATGCCGTCGTTGGCATTGCGGATGCCGACGGTCATGCCCTTGATCTGGGTGTTCATGCGCTCGGCGATGGCCAGGCCGGCGGCGTCGTCCTTGGCGCTGTTGACGCGCAGGCCCGAGGACAGGCGCTGCATCGCGGTCGCGAGCGAGTTCTGGGACATCGCCAGATTGCGCTGGGCATCGATGGAGGCGATGTTGGTGTTGATGGTGGCTGGCATTTGGGGCTCCGGTAGGTGGCGGTGTGCTTCCTGGAACCTTTATCGGATGGCGTTTTGGGGAACTTGAGTGTTTTGCGATGCGACCAAAGGAAACGCCGCCCGCAGGCGGCGTTCCGGGTCAGTGCTGATACGGCGTTAGCGCAGCAGCGTCAGCACCTGCTGGGGCAGCTGGTTGGCCTGGGCGACCATCGCGTTGCCGGCCTGCTGCAGGATGCTGGAGCGGCTGAGATTGGACGTCTCGGTCGCGAAGTCGGCATCCATGATGCGGCTGCGGGCGGCGGACTGGTTCTCGACCGCGATCTGCATCGCGGAGATGGCGGCGTCGAAGCGGCTCTGCGAGGCGCCCATCGTGGCGCGCTCGGAGTTGACCTTGTCGATCGCCTTGTCGATGTTGGTGATGACCGTGGCCAGCTTGGTGGCGTCGGCGCTCGAATCGATCTTGGCGCGCGTCGTGTCCACGCTGCCGTAGGTGCCGGCCACCGAGGTGATCTCGGTCGCCGTCGTCATCTTCGTGGTCGTGATGTCGATCGAGTCGTCGCTCGTCGTGTTCGCACCGACCTGGAAGGTCTGGGTGCCGGAGTCGGTGCCCAGGATGTGCTTGCCGTTGAAGGTGGTGCCGCCGAGCACGCGCTGGATTTCCTGCGCGAGCTGGCCGAATTCCTTGTCGAGCGAGGTCTTGTCGGCGTCGGAGTTGGTGCTGTTGCGGGCCTGGACGGCGAGTTCGCGCATGCGCTGCAGCGCGTCGCCGACCTTGCCGAGGGCACCTTCAGCGGTCTGCGACAGGGAGATGCCGTCGTTGGCATTGCGGATGCCGACGGTCATGCCCTTGATCTGGGTGTTCATGCGCTCGGCGATGGCCAGGCCGGCGGCATCGTCCTTGGCGCTGTTGATGCGCAGGCCCGAAGACAGGCGCTGCATGGCGGTCGACAACGAGTTCTGCGTCAGCGAGAGGTTGCGCTGCGCATCGATCGAGGCGATGTTGGTGTTGATGGTTGCAGGCATATTGCACTCCAGTCAGTTGAAAGATCCCAAGTACCCGGCGAGAGCGCCGGCCAATCCCGGACTCGGCCGCGTTTCGCGGCACATGTCCCGTAGCCCGCTGCCTTCCACGAATTCCCGACGGAGCCCGTGGAAGGCAGTCGCCCGCGCTAGTCAACCGTGGAGCCCCCGTCAGGGCGTCGGCCGGCCAACCGGACCACGGAACCTGCTCGCACAGATCCCGTTGAGCCGGGTATCGGATCTGACGCAGCGGAACTTGAGACGCCGCGCCCCCCGGACAGGCGGCTGTCAACCATGCCGGGGCGTGCCGATGCGACGGAATGCACGCGGTTTCGGGTCCTGTTCACCGCTTCGGGGCAGGGGGGCACTGCCTACAGTCGTGCGCGAAGGTGTCCTGGTGCGCCTGCCTCGTCGACCTGTCCGGAGAAATGATGAATCCCAGCCTGCTGACCGCCCCGATGTCCCTTGGCGCGCCGCGTTCCGGCCCGCCGCGCGCGGTGCCGCAGCGCGGCAGCGCGGCCGCCCACCAGCAGTGGTCGCAGGGCGTCGCCCTCGGGCGCCAGGGCAAGCTGCTGCAAGCGGCGGCCTGCTTCGAGCGCGCGACCAAGCTCTCGCCTTCGGTGCCGCTGTACTGGATGAACCTGGCCAGCACGCAGCGCAAGCTGCTCAAGCCCGAGGCCGCGATGGCGAGCGCGCGCCGCGCCTTCGCGCTCGACGACGCGAACGAGACCGCCTGCCACCTGCTGGCCGAGCTGCTGCGCATGAACAACCGCGACCACGAGGCGCTGCAGACGCTGGCGGCGCTGGACCCGTCCACCCCGCGCAGCACGCGCCACTGGCTGCTGCAGGGCTCGGTGCTGATGGCGCAGGGTCGCTGGCAGGACGCCGCGCTCGCCTTCCTGCAGGTGCTGACCGACAAGCCGGCCGACATCGAGGCCTACATGCAGCTGGGCTTCGCGCTCGCCAACCTGAAGCGCTACGGGGAAGCGGCCGAATGCTTCCGCACCGTCGCCATCCTGGAGCCCACGCACTTCGGCAGCGCGGTCTACGCCGCGCACTACGCGGCCTGGGCCTGCGACTGGGCGCAGGGCGAGGCCGACCTGGGCCGCCTGGAGGCTTCGCTGGCGCTGCAGGGCCCGGGCGTCGAGACGCCGGCCTTCAGCCCGTTCTGCGTGCTCTCGATGAACGACGACGCCGCGATGCACCGGCGCGCGGCCGAGATGGAAGCCACCCGCATCGCGCAGCTGGTGCGTTCCGGCAGCGCGCAGGGCGCCGCGCGCGACTGGCCGCAGGCGCGCGCCGCGCTCGCCGCCGGCCGCCTGCGCGTGGGCTTCGTCTCGGCCGACTTCCGCACCCACGCCACCAGCATGCTGCTGGTGCAGACGCTGGAGCGGCTGCCGCGCGAGCGCTTCGAGGTCGTGCTCTATTCGCACGGCCGCGACGACGGCACCGCGCTGCGCGCGCGCATGGTGGCGGCGGCCGACCGCTTCGTCGACTGCACCGAGATGAACGCCGACGAGCAGGCCGCTCGCATCCGCGCCGACGGCATCGCGCTGCTGATCGACCAGTCGGGCTACACCGCGAGCACGCGGCTGGGCGTCTTCGCCCTGCGGCCGGCGCCGGTGCAGGCGCTGTGGCTGGCCTACCCCAGCACGATCGGCGGCGACTTCATCGACTACATCGTCGGCGACCCCATCCTCACGCCGATGGAACATGCCGGCGACTTCGTCGAGAAGATCGCCCAGCTGCCGCTGACCTACGAGCCGACCGACGAGAAGCGCGAGCACCCCGAGCCGCTGTCGCGCGCCGAGTGCGGCCTGCCCGAGGACGCCTTCGTCTTCGCCTGCTTCAACCAGAGCTACAAGATCACCGAGCCCGTGTTCTCGCGCTGGTGCCGCATCCTCGAGCGCGTGCCCGGCAGCGTGCTGTGGCTGCTGGTACCGCAGGAAGAGATCCAGCAGGCGCTGCGCGCGCGCGCCGCCGAACGCGGGCTGGACCCGGCGCGCCTGCTCTTCGCGCCCTTCGTCGACCCGGTCGAGCACCTGGCGCGGCTGCCGCAGGCCGACCTCTTCCTCGACACCTTCCCCTACGGCGCGCACACCACCTGCAGCGATGCGCTGTGGATGGGCCTGCCCGTGCTCACCCAGGTGGGCCGCAGCTTCAGCGCGCGCGTCGCGGCCAGCCTGCTCAACGCCGTCGGCCTGCCGGAGATGGCGGTCGCCGACGAGGCCGCCTACGAGGAACGCGCGGTCGCGCTGGCCACCCGGCCGGGCGAACTGCAGCGCATGCGCGACCACCTGTGGGACAACCGGCGCGACCTACCCCTGTTCGACAACGAGCGCTTCACCGCCGAGCTGGCGGCGCTCTTCGAGCGCATGGTGGGCCGCTGGCAGCAGGGGCAGGCCCCGCAGGCGCTTGCGGCCGAGGTCGTGACGCCGTGAGCAAGCCCTTCCTCCTGCTCTATCGAGGCGGGCCTGCGTCGAAGCTGCAGGTGGTCGATCGCGCGCAGGCGCAGAACTTCGATGTCGCGCTGTCGTGGGACAGCGTGCAGGTCCCCCAGGTCCCGGGCGCGGCCTTCGTGCACGCGGCACCAGGCTCGCGGTGGGAAGGGCTGGCGCAGACGCTGGCCTCGCATGCCGACACGCTGGCGCGGTACCGCCACGTCTGGATGCCCGACGAAGGCGTGCGTTGGGTGAGCGAGGATGTCTCGCGCCTGTTCACCGAGTGCGACCGGCTCGGGCTCGACCTCGCCCAGCCGGCGTTCGCGTCGTCGCCGGAGGTGCCGCCGGTTGCTCGACGGCATGCCGGCTTCCAGCTGCGCTTCACGAACGCGGTCGATGGCGTCGCGCCCGTCGTCTCGCGCCGGCTGCTTGGCCCCGTTCAGGCGGCCCTGCGGGCCGGCAGCGGTGCCGCGGGATGGTCGAAGCTCGTGCCACCGGGGCGGATGGCGGTGATCGATGCAGTCGAGGTTGCGCTCGGTGCCGCCCCGTCCGGCGCCGGCGTGGAGGGCGCCTGCAACCTCGGCGGCCTGCTCGAGGGCGGCGAGGCTCTGTGCTTCAGCGAACGCGCCGGCGACGGCGACGCGCTCATCGACGCCGTCGTGCGGGCTTGTGCCGTCTTTGCCCACGGTGGCGCGAGCGTGGCGCGCTACCTGGCGAATCACCTCGAGGCCCCGGTCAGCACGCAGCGGACCCTCGAGCGCGAACTGGCGGCGACCCCGCTGCAGTTCAATCGCCGGCGGCCGGCTGCCACGCCACCGGAACGGCCACCGCAAATGCGCGCCGAAGAGGTCGACCGCCTGCGGCGCGAACAGCCCGCGGAACGCGGCGCCGAAACGCGGCGCCGGCTGGCCCTCTGCGAAGCCGACCTGCGCGACCTCCGAGCCCGCTATGCCCGGCTCGTCGATGAGCGCGAGCGCCAGGAGAGCCTGCTCGCGACCCTGGCCGGGCGGCTGGTGCGCGTTCGCGAACTGCACCTCGGCGAGCGCGCATCGGCCGGGGAGTGGCAATGAACGCAGCGGCCCCCGACGCCATGGCGAGTGCGTTGCACGCCGCGCAGGCGTGCCTGCGGGTCGAACCGCGGCCCGATGCCTGGGCCGCGTTGCTGGAAGGCCTGGCCGAGCTCGAAGCCCGGGAGGTGCGACGCACCGAGCCGCTGCGCACCTTGCACCACTTCGCGTGCACCGGCGGCACCCTGATCAGCAAATGCATTGCCGCGCTGCCGAACGTGCAACTGCTGAGCGAGGTCGACCCGCTGAGCGGCTGGCTCGCGCCCGGAGCGGCCGGATTCTCCCCGACCGACATGGTGACGCTGCTGCGCCACAGCAGCCGCGGCGCCAGCCCCGAGCTGATCGCCGGACTGTTTGCCGAGCAGATGCGTTTCCTGCACGGCGACGCCGTGCGCCAGGGGCTGCGGCTGGTCGTCCGCGACCATGCGCACAGCCACTTCTGCCACGGCACGGCGGTGCCCGAGCGGCCGACGCTGCGCGAGCTGATGCCCGCCGCGGTGCCGTTGCGCTCGCTGGTCACGGTGCGGCACCCGCTGGACAGCTACGCGTCTCTCGTTCGTCAGGGCTGGCTGCACTTCGAGCCGCGCAGCGTCGACAACTACTGCCGCCGCTACCTTCTGTTCCTGGACCGTCATGCCGACGTGCCGGTGCTTCGTTACGAGGACTTCGTGGCCGCACCGCAGCCCGCGATGCGGCGCCTGTGCGATGCGCTGGAATTGCAGCACGAGCCCGGCTTCGTGGAGACCTTCGCCGGTTTCAGGCTGTCCGGCGACAGCGGCCGCTCGGGCCAGACGATCGCGCCTCGGCCAAGTGCCCCGGAAGCACAGGCCCTGGTCGGCGAAGCCTGCCGCAGCGCGGCGTTCCGTCAGCTCGTCGAGCGGCTCGGCTACGGCGCCGCGCCCGGAACGGTGGTCGACCCATGAAGGACTACGACGCGCGCCGGCCCCTGGTCTTCATCCACGTGCCCAAGGCCGCGGGCACCAGTGTGCGGCACGTCTTTCGCGGCTGGTTCGGGCCCGGCCTGTACGACCACTATTTCGACGAGCGGCGCGGCCTGCGGCCGACGCTGCCCGACCTGCACGGCCGCCCGCCGGGCGTTCCGGTGGTCGTCTATGGTCACTTCAACCGGCTGCGCGGCTTCGGCGTCGAGCACGACCTGCCGTGGGCCGATCAGTTCGTGACCATTCTGAGAGACCCCTACGACGCCGCAGTGTCCGCCTACCACTACGTGCGTCGGCATGGCCACGACTGGCAGGACCAGTCGCGGGTGCCGAAGGCCGATCTCCGGCAATACCTTCTGCAGACGCCGCCGAATCTTCTGAACCACTTTCCCCGCGTCGTCACGCACGACAACTACCGCGAGCAGATCGAGACCTGGTTCGTCGAGATCGGCGTGATGTCGGCGCTCGACGAGTCCCTGCAACGCATTGCCAGGCGGCTGGGTCTTCCGTACCAGCCCGGAACGCTGCCGCACGACAACGCCACGCCGCGCACGCCGCAGCCACCGGCCGAGCCCGACCTGCGCGATTGGTACCGCGAGAGGCACGCCCTGGAGCACGCGGTCTACGACCACGTCGCGGCGCGTTATGCCGTACCCGCGCGGTCACCGGCCCTTCCGGCGCCGACGCCGGCGCTGCCGCGGCACGTCTGAGCCCCCGGCCCTTCGCGAGAGAACGCATGCAGCACCCGAAGATCCGGCTCGTCTCGTTCGCCGATGGACCGTTCGGCGCCCGCAGGCCGGGCTTCGAACGCGAAGCGGCGGCGATGGACCTGTTCGACGACATCCGCACCCACGACCTTCAGACGCTGGACCCGGACTTCCGCGCCAGGCACGGCGCCTTCATGCGCACGCAGGCGCGCGGCTTCGGCTACTGGATCTGGAAGCCGCAGATCGTGCTGCAGACGCTTCGCGACTGCGGGCACGGCGACGTGCTCGTCTATGCCGACGTCGGCTTCACGCTGAACCCGGGCGGCCGCGCCCGCCTGCGCGAGTACGTGGAACTGGCGCAGGACAGTGAATGGAAGATGCTGTCGTTCCAGAACACCCAGACCGAGTACAAGTGGACGAAGATGGATGTCGCCGCCCGCGTCGGCGTCGAGCGCTCGGTCCAGGTGCTGAACACCAGCCAGCTGGCCGCTGGGCTGCTGGTGCTGGGCAACACGGCCGACAACCGGCGGCTGCTCGAAGACTGGGTGCAGATCGCGGTCGAGGACGGATATCGGTACTCGGACGACTCCCCTTCGGAGCGCGCCAATCACCCCGAGTTCGTCGAGCACCGCCACGACGCCAGCATCTCCAGCCTGCTGCGAAAGATTCGCGGTACCGCGGTCACGCACTACGAAGTGCGTTCATACCACCACTTCGAGCGCTACAAGCCGGCCCTGCCGGCCTGGGCGACCCGCAGCCGCGTCTGACGCGCCCCAGGCCGGTTCGGGGCAGCGCGACACCCGGCCGCTTTCGCGGCGGGCCGGTCGTTCCGCCGATTGCACGCCCGACTGGCTGACCAGGCGCGCCGCACCGACCCGGCCCCGGAGTTCGGCGCCGCCGACGGCACGGCGCACGGGTGGTGCACCTGCATGGCGATCCGCCACGTCAGGGACGACGGCTTCGGCCTGCCCGAGCATTGACGCGCCCACCGCGCGCCCGCCCCGCGCCCGCGGGGCGAAGGATCAGGTATCGATCAGCGCCCCGGAAGGACTTCCGGTACCGCGCTGCCTACGCTGACGGCACCGGTTCGACGAGACCCCCGCCAGGGCCTTCGGACCGGCCGCCGGCCCCGGTGACGCCCACCGCCGCTGCCCGGCGCGACGTCCGTCTTCCCGTGGGCCGGGGTCCATCGTCATGCTCACCTTCCTCGTGCGCCGGCGCGGCATTGCCGGCGGCGCCAACGAACTCGACGCCGCGCTGACGCGCCTGCGCGACTTCGAGGACGCGCGGCGCGACCCCTCGCTGCGCTGGCTGCATTCCTATGCGCTGCGCGAGGCCGACGGCCGCTTCGGCCTCGCCTGCCTGTTCGCTGCCGCCGACGCGCCGGCGCTGCGCCTTCACGCGGCCGCCACGCGGCTGCCGGCCGAAGCCATCGCCGAGGTCACCGCCGCCGACGCCGGCGCCGCGCTCGACCCGGCGGGCCTGTGGTGGCTGCACTGGCGGGCCACCTGGCCCACCGCCGCCCGGCGCGACGCCG
>CAYVXO010000138.1:0-16316 GCA_964454485.1 uncultured Rubrivivax sp.
CACGCCGCCCCGGGATTGGCGCTCATCGACCCCATCCCCCGCAAGCGATGTGCCACCGCTGCGCCGCCGGCCTGCGGGCCCTGCGCGCCTTCAAAAGTGCCACACAGTGTCGCGAATCCGTCGGTTCGGGGCCTTCCAGGACGCCCTGGCACGGCCCCTGGAAGGTGGCACGAAACCTGAAGGCAGCGCGGCCATGCGAAGCGATCCGGTGGTCCGCGCCGCGGGCCTTCATCGCGCCGCCGGCGGCAGGCGGCCGTCGTGCAGGGCGCTGGCGACCAGCCAGGCCCAGGCGCCCGCCGTGGCCGCGCGGGCCAGGTCGGCGCCGTCGCGCACGCCACCCGCGCCCACCAGCTGGGCCTTCGGCGCGCGCGCCTGCACTTCGGCCAGGGTGTCGAGGTCGGGGCCGCTGTCGGCGCCCACGCGCTCGAGCGTCATCACGATGACGCGCGCGGGCCACAGCGCCGGGCTGTCCCAGCAGCCCGCGGCGTCCAGGCGGTGGCCGTCGCGGCGGTCGAGCGAGAGCACGGCGTCGGCGTCGCACTGGGAGATCGCTGCGAGGTCGGCCGCACTGGCGATCGACTCGCTGCCGAACACGGGCACGATGCGCTCGGCGCCAGGGCCGACGCGTTCGCAAAGGTCGTCGGCGTCGGCGGCGCGCCTGAAGCCGGCGTCGACCCAGAACTCCAGGTCCGGCCGCGCCTGCAGCAGCGCGCGCAGCACGGCCGCCTGCGCCGGCCGGCCGGTGAGCGCGTCCAGGTCGGCCGCGTACAGGCGTCGCGAAGCGCAATGATCCAGCAGCGCGCAGGCGACGGTCACGGGGTCGCTGCCTTCCACCAGCCGGGAGACGACGGGGCGATAAGCCTGGCGGTTGCCGCGCACGGCGCGCACCACCTGGCCTTGCATGAGATCGATGACGGGTATGAGATGCATCAGGAGCGCAAGGGCCCACCGCGGGCCAGGCGCGGATTGTGACGGTGGCCGGGCCGATGGCTGACGCGGTGATCGGCTGGGACGTCGGCGGCGCCCACCTGAAGGCCGCATGGCTGGAAGGCGGCCGCGTGCGCGACAGCGCGCAATGGCCCTGCCCGCTGTGGCGCGGCCTGGGCGAGCTGGAGCACGCGCTCGAAGCGGCGTCGCGCCGGTTCCCTGGCCTGCCGCGGCACGCCCATGCGGTCACGATGACCGGCGAGATGGTCGACTGCTTCGCCAGCCGTGCCGAGGGCGTGGCGCACATTGCCGGCCTGCTCGCAAAGGCGCTGCCGCGGCCGCGCTTCTTCGCCGGCGACGGCGGCTGGTACAGCGCCGACGAGGCGCCGCGGCGCTGGCGCGACATCGCCTCGGCCAACTGGCGTGCCACCGCGAGCCACGTGGCGCGGGCGCTGGAAGGCCGCGAAGGGCTGCTAGTCGACATCGGCAGCACCACCACCGACGTGGTCGCCTTCCGCCGTGGCCGGGTGCCGACCGAAAGCCGCAGCGACGCCGACCGGCTGGCCACCGGCGAACTGATCTACCAGGGCGTGGTGCGCACGCCGCTGTGCGCGCTCGGCCCCACCGTGCCCTGGCGCGGCAGGCACCTCAACGTGATGAACGAGTTCTTCGCCACCACCGCCGACGTCTACCGCCTCACCGGCGAAGGGGACCCCGCCCACGACCAGCACCCCGCCGCCGACGGCGGCGCCAAGCACGAGGCCGGCACCCAGGCGCGGCTGGCGCGCATGATCGGCCTGGACGCCGGCGACGCCGACGCTGCCGGGTGGCGGCGCTTCGCGCAGGCCTGGCGCCAGGCGCAGGTGGCGCTGCTGCGCGGGCAGGTGGCGCGCGTGGCGCAGCAGCAGGCCCTGGGCGACGGCGCGGTGGTGGTCGCGGCCGGCTGCGGCGCCTTCCTGGTGCCGGAGCTGGTGCCCGCGCAATGGTCGCGGCTGGACTACGCGCGCGACGTGGCCGGCGCGGTCGAACCCGCGGTCGCCGCCTGGACGCGCGTCGGCGCGCCCGCGGTGGCGGTGGCCGCGCTGCTGTCGCAGGAGCTGCACTGATGTGGGTCGTCAAGATCGGCGGCAGCCTCAACAGCGACCCGCTGCTGCCGCGCTGGCTCGAGCTACTGGCCACGCTGGGCGGCGGCCGCGTCACGCTGGTGTGCGGCGGCGGCGCCTTCGCCGACGAGGTGCGGCGCTCGCAGGCGCACTGGCGCTTCGACGACCTCTCGGCGCACAACATGGCGGTGCTGGCGATGGCGCAGTCGGCCTACCTGGTGCACGGCCTCAACCCGCGGCTGCAGATCGTCGGCACCAAGCCCGAGGTGCACCGCGTGCTGCACGGCGGCGGCACCGCGGTCTGGCTGCCGATGGACTGGCTGCGCGACAGCGCCGGCCCCTACACCAACTGGGACAACAGCGGCGACAGCATCGCGCTCGACCTGGCGCGCAAGCTCAACGCCGAGCGCATGCTGGTGGTGAAGAGCTGCGCCATCGAGCCCGGCGCCACGCTGGAGGACCTGGGCGCAGCGGGCGTGCTGGACCGCCGCTTCATGACCCTGGCGCGCGGCGCCGCCTTCCCCATCGACGTGCTTCAGCGGACCGAGCTGGCGCGCGCGCGTTCGCTGCTGCTGGGCGAGGACCGGCCGATCGGCGCCTGAGCGGCGTCGCGCATCGAAGCCGCGAGCGCGCGCAGCAAGGCGGCGCTGAGCGCCCCCGCGCGCGAGCCTTCGCAGACCGCGCTGCGGAAGCCCGCGAAGTCCGGGCCGAGCGCGGCCACGGCCGGCACCTGGGCCCGCCGCAGCGCGCCCGCCACCCCGACCATGACGCCGGCGCTGCGCGCCAAGGCCACGAAGCGCTTCACGTCGTCGGCCGGCAGCAGGTCGAACAGGCTGCCGGCCCTCTTGTCGGCGGTGTCGACCATCACGCCAGCAAAGCCCAGGCCCAGCGCGTGTTCGACGAGCGCGAAGTCGAGCCCGCGGTCGGCCACGAACACCGGCACCAGCGGAATGCCGCTGGCCGCCAGGTCGTCCAGCACGGCGCGGGCCGCGGGCTCGCGCTCGATGCCCACCTTCACGATGTCGGCCCCCGCGGCAGCCACCGCGTCCACGCGGGCGAGGATGGTCGCCCGTTTGTCCATCGGCCAGTCGCCGATGGTCGCGCTCACGGGCAGCCGGCGACCGGCGTCGCGCAGTGCGGAGACGATCTCCGCGATGGTGGCCACCGGCAAACCGCCGAGGGCGCCCTGCCCCGGTTCCTTGCAGTCGATGAAGTCGGCGCCGTTCGCGGCAGCCAGCAGGGCTTCGGCCGCGTCACGCACGCTCACCAGCAGCCGCGTCACCATGTCGAGGCGCGGTGCGTCGCGACGGCGGCGCGCAGCCAACCCCAGGCCTCGTGTTCCTCCGGGCCGGCGGTCTTGTCGATCGCGATCTGCAGGTAGCGCATCTCGGCGTCCACCTTCTCGGGCGGCAGCATCGCCAGCCGGCTGACCAGCACCGCGCCTTCGACCACCGCCGCCTGCGCGCGGTTGAGGCCGCGGAAGACGCCGTGCCGCGCCTCGTGCACGCAGGCCAGGCGCAGCACCGGGCGCTGGGCGTCGTCGTCGTGTTCGATCAGGTTCAGCTCCAGGTGCGAGAGCGCCGCGGCCAGCCGCACGCCGGGCACGTGCTCGGCGGGCAGCAGCGGCCAGTCGCGGCGGCCGGTCACGCAGCCGGCGAAGACGCGCGTGTCGGTCACCACGTTGAGCACCGCGTGGCCGCCGGCGAGGATGTTGCTGAGCGTGGTCGAGGGCTTGAAGGGCATCAGCACGACCAGGGTGCCGCGGTAGCGCACGCCCATCGGCGCCACGTGCGGCCGGCCGTCGGGCGACACGGTGGTCACCACGGTCTCGAAGATCTGGTCGTTCATGTTCGTCGGGTCGTGCCGGGGGCGCACCAGGCCTGCAGGTCCTCGGCCTCGCGTTCGGTGGCGCAGCCCCAGTCCAGCGGCTGGTCCTGCACGTAGCGCTTGCCCAGCCGCCAGGCGATCTCCGCGTGTGCAAGTTCCACGCCCATGTAGAAGGCGTGCGAGGCGTCGTGCTCCAGGCCCAGCTGCGGCCAGAGCTCGAAGGCGCCCTGCCCGCGCCGCAGCCCGTCGCGGTTGTAGACGTGCAGGCCTTCGGCCGAGACTTGCACGCGGAAGTTCGGGTCCTTCACCTGCGCCGCGGTGGCGGCGATCTCCTCGGCGCTGTCGGGGAACGGGTCCTTAGCGTGCACGGTCATCAGGCGGTCCGTGAGGCCCTTGGGCAGCGTGCGCTGGCGCGCGGCGGCGGTCATCATCCGGCGCGCCCAGTCGGCTTCGCGCACCGCGCGCCGCGCGTGCGGACTGACCTGCGTGGTCAGCACCGCGGCCACGCCGAGCTCGGCCGCCACGCCGAACAGCAGCGCGTTGATGCCGCTGGTGTCGGCCTCGGTGAGTTCGGTCAGGTTGCCCACGCCCATCATGATGGGCGCATCGGGATACTTCTCCCGCAAGCGCTGGTAACGGACGATCGAAGCGGTGAAGCCGAACGGGATCGGGTCGAGGATGGGGTCGGCCAGGAAGGCGCGGCCCTTCGCGGCCAACGCCTCCACCGCGCGGTGCAGCGAGGCCTCGTCGTGCGGCGTGCGCGGGATCAGCACCGGCGTGGCGGCCACCTCGTCGGCGATCCACAGCGTCTCTTCGTGCAGGCTGAGCAGGTAGTCGGCGCCGGCGCGGCCGCCGCGGCGCAGTTCCTCGGTGTCGAGCGAATCGACGCTGACGCGCAGCCCTTCGGCCTTCAGCGCCGCGACCGCGTCTTCCAGGTGCGGGAACGGCGTCGCCGGCAGGCCGCCGAGGTCGATGACGTCGGCGCCGTCGCGTGCATGGGCGCGGCCGCGCTCGACGATCGCCGCCACGTCCAGCCGCGGCGCGTCGACGATCTCGGCGAACAGCAGCGGCCCGGACTCGCTCAGGTCCACCGGCTGCGCGGCGCGGTTGAAGAAGCGCGGCAGGTCCTTCAGCTCCTCCGGGCCGCGCTGCACCGGCACGCCGTAGTGGGCCGTGAGCGCGTCCAGGTCGCCGCGGCAGCGGCCGGGCACGATCACGCGGTCGACCGCCAGTGGCGGCACCAGGCGGCGGCGCACCAGGTCGGCGGTCATGAGCGCGGCCACCTGCAGGCCGATCTCGCGCACTTCCCACTCGAAGGGTGCCGGCGCCAGCCCTTCGAGCACGCGACGCAGCTGCGGCTCGGCCAGGCGGCCGGTCAGGAAGAGGATGCGTTCCATGCCAGGGCGAGCGCCGAGAGGCGCGCGTCGAGCGCCGCCTCCAGCTCGGCCGGCGAGCAGACGACCTGGCAGAAGTCGATCTCGCGCAGGCGGTTCACGTTGTCCAGCTCCAGCCGGCGCGGGCGCAGCGTCACCCAGTCGTGCGGCGATTTCGTCACCACCACCGGCTCGGTGTCGCACGCGAACACGATGCCCGGGATGCCCAGCTTGCCGGCCTGCGCGAACATGTTGGTCGGCAGCGTGTCGCTGATGCCGGCCACGCACTTGGCCACCGTGTTGCTGGTGGCCGGCGCCACGACCACCGTGTGGTAGACGTCGTCGTAGAGCATGCCCACCGGCACCGCGCTCGCGGTCTTGTCGCGCACCAGCCTGAAGCCGGGCGCGAAGCGCGGGCGCAGGCGCTCGATGGGCAGGCCGTAGATGGCCAGCACTTCCTCGGCGGCGTCGGAGAGGAACAGGTCCAGCCGCGGCAGCCGCTGCGCGAGCGCGAGCGATTCGTCCAGGAAATGGCCGGAGCCGGTGATGCACCAGGCGAAACGCGAGCGCGCCGGCTGCGGCGCGCCGAAGTCGTCTTCCGCGTGCCCGGCGTCAATCGGGGTGGGAGACCTCGATGTGGAGCTTGTGGAGCTTGCGGTAGAGCGTGTTGCGGCTGACATCGAGCGCCTTGGCGACGTTGCTCACGTTCCAGCGATGGTGTTCGAGCAATTGGAGCAGAACCTGGCGTTCGTTGGCCTGGATCGGGTTGAGCTTCACCGGCAGCTCTTCTTCGGCCGCCGCGGCCACCGGGGCCGGCGCCGCGGGCGGCCGCACCGCCCCGGGCGCCGGTGCCTGGGGCGCCACGAGCGAAGGCAGGTGCTCGCGCCCGATGGCCCGGCCGTCGGCCAGCGCGGCGGCAGTGCGCAGCACGTGGCGCAGCTGTCGGATGTTGCCCGGCCAGGGGTGGTCGAGCAGCAGGCGTTCGGCCTCGGGCGAGAGCGTGGCGCCCTCGCCGCCTTCGGCGGCCAGCACGCCCATGATGATCTCGCGCCGGTCGCTGCGCTCGCGCAGCGGCGGCAGCATGAGTTCGATGCCGGCCAGCCGGTAGTACAGGTCCTGGCGGAAGCGGCCTTCGGCCACCAGTTGCGGCAGGTGCTGGTGGCTGGCGCTGATGAGCTGGAAGTCGACCGCGTGGGTCTCCTCGGTGCCCAGCGGCGTGACCTGGCGCTCGTCGAGCACGCGCAGCAGGCGCGCCTGCAGCTCCAGCGGCATGTCGGCGATCTCGTCCAGGAACAGCGTGCCGCCGTCGGCCTGCAGGATCTTGCCGCGGCGGCCGGTGCGCTGCGCGCCGGTAAAGGCGCCGGCCCGGTAGCCGAAGAGTTCGGACTCGATCAGCGTTTCCGGCAGGCTGGCGCAGTTCACCGCCACGAAGGCGCCGCTGGCATGCGGGCTGGATTCGTGCACCGCGCGCGCGAAGACTTCCTTGCCGGCGCCGGTCTCGCCGCACAGCAGCACCGGGGTCTGGCGGGCGATGACGCGGCGCGCGGTCTCCAGGTGGCTCACCAGCCGCGGGTCCTTGAAGGTCGAGGCCGGCGCGGCGGCACGCGGCTGCACCAGCCGCAGCGGTGCGCGCTGCGGCGTTGCCGCCGAGCCGCCCGCGGCCTGCGGCGGCGTGGTGCCGATCATCGACACCTGCGTCGGCGCGCCGGCGTCGCTGGCCGGCCGGCGCGCGACGGCGAAGAAGCGCAGCGCCGCGTTCGCGCGGTAGGTCACCACCGGGTGAAAGCTGGAAGTGGTGCTGCGTTGAAGCATGTCTTCCAGCGAGGTCTCGAACAGGTCCTCGATGCGGCGCTGGCGCACCTCGTCCATCGACTGCAGGCCGAGCTGGAAGAGCGCGCTGCGGTTGGCGGCCAGGATGCGGCCGTCCGGGCCCACCGCGAGCTTGCCTTCGTGCAGCGTGTAGACGAACTCCGGCCGGCTGTGGAAGTGCAGCGGGTGGGCGTTGCGGTAGCGCGCGTCGATGAGGCGGTTCTCGATCATGCGCGCCGTCATGCCCAGCAGCACCAGCAGGTGCTGCTGCATCAGGCTGGACCGGCTGGTCACGTCGAGCACGGCGCAGATCTCGCCCGAGGGGTCGTAGACCGGCACCGCCGAGCAGGTGAGCTGGGTGAACTGGGTGAAGAAGTGGTCGTCGCGCCGCACCGAGACCGGCCCGGCCGCGGCCAGGCAGGTGCCCATGCCGTTGGTGCCGGCGGCGGCTTCGCTCCAGGTGCCGCCCACGCGCAGGCCCAGCGGGCCCACCTCGGCCGCGAACTCGGGCGAGCTGACCATGTGGATGATCACGCCGTCGGTGTCGGTCAGCACGACGGCCGACTCCACGTCGGCCAGCTGCTGGTACAGCGTGGTCATCTCGTAGCGCGCGCAAGCGATGACGTCGTGGCGGCGCGCGCGGCGTTCTTCCAGGTCCGTGCGGGCGACGAAGATCGGCTCGCTCGGCTTGGCCGGGTGGAGCTGGTATTCGTTGAGGCAGCGGCTCCACGACTGGGTGACGACGTCGGTCGCCTGCTCGTGGAAGCCGCTCTTCACCACGTCGAGGATGCGGTCGGCATGCCGGGTCACATCGCGCAGGGTCAGGCTCATCGATGTCTCCCGTACGGCGCTGTTCTGATCACTGGAAAACGGGATTGTGGCCCCCCCGAGCCCGGGGTCATCGGGTGGAAACACGGACTTCCCCTTCACGCCGGAACGGCACTTGCAACCGCCTGCGACAATCCCTCCAACAGCGCCCGGGAGCGTCACCTTGCACCAGAGTGCCCGCCTGCACGAAACCCAGTCCGCCGCCGACGGCGCGGCGCTCGACCTCGTCTTCATCGAAGGCCTGGCCGGCGAGACCGTGATCGGCATCGACCAGGGCGAGCTGCACGAGCCGCAGCCGCTGGTGATCGACGTCGTGGCCGGCGTGCCGCACGCGCGCGCCTGCGACACCGACCGCATCGGCGACACGATCCACTACGGCCTCGTGCGCGAGCGGCTGCTGCGCCTGATGCGCGAGCACCATCACCAGCTGCTGGAGTCGTTCGCCGAATCGGTGGCGGGCATCCTGCTGGACGAGTTCGGCGCCCGCTGGGTGCGCGTGAAGGTGGTCAAGCCGCGCAAGTTCGCCGACGTGCAGGCGGTAGGCGTGCAGATCGAGCGTCACGCCCGTGCCGCGGAACCCTCCGCCCAGCGCGCGACGCCGGTGCTGCACGTCATCGGCAGCGGCATGGTGCCCGGCCGGCGCTGAACGCGCGGCCCCGGAAAGAAAAAGCCGACCGGGGGTACCGGTCGGCAACATGACAAGCCTTCCTCTTTCCCTGGCGCGCCCGTTGCCAGGCGCGCACTCGCCTCTCACACCAAAATCACTTCGCCGCGAACGGGTGGGCGGCAGAACCCTTCTTGGCCACCACCTCGGCCGCCGTCGGCGAACCGGCCACCGCGCGCGCGATCGCTTCCTTCGTGGCGCGGTAGTTGAAGTCCTGGATCTTCTTGTCGTCTTCGGCCATCCAGTGGATGAACACGCCGACGCTGATGAACAGGTTGTCCGCTTCGGCCGCGGGGATGGTGCCGTCTTCCACGCTGTCGGCCACCGCCATCGCGACGGCGCGCTGCGCCGGGCCGAACATCTGCACGGCCTGCTTGGCGCCCTTGATCGTCACCTTGTTGAACATCACGGTGGCGGGCTTGCACAGCAGGTTCGGGGCGACCACGGCCAAGAGCGCGGTGAAGCCGTCCTTGTTGTTCGTCAGCGCATTGGCGAACGCCGATTCGGCCGGCGTGCCGCGCGGCCCGATGATGAGGTCGATGTGGGCGATCTCGTTGCCGTCGCCGACGAGCGACTCCCCGACCATCATGCGATCGATCTTGGCCATGGCGGTTTTATCTCCTTGAGTGTGTTCGTGCAGACATGTCGCACCGGACCGGGACGGCCGGCGCTGGGAACCCCGCTATCACGATCTATGCCACCGCGTGTCGCAGTCCGGCCGCGAACAGGCTGGCGACCGTCAGGTCGGCGCTCGTCCCCGGGTTCAGTCCCTGCTGCTTGAGCGATTCGTCCCAGGCGGCGAAAGCCGGGTCTTCGCCGGGCCGTTCGCGCGCCTGCCATTGCTGCGCCGCGCTCATGACAATCTGTGCCAGCGCGGCGCCGTGTTTTCGCACAATGTGTGAATCGGGCCAACGCGCCAGATACCCCAGGTAGACATGCTGGACGGCGGCGTCTCGAAGGCCGGGTTCGGCCTCGTCGCTCAGGGCAAACCCGAGGTCCTGCGATGCCTGCAGAACCTCGTGGAAACCCTCGGCGTACTGGCGCGCGATGCTGTCGCGGTCGGCCGCCAAGGCCATCGCCTCGCGCAGGCCGATCGCGGGTTCGTCGTGCACGTCGGCTTCGCCGGCCCGGCCCAGCCCGCCCGGCCGGGCCTGCACGATGGCGCGGAAGGCGGCACGCGCGTCCTCCACGTCAAGTTCCGCCAGCACGGCTTGCAGTGCCGTGCCGAGCGGCCCGCCGCGTTCGAAGGCCGCGGCGAGCGGCGCGCACAGCAGCACGATGCCCAGGTTGGTGTTGCATCCGGCGGCGGCCCAGGAGGCCGCGACCGCCCCTTCGATGCGCGCCCCCACCCGCGCGCCGGGCGCCAGCAGCGGCGCCACCGCGGCCTGTGCGGCGTCGAGGAAGTGGCGCGCCTGCATGCCGTGCCCGGGCGAGGCCCGGCTCACGTTGCCGGGCTTGCGCACCGCGACGTCGAGTTCGCAGGCGCGCAGGAAGGCGGCCCGGGCGAGTTCCAGAAGGCTCATGCTCGGCGAGCCGGCGCCGCCGCGCCCAGCCGGCGGTCGAACAGGTCGTCGACGAGCGCGCGCGCGATGTTGAAACCGGTCACCTGCTGCAGCCCCTGCCAGGCCGCGACACCGTTCACTTCCAGCACCAGCAGCGGCTGCGCTCCGGCGGCCGGCACGATGTCGACCCCCGCGTAGTCCATGCCCAGCGCGTGGGCCGCGCGCTCGGCCAGGCGCGCGAGCTCGCCTTCGGGCGCGGCCGGCTCGCAGCGGGCGCCCTGCGCCACGTTGTGCACCCAGTGGCGGCTGACGCGGCGCATCGCGGCGCGCGCGCGGCCGCCGACGACGAGCACGCGCCAGTCGAAGCCCGGCTTCGCTTGCGGCGGCACGAAGCGCTGCAGGTAGGCCACGCGCGCGAATCCGCGCGAAAGCGCCGGCAGCGGGCGCAGCCGGCCGCCGACCTGGCCCACCAGCCGCAACCCCTTTCCCTGCGAACCGAACAGCGGCTTGATGACCAGCGCGTGGCCGGCGGCCGCTTCGCGCACGACGATGCGGCGTGCCTCGGCTTCCGATTCGAGCGCCCAGGTCGGCGGCGTCGGGACGCCGGCGGCGTGCAGCAGCAGGCTCGTCATCGCCTTGTCGACGCTGCGCTCGATGGCGCGCGCGTCGTTGTAGACCGGCACGCCGAACTCGCGCAGCGCGTGCAGCACCGCGAGCCGGCGCGTCACCTGCTCGAAGCTGCCGCCGGCGATGCCGCGCACCAGCGCCGCGTCGGGCAGGGCCGTGCCGAAGCCCGGGATCACGAGGCCGTGCCAGGCGTGGCCGGTGTCGAGCCGGCAATCCGCCAGGTCGACGCAGCGGCCCTGCGCGCCGCGCGCGCGCAGCGCCGCCTGCAGCTGGCGCGTGTGCCAGCCGGTCTCGTCGGCCATGATCGCGACGCGCGTCATCGCGGCTTCACGCCTCCTCGAGCCAGAGCCGGCGCAGCAGCGCCATCTCCAGCGCGCCGGCATGCCAGGTGCGCCCGCTGTCCAGGTGGCTCACCCAGACCTCGGCGGGCGCGAACAGGGCGCCGTCGATCTTGTAGAAGTCGTAGTCGACCGACTTGAAGATCTCGGCGAACGAACGGCCGAAGTCGCGCGAGTTGCGCGAAGGCAGCTTCGCCGCCAGCGCCTGCGCCGCCGCTTCGCTGCCGCGCACGCCGAGATGCACGCGGCCGCCGTAGAGGATGGCGTCGTTGGTGCGACCCATCGCCTGGCCGCCGTCGGGCGTGGGCGAAGGCAGCGGCGCCGTCGCCACGCCGTCGACGATGTCGGCGAGCGCGAAGCCCAGTTCGTGCGCCTTGTGCAGCGCCACTTCCAGCACCCGCGCCACCACCTGCGTGGTGCCGGCGGCGCTGGTGGTGGGCGTCAGCACCACGGTCAGCGCCTCGGGCGCGAGGGCGCAGTCGCGCAGCACCTTCTGCAGCACCACCGGCGGCGGCGTACGGTCGACTTCCAGCACCAGCACGCCGCGCGCGGCGCGGTCGCGGTAGCCCAGCTCGGCAAAGAGCGGCTCCTTCACGGCCAGCGCGCGCGCCGGCCCCGAGCCGAGCGAGAAGAACTTCTTGCCACCCGTCTCCTCCTTGCTGGCCGCGAGGCTCCAGCCGGCGTACTGGCTGGCCAGGCAGGCCAGCACCGGCTGCGAGCTGCTCACCTCCAGCCAGGTGGGCCAGCCGTCGGCGGCCGCGCTGCGCAGCGCCACACGGCCGAAGCCGCCCATGCAGATCTCGCCGACCAGACGGCCGGCCTCGATGCTGCCCGGCGCCTCGACGCCGGCGTCGACGATGCGCACGCCCTCTTCGCGCCGCACCGCGACGCCCAGTGCGGCAGCGTCGGCGCACAGCCGTTCGACGAGCGGGGCAACCGCCTCGTTCACGCTCAGCGCGCAGTCGGCGAGGGCAGGCTTGGAATCGCTCATGACATTCCTTCGACGAGGTCCAGGAGGTTATCGCGCCGGCGCACCAGCGCCTCGGGGCCGTCGACCGGCGCTTCGATCGTGCACAGCGGGTCGCCCGGCTCGAAGGCGCTGCCCGCGGCCGGCAGGTCGTGCAGGTCGCCGGCGTCGGCCAGCCGCTGCGCCGCCGCCGCCGACAGCAGCAGCGCACGGCGCGCGTAGACGACCTCCAGGCCGCGCAGCACGCGATCCGCCGCCCCGGCCACCGGCAGCCAGCCCTGGCGGCAGGCGCGCAGGTGGGCCTGCAGCGGCGAGACGCCGTCGATGCGCGGGTACAGCGACGCGGTAGCGCTCGGGCGCGCGTTGAGTTCGAGCACCTGCGCGCGGCCGTCGGCTTCGATGAAGTCCAGGCTGGCCAGTCCCTTCACGCCGCACTCGCGCGCGAGGCGCCGCACCAGGGCTTCGACCTCGCGCCGCAACGGCTCGGGCACCGCCACCGGGCCGACCGCGCCGCGGAACACGAAAGGCCGCCCCGGCTGCTCGATCGTCAGCAGGTGGTTCAGTCCCAGCAGCACGGCGTCGTCGCCGTTGGCCACGAAGGTGGCCGACATCGGCTGGCCGGCGCACTCGCGCTGCCAGTAGCTGCCGGCGGCGGCCGCCTGACCTTGCCAGCGGCTCACGTGCAGGCCGGCGGCCGAATGCGGGTGCTTGAGCAGCCAGCCGTCCTCGCGCGCCGGTGGCGGCTCGAACGACACCGGCGGGTGCTCCGCCCCCAGGCGGTCCAGCAGCGCGAAGAAGGCCGGCGCGTCGCGCGTGAGCCGGTGGCCCGCGGGCGGCGTGCCGAAGAGCGGCAGCGTTTCGGCCGCGGCCTGCAGCAGGCCGGGCTGTTCGTCGAAGCCGCCGCCGGCGACCCAGCCTTCGACGTCGCCGCGCCGCGCCAGCGCGGCCAGCGTGGCCAGCAGGCGCGGGCCGTCGAGCGCCAGCCGGTCGTCGGCACGCACCGCGTGCCACTCGGCGGCGGCGCGGCGGGTGTCGAGGTCGCCGAAGGCATCCAGCACGATCGCCGGCGCGCCGTCGGCCGCCGCCCAGACGGCCAGCGGGCGCGCCGACAAGGCCGCGATCGCGATCACGCGCGCTGCCGCGTGTGCGGCACCTCAGCGCGCCTTCGCGGCCGTCTCGGCGATGAAGGCGCGTGCGGTGGCGAAGGCCTCGCCGAAGCTCAGCGCCACAGGCGCCGTGGCCTCGCGCATCTGCACCAGCAGCCGGTGCTGGGTCTGGTACTTCACGTTGCCGATCGCGAGCGCGCCGATGCCGACCGCGCCGGTGCCGGCGAGCGGCTGGCCGTCGTCCATCACGCCCAGGCCGGCCACGCCTTCGGGCGGCACCGCGTTCACGTCGGCGGCCACCAGCAGCCGCTTCGCGAACGGCAGGTCGTCGGGCTTGACCACCTGCACGCCGGCGGCGGCGCAGCACAGCACCACGTCGGCCGACTCGAGCGAGGTGCGCACTGCGGCGCGGTCGCCGCCCGAAACGCCGTGCAGCGTGACGCCGAAGCGCTTTGCGGTCTGCTGCGCGCCCTCTTCCGCGAGGTCGATGCCGTTGCGGCTGGACAGCGAGACCTCGGCCCCGGCCTGGGCCGCCAGCACGCCGGCGATGCGGCCCACCGGCCCGAGGCCGCCGAGGATGACGATGCGGCAGCCGGCCAGCCCTTCGGACCGCTTGCGCTTGAGTTGGGCCTCCACGCAAGCCACCATCGCGGCCGCCGTCGTGTAGGCGCCGCTGGGGTCGGCCATCACGCTCACGACGAAGGGCTTGACCATCGCCTTGAGCGACTTCTCCAGCATGTCGGCGGCCAGCAGGGCGTCGCGCCCGCCGATGAACAGGCCCGTGCGCGCCACGCCCTTGGGGCCGCGCGAGAAGATCGCGTCCTGCGTCAGGCCGGTCACCGCGTCGAGCCCGGCTTCGCAGTACGGCACGATGATCTGGTAGCCGGCGTCGGCCGCCATGTTGATGTCGAACGGGCTCATCTGCCGGCCCGGGGTGAACATGTGCAGGATGTAGGGTCGTTCCATGGCGCTGACGCTGGCGAAGTGGGGAAGAGGGTTCTAGGCCGGCCGCTCGCCGACCACGGCGCCGCTGTTGCGGCCGCCGACGATGCGCAGGCCGAGCGCGGGGTCGACGGCGCCGGCGGCACGTGCGGCGGCCACCAGCTGCTGCGCGGCCGCGGCCGAAGGCGCGAAGCCGAAGCCGGTGGGCCCCCAGGAACTCTGGCCGAGGCCGATTTCCTGGCCCGCTGCGTCGCGCAATGCGCGCAGCGCACGGCCGACGGCGGCGCTGGTGAAGGCGTCGCCGCCTTGTGCGGGCGCGAAATGGCCGCCCACCACTTCCTGGATGCGCGCCACGCCGCCGGCGAAGGCGGCGAAGTCGCGTTCGGCTGCGCCGGGCAGCACGCGCATCAGCACCTGGTGGCAAATCTCGGCCGCGGCGGCCTGCGGCAGCGGCGCCAGGGTGCCGATGGCCTGGCGCTCGGCACTGCCGGCCAGCCCATGCTGGCGGTCGTCGGTGACGACGATGGCGCGCCACTCGGCCGGCCAAGGCAGGCGCGCGAGCACCGGCGCCGGCTGGCCTTGCAAGCCGGGCCCGCCGTCGAGCAGCAGGCCGCCCTGGTCGAAACCCGCGATGCCGATGCCGGAACGTTCGCCGCGGCCCAGCCAGCCGGCCAGTGCGGCGGTGGACACGGCCAGCCCGTGGCAGCGTGCGAAGGCGCGCCCGAGCGCCAGCGCCAGCTGGGTGCCGGAGCCGAATCCGGCGTGCGCCGGCAACACGCGCTTCACCCGCAGCGCGAGCGGCTGCGAAAGGCCGGTGCGTTCGCGCAGGCGCGCCAGCAGCGCGGCGGCGCGCGCCAGTTCGGCTTCGGCCGCGGCGTCGTCGGCCCGAAGGCTGTCTTGTGCGGCGGGTGCGAGTTCGATGTCGGTTTCGAATCCCTCGATCACGAGCCCCAGGCTGCCGAAGCGGCGCCCCAGCGAGCCCGAAGGGTCGAGAAAGCCGAGGTGCAGGCGGCCGGGCGCGCGCACGCCCACGGCCACACGCGCCTCAGTGCGGCTGGGCAGGACGGCAGACATCGGCACGGGGGCGGGCATGGTGGCGCCTGAGCATACGCCGGGCAAAAGCAAGCCCCGGGCCGCGCCCGCCGGGGCGTCTTCCGGGCCGGCGCTGTGCCGTCCCGGAGACACTCTGTCAGCGCAACACGGTGGCCCTCAGTCGTACTTGAGGTACTTGAAGCGCGGGTCGTCGGGCGTGCCTTCCAGCACCGGCGGGTCCTCGCGTCCGGGCTGCCACATCAGCACTTCCTCGATCTTGCGGGCGAGCGCGAAGTCCTTCTCCGTCACGCCCTTGGCAGCGTGGTTCACCAGCTTCACGGTGACGAAGGCGTAGGAGACGTTCAGGTCCGGGTGGTGCCAGGCGGCTTCGGCCAGGTGGCCGACCGTGTTGACCACCATCAGCGTGCCCTTCCAGCCGCTGGTCTTGTACTTGCGCCGGATCCAGCCGTCTTCGTAGGTCCAGCGCGGCAGTTCGTCCTTCAGCCGGGCCTCGATCTCCTCGGCCGTGTAGACCTCGTCGGCCGAGGTCTTGCGTCGCCATTGCGTCATCGGGAGTCCTCCATCGGCGGCCTGCGCCGGGAGGCGATGATGGAAGGAATCGAAAGCGCGCGATGATCGCGGGGTCGAAGCCGACGAAGGGCCCGCCGTGACCCGCAAGCGCCACACCGACCAGCGCTACTACCTGTGCCCGCAACCCGGCTGCATGGGGCAGATCGCGCCCACGCTGCAGGACGAGAAGAAGCAGCCGGTCTACCTGTGCAGCCAGTGCGGCCGCAGGTTCACGCAGACCCAGGTGGACCAGGAATACCGCCTGCGGCGCCTTCGCGACTGAAGGCGCCGGCCGGCGGCGGGCTTCACATGTGGTCGATCATCACCTGCCCGAAGCCCGAGCAGGAGACCTGAGTCGCGCCTTCCATCAGGCGCGCGAAGTCGTAGGTGACTTTCTTGCTGAGGATGGAACGCTCCATCGACGCGATCACCAGGTCGGCGGCCTCGGTCCAGCCCATGTGGCGCAGCATCATCTCGGCCGAGAGGATCTCCGAGCCCGGGTTGACGTAGTCCTTGCCGGCGTACTTGGGCGCGGTGCCGTGGGTGGCCTCGAACATGGCGACGCTGTCGGACAGGTTCGCACCCGGCGCGATGCCGATGCCGCCCACCTGCGCGGCCAGCGCGTCGGAGACGTAGTCGCCGTTCAGGTTGAGCGTGGCGATGACGCTGTACTCGGCCGGGCGCAGCAGGATCTGCTGCAG
>CAYVXO010000139.1:0-16177 GCA_964454485.1 uncultured Rubrivivax sp.
TCCCATCAGCCACCCCAAGTCCCGCGGGCACTGACCGAACGCCGGTCGGTCCCGCGCCCCGAAGGGCCCCGCTTGCGGGGCCCTTTGCTTTTGGCGCGCCGCCTGGCGCCCGCATGCCGGGCGGGGTAAACACCGAAGCATTGTTAGTTCCGTACTGGCTAATATTTGGCATCAAAGATATTTGAAGCTACGGCGGAACGTCCTTGGAACCCGACCCAACCCGCGCGGGGCGCCTGCGGAAGGCGCCGGAGAACTTCATCGACGCCGACGGCGCGCGCCAGGTGTTCGCCGAGGCGAAGCAGGGCCGGCGCGACTTCCTGCGCCGCGCCTTCGCGGCCGCCGGTGCGGCCGGCGGTGCCGCCGCCGCGGCGCAGGCCGCGCCGTCCGCGCCCGACGACGGCGACCCCGCGATCCTGAACCTGCCCGAGCACAGCCGCGGCCTGGGCCAGGCGGTGGCGACCGACGGCTACGGCAAGCCGTCGAAGTACGAACGCAACGTGCAGCGCCGCCAGAGCCCCGGCCTCACGCAGACGGCGCAGGCCTCGGTCTCGTTCGCGCCGCTGCAGTCGCTGTTCGGCATCGTCACGCCGAGCGGGCTGCACTTCGAGCGTCACCACCAGGGCTGGTGGGACGTCGACCCGACGAAGCACCGGCTGATGGTCAACGGCAGCGACTCGTCGCTCGTGAAGACCCCGCGCGTGTTCACGATGGACGAGCTGATGCGGCTGCCTTCGGTCTCGCGCTTCCACTTCATCGAGTGCGGCGCCAACAGCGGCATGGAGTGGGGCAACGTCGCGGTGCCGACCTGCCAGTACACGCACGGCATGCTCTCGTGCAGCGAGTTCACCGGCGTGCCGCTGCGCACCCTGTTCGAGCTGTGCGGCGTCGACTGGAAGCGCGGCCGCTACGTGCTCGCCGAAGGCGCCGACGGTTCGTCGATGACGCGCACGGTGCCGATGGAACTGGTCGAGAGCGGCGAGGTCCTCGTCGCCTACGGCCAGAACGGCGAGATGCTGCGCCCCGAGCAGGGCTACCCGCTGCGCCTGGTGGTGCCGGGCGTGCAGGGCGTCAGCTGGGTCAAGTACCTGCGCCGGCTCGAGGTGGGCGACCAGCCGTACGGCACCAAGGACGAGACCATCCACTACGTGGACCTCATGCCCGACGGCCGCCACCGCCAGTACAGCAGCACGCAGGAGTGCAAGAGCGTGGTCACCACGCCTTCGGGCGGCCAGGTGCTGCTGGAAAAGGGCTTCTACAACATCAGCGGGCTGGCCTGGTCGGGTCGCGGGCGGGTGAAGCAGGTCGACGTCTCGGTCGACGGCGGCCGCAACTGGCGCCCGGCGCGGCTGGAAGGCCCCGTCATGCCCAAGTGCCTGACGCGCTTCAACGTGGACTGGGTCTGGGACGGCAAGGCCGCGCTCGTGATGAGCCGCGCCACCGACGAGACCGGCTACGTGCAGCCCACCTACCGCCAGCTGCGCGCGGTGCGCGGCACGCGCTCGATCTATCACAACAACGCCATCCAGACCTGGTGGGTGCAGGAGAACGGCGAGGTGCGCAATGTCCAGCTGGCGTAAGGGCGCGGCGCTGCTGCTCGTGCTGGCGCCCGTGGTGGTGGGTGCCGGCGCGGTGGCGCAGGAGCGCTTCCCCGGTATCGGCCGCGCGGCCACGGCGAAGGAACTGGCCGCTTGGGACATCGACGTGCGGCCCGACTTCAAGGGCCTGCCGCCCGGCAGCGGCAGCGTCGCCCAGGGCCAGGACCTGTGGGAAGCGAAGTGCGCTTCCTGCCATGGCATCTTCGGCGAGAGCAACGAGGTCTTCAGCCCGCTGGTGGGCGGCACCACCGCCGCCGACGTGGCCAGCGGCCGCGTCGCGCGGCTGCTGGACCCCTCGTTCCCCGGCCGCACCACGCTGATGAAGGTGTCGACCGTCTCGACGCTGTGGGACTACATCCGCCGCGCGATGCCTTGGAACGCGCCCAAGTCGCTGAGCGTGGACGAGGTCTACGCCGTCACGGCCTACCTGCTGAACCTGGGCGGCGTGCTGCCCGACGACTTCACCCTCAGCGACCGCAACATCGCCGAGGTGCAGGCCCGTCTGCCCAACCGCAACGGCGTCACCACCGATCATGGCTTGTGGCCGGGCCGCGGCCTGGGCACAGGCCGCCCCGACGTGCGGGCCACGGCCTGCATGAAGGACTGCGCGGGCGAGGCGAAGATCGCCTCGATGCTGCCCGACCACGCGCGCAATGCGCACGGCAACCTGGCCGAGCAGAACCGCGGCTTCGGCGCCCAGCGCGGTGCCGACACCACGCGGCCGCCGGGCGCGCCGCTGATGGCGATGGCGCCGGCGGCCCCCGCGGCCCAGACGCCGCCCGCGCTGGCGCTCGCCCAGCGCCTGGGCTGCGTGGCCTGCCACGGCGTCGAGAACCGCATCGTCGGGCCGGGCTTCCGGGACGTCGCGCGCAAGCATGCCGAGCGCAGCGACGCGGTCGATTACCTGACGCGCAAGATCACGAGCGGCGGCTCGGGTGTCTGGGGCCCGGTGCAGATGCCGCCGCAGACCCTGTCCGGCGATGAGGCGCGGACGATCGCACAATGGCTGGTCGACGGCGCCCGGCGCTGAGCCCGCTTCCAGGGAAGTCCCTCTCGGCCCCGCCGGGCCTGTTCATTAGCATGCACGAATGAAGGAGATACCGATGCCGCAACGCAGGGAGATGCTGGCCCGATCGTTCAAGGTCGCGGCCCTGATGGCCACCGCCGGATGGTTGCCGCTGCCGGCGCGCGCCGCGTGGGCGCAGGCCGCGTTCGACGCCAAGACCACCGCCGACGCGGTGAAGGCGCTCGGCGGCGCCGCCCCGGTGGAGAGCAAGGACGTCGTCATCACCGGGCCCGACATCGCCGAGAACGGCGCCGTCGTGCCGGTGGGCGTGTCCACCGGTGCCGCGGGCGTGAAGCGCCTGCTGCTGCTGGTCGAGAAGAACCCCTCGGTGCTGTCGGCGGTGTTCGAGGTCAACGATTCGATCGAGCCTTCCTTCAACACGCGCGTGAAGATGGGCCAGACCTCCAACGTCGTCGCGGTCGCGATGATGGGCGACGGCCGCGTGCTGTTCGCGCAGAAGGAGATCAAGGTCACCCTCGGCGGCTGCGGCGGCTGAACCCCAGGACAGGAGCAGGACGACATGGCAGATCCGATGCGCATCCGCGCGCAGGCGCAGGGCGAGAAGACCACGGTGCGGGTGCTGATGAGCCACGAGATGGAGACCGGCCAGCGCAAGGACGCGGCCGGCAAGACGATTCCCGCCTGGTTCATCCAGGAGGTCACCGCGCAGCTGAACGGCAAGCCCGTGTTCGCCGCCCAGTGGGGCCCTTCGATCGCGAAGAACCCGTTCCTGCAGTTCGTCGTCAAGGGCGCGAAGGCGGGCGACAAGGTGAGCGTGAGCTGGGTCGACAACCACGGCGACAAGCGCACCGACGAAGCCACGGTGGCCTGAGGCAGCGGCGATGAAGGCATGGATCCTGGCCGCCGCGGCGGCAGCACTGGCCGGCGGCGCCGCCGCACAAGGCGCGAAGACGGCGGCCGACGGCATTGCCGAATACCGCAAGATGCTGGAAGACGGCAACCCGGCCGAGCTCTTCGAAGCCAAGGGCGAGGACCTCTGGAAGAAGAAGCGCGGCCCGAAGAACGCGTCGCTCGAGCAATGCGACCTGGGCAAGGGCCCGGGGGTGGTGAAGGGCGCCTGGGTCGAGCTGCCGCGCTGGTTCGCCGACACCGGCCGTGTGCAGGACCTGGAATCGCGCCTGCTCACCTGCATGGAAACGCTGCAGGGGCTGAACGCGGCCGAGATCGCCGCCACGCCCTTCGGCCGCGGCGAGCAGGCCAACATGGAAGCGCTGGCGGCGTGGATCTCCTCCGAATCGCGCGGGCTGCGCATGAACCTGCCCCAATCGCACCCCGAGGAGCGAAAGTTCTACGAGCTGGGCAAGAAGGCCTTCTTCTTCCGCGGCGGACCGTACGACTTCTCCTGCGCTTCGTGCCACGGCGAGGCGGGCAAGCGCATCCGCCTGCAGGACCTGCCGCAGCTCAGCGTCAACCCGGGCGACGGCGTCGGCTTCGCGGCCTGGCCGGCCTACCGCGTGAGCAGCGGCGAGATGTGGAGCATGCAGCGCCGCCTGAACGACTGCTACCGCCAGCAGCGCTTCCCGTACCCCGGCTTCGCGTCCGACGTGACGATCGCGCTGGGGGTCTACATGGGCGTGAACGCCAAGGGCGCGCAGTCGATCGCGCCCGCCATCAAGCGCTGACGAGGGCCCCGCGATGAAGAACACGACCCTGCGCCACGCTGCGGCCGCCGCCGCCGCGCTGCTGGCCGGCTGCGCGACGCCGGCGCCCGACGTGAGCGCCGAGTTCCCGAAGATGATGCAGGCCTCGTTCCGCGACCAGGGCATCGCCAAGGTCGACCGCCTGCAGCAGGACGAGGCCAACGCCGCCTGCTCCAGGGCCGAAGGCAAGCCCCTGGCCGACGACGTGGCCGGCCGTATCCAGGCAGCGGCACTCAAGACCGTGAAGCCGCCGCCCAGCGGCCGCTACATCGGCGACTGGCGCGAAGGCGAGAAGCTGGCCCAGAACGGCCGCGGCATGACCTGGACCGACGCCTCCGCGGCGCCCAGCGCCAACGGCGGCAACTGCTACAACTGCCACCAGCTGGACCCGAAGGAGATCTCCTACGGCACCATCGGCCCCAGCCTGTACCACTACGGGCGCAACCGCGGCGTGGCGGATCTCGAAGCGCCCACCGCCAGGCCCGTCATCGAATACACCTGGACCAAGCTGTGGAACGCCAAGGCCTTCAACGCCTGCTCGGGCATGCCGCGCTTCGGCCACGGCGGGCTGCTGAACGAAAAGCAGCTGCAGGACCTGATGGCGCTGCTGCTGGACCCGAAGTCGCCGGTCAACCAGTGAACGGCACGGGCGGGCCCGCGGGCCCGCTCTTTCGGCCCGCATGCATCATTGATTGCTGAAGCATGAATCTATCGAAGCGCGAGTTCCTCCAGGTCCTGGGCGCCGCCGCCGCGGCCGGCCTGCCGCTGGGGCGCTGGGCCGAGGCCGACGCGGCCACCGCGGGCGAGTCGCTCTACGACCTGAAGCCCTTCGGCAACGTCTCGCTGCTGCACATGACCGACTGCCATGCGCAGCTCAAGCCTATCCTCTTCCGCGAGCCCAGCGTCAACATCGGCATCGGCGCCATGCAGGGCCGGCTGCCGCACCTGGTGGGCGAAGGGCTGCTCAAGGCCACCGGCCTGGCGCCCGGCAGCGCCCAGGCGCATGCCTTCACCGGGCTGGACTTCGAGGCCGCCGCCAGGCGCTTCGGCAAGGTCGGCGGATTCGCGCACCTGGCCACGCTGGTGAAGCAGCTCAAGGCCTCGCGCCCCGGCGCACTGCTGCTCGACGGCGGCGACACCTGGCAGGGCAGCGCCACCTCGCTGTGGACGCAGGCGCAGGACATGGTCGACGCCTGCCTGCTGCTGGGCGTGGACGTGATGACCGGGCACTGGGAATTCACCTACGGCATGCAGCGCGTGCAGCAGCTGGTGGACAAGGACCTGGCGGGCAAGGTCGACTTCGTGGCGCAGAACGTGAAGACGGCCGACTTCGGCGACCCGGTCTTCAAGCCCTACGTGATCCGGCCCGTCAACGGCGTGCCGGTCGCCATCGTCGGCCAGGCGTTCCCCTACACGCCGATCGCCAACCCGCGCTACATGGTGGTCGACTGGACCTTCGGCATCCAGGACGACAACCTGCAGAAGATGGTCGACGAAGCGCGTGCCAAGGGCGCGAAGGTCGTGGTCGTGCTCAGCCACAACGGCATGGACGTCGACCTCAAGATGGCCGGCCGCGTGCGCGGCGTCGACGCCATCTTCGGCGGCCACACGCACGACGGCGTACCGGTGGCGGTGCCGGTGAAGAACGCCGGCGGGACCACGCTGGTCACCAACGCCGGCAGCAACGGCAAGTTCCTGGGCGTGATGGACTTCGACGTGAAGGACGGCAAGGTCGCCGACTTCCGCTACCGGCTGCTGCCGGTGTTCAGCCAGCAGCTGAAGGAGGACGCCGCGATGGACGCGCTCATCACGAAGATGCGCGCCCCGTACGAAGCCAAGCTCGCCGAGCCGCTGGCCGTGACCGACGGCCTGCTGTACCGGCGCGGCAACTTCAACGGCAGCTGGGACCAGCTGGTCTGCGACGCGCTGATGGCGGCGCAGGACGCCGAGATCGCGTTCTCGCCCGGTTTCCGCTGGGGCACCTCGCTGCTGCCGGGCGACACCATCACGCGCGAGCTGCTGATGGACCAGCTGGCGACGACCTATTCGTACGCCACCGTCACCATGATGTCGGGCGAGACGATCAAGACCGTGCTCGAGGACGTCTGCGACAACCTCTTCAACCCCGACCCCTACTACCAGCAGGGCGGCGACATGGTGCGCGTGGGCGGCCTCACCTATGCCTGCGAGCCGGGTGCCGCGATGGGCCGGCGCATCCAGGACATGCGCCTGGCCGGCAAACCCATCGAAGCCGGCAGGACCTACAAGGTGGCAGGCTGGGCACCGGTGGCCGAAGAGGCGAAGATGGCGGGCAACAAGATGGTGTGGGACGTGGTCGAGCCCTGGCTGAAGAACCAGAAGCGCGTCACGCCGCGCCAGCCCAACCTGCCGCGCCTGATCGGCGTGCAGGGCAACCCGGGCCTGGCCTGAACCGGTCGGGTCCACCACCAGGAGTAGCGCCCATGCGTCGCATCTTGCAAGCCCTCGCCGCCCTCGTGATCGGCCTCGCCTCGCTCGGGGCGCTGGCGCAGGACATGGTGGTCTACCACATCGACGACGCCGACGCGCAGGCGCTCAAGGGCCTGCGCAACGTGCGCAACCACCTGGACGTGGACCCCAAGGCGCAGATCACGGTGGTCACGCACGCCAACGGCGTCGACTTCCTGATGGAAGGCGCGAAGGACCGCAACGGCGGCGAATTCGCCGGCCCGGTCTCGGCGCTGAAGGCGCGCGGCGTGAAGTTCGAGGTCTGCGAGATCACGCTCAAGAACCGCGGCCTGAAGAAGGAGCAGTTCATCCAGGAAGCCGACTTCACGCCTTCCGGCGTGGTGCGCATCGCCAAGCTGCAAAAAGCAGGCGCCGCGTACATCAAGCCTTGAAGCAAGGCCCGCGGGCGCGGCGGCCATGCTCGAAGCCCTGATCGACCTCGTCGGCGAGGCCTGGACGCTGGCGCTGCTGGGCGCGGGCATCGGGCTCCTGTTCGGCTTCTTCGCGCAGCGCTCGCGCTTCTGCCTGCGCAGCGCGGTGATCGAGTTCGCGCGCCGCCAGCCGGGCGGCAAGCTCACGGTGTGGCTGTTCGCCTTCTCCAGCGCCGTCGTCGCGACGCAGGTGCTGGCCTGGGCCGGCGCGTTCGACGCCGGCAACGCGCGCCAGATCGCGGCGCGCGGCAGCCTCTCCGGCGCGGCGGTCGGCGGCGCGCTGTTCGGCTGCGGCATGGTGCTGGCACGCGGCTGTGCGAGCCGGCTGCTGGTGCTGGCGGCGCAGGGCAACCTGCGCTCGGTGATGTCGGGGCTGGTGTTCGCCGTCACCGCGCAGGCCTCGTGGACCGGCGCGCTGGCGCCGCTGCGCGAAGCGGTGAGCGGCTGGTGGACGGTGGAAGGCGGCCCGGCGCGAGATCTCGTCGCGCGCACCGGCATCGGTCATGGCGGTGCGGTGGCCTTCGGCCTCGTGTGGTTCGCGGCCGCACTCGTGTTCGCGCGCCGCCAGCGCGTGCCGGCCTGGGGCTGGCTGGGGGCGATCGGCGTCGGGCTCACGGTGGCCGCGGCCTGGTGGGCCACCTATGCGGTCTCGCGCCTGGCCTTCGACCCGGTGCCGATCCAGGCGCTGTCGTTCACCGGCCCTTCGGCCGAGGTGCTGACGCGCGTGCTCTTCGCCAGCGGCAAGCCGGCCACCTTCGACATGGGGCTGGTGCCGGGGGTGGTGCTGGGCTCTTTCGTCGCCGCCGCACTGTTCGGCGAGCTGAAGCTGGAAGGCTTCGAAGGCGGGCGCAGCATGCGCCGCTACCTGGCCGGCGCGGTGCTGATGGGTTTCGGCGGCATGCTCGCCGGCGGCTGCGCGGTGGGCGCGGGCGTCTCGGGCGCGGCCGTCTTCACCGCCACCGCCTGGGTCACCCTGGCCGCCATGTGGGCGGCCGCGGCGCTGACCGACCGCTTCTTCGACCAGCGCCCCGCGGGCTGGCTGGACCAGCCCATCTCGGGCAGCGTCCGCCATGCGTGAGCCGTCACAGCGCCAGCGTGTCGGCCCAGATGTTCTCCGCCCAGCCCAGCGCGTAGCGGCCTTCCATCGGGCTGGCCGCGGCCGAGAGGCCGCCCGAGCCCGGCACCGTCTTGAAGGTCTTCTCCGCGGCGTCGTACTGGTGCACCGTGGCCACGTGCACCGCCTCGGCGGCGGTGACGAAGCTGTAGCAGGTGTTGGCGAGCACCGGCGAAGGGTTGACCGGCTCGCCCTTGAGCTGCTGGATCACCGCGGCCGCCACCAGCTTGGCATGCTGGTTGGCCATGTGGCCCGACTTGGGCATCTGCGCGGCCGGGAACACCGCGTCGCCCAGCACGTGCACGCCCGGCGCCCTGGAGGCTTCCATCGTGAGCCAGTCGACGCCGACCCAGCGGCCGTTGATCGTGGCCAGCCCGGCGCTGCGCGCCAGGTCGCCCGCGCGCTGCGGCGGAATGACGTTCAGCACGTCGGCCTTCACGTCCTCGAACTCCAGCTTCGCGAGCGTGCCCGACACCTCCTTCAGCTCGGCGTTGGGCCGGTAGTCCACGAGCCCGGCGTAGTGCTGCTGGAAGGCCTTCTCGAACAGCGCCTTCTTCGACTGGATCTCGGGGTTCGCGTCCAGCACCAGCAGCTTGGACTTCGGCTTCGCGGCCTTCAGGTAGGCGGCGATCATGCAGGCGCGTTCGTACGGTCCGGGCGGGCAGCGGTAGGGCGCCCTCGGGATCGTGATCGCGACCACGCCGCCGTCGGCCATCGCTTCCAGCTGGCGGCGCAGCGCCACCGTCTGCGGGCCGGCCTTCCAGGCGTGCGTCACGCGGCCGGCGGCGAGCTCGGCCTCGAGGCCGCCGACCTCGTCGAGCATGAAGTCGATGCCGGGGGCCAGCACCAGCCGGTCGTACGGCAGTTCGCCGCCGCCGGCCAGGCGCAGCTTCTTCGCGCCCAGGTCGACGGCCGCGGCCTCGCCCTGCACGAGCTTCACGCCGGCTGCCTTCAGGCCTTCGTAGCCGCGCGTCACGTCGCCGATCTGCCGGTAGCCGCCGACGACCAGGTTGGACAGCGGGCAGGAGACGAAGGCCGGGTTGCGCTCGACCAGCGTCACGTCCACGTTGCCGCCCCACAGGCGCAGGTAGCGCGCCGCCGTGGCGCCGCCGAAGCCGCCGCCGACCACCACCACGCGGCCGATCGAAGGGCCGGCCGGCGTGCTGGCACAGCCGGCCAGGGCCAGGCCACCGAAGGCAACGCCGGCGGACAGGAGGCGGCGGCGCGGGACGAGGATCCTGTTCGTCATCGCTCCAACTCACTTCGCCTTCTGGGCCGCGAACCAGCCAGCCACCAGGCGCAGCTGCTCGTCGGTGTAGCCCTTGGAGATCTGGTGCATCACGGTCGCGGGCTGGGCGCCGCTCCTGAAGTCGGCAATGGCGGCGAGGATCTTCTCCGCCGACCGGCCGGCCAGCGGCTTCATGTCGCCGCGCGCCTGGCCGCCGGTGCCGTGGCAGTTGGCGCAGGTGGCGGCCAGGCTGCGCGCGAGCAGCGTGTTGTCCTGCGCCTGCAGCGCCGGCGCGGCGGCCAGCAGCGCCGCGGCGGCCACGCTGCAGCGAATCCGAATCATCGTCACGACCTCCTGCGGGCAAACGGCCCCGATTGCATCACCGGCCTGCCGCCGGTGCCCCCTTGGTGAACCCTGAGATCCGGATCATGAAGCGGACCTTGATGACCTTCGCGCACCTCCACAGGCGTTGGCTGGCGCATGCGCTGCTGGGGGTGGCCGCGCTCGCGCTGCCCGCAGCGCGCGCGCAGCCCGAAGCCCCGCCGGTGCGCGCGGTGGAGGTGGCGCCCCGCGTGTGGTTCGTGCAGGGCATGGCCGCGCTGGGCTCGCCGGCGAACCGCAACTTCATCAGCAACGCCGGCTTTGTGGTCACCGACGAAGGCGTGGTCGTGATCGACGCCCTCGGCTCGCCCGCGCTCGCGCGCGAACTGCTGCAGGAGGTGCGCCGCGTCACCGCGCAGCCGGTCCGCCACGTGATCCTCACGCACTACCACGCCGACCACGCCTACGGGCTGCAGGTGCTGCGCGACGCCGGCGCCACCATCTGGGCGCACCCGGCGGCGCGCGAGTACCTGAACTCCGACGCCGCCGAGCGGCGGCTGGAGACGAGCCGCCAGGAACTGGCGCCCTGGATCGACGCCGACACGAAGCTGGTGGTGCCCACGCGCTGGACCGAAGGCGAGGAGACGGCGATCAGGCTCGGCGGCACCGAGCTCGTGCTGCGCCACCTGGGGCCGGCGCACACGCCGGAGGACCTGGCGGTGTGGGTGCCTTCGGCCGGTGCGCTGTTCGTCGGCGACCTCGTGTTCCGCGGCCGCGTGCCCTTCGTCGGGCAGGCCGACAGCCGGCGCTGGATCGCCTCGCTCGAAAGGCTGATCGCGTTCGCGCCGCGCATCGTGCTGCCCGGCCATGGGCCGGCATCGGAATCGCCGCTCGCCGACCTGCAGCTCACGCGCGACTACCTGCTGTACCTGCGCCGCACGATGGGCGCTGCCGCGAAGGCGATGGAGCCCTTCGACGAAGCCTACGAGCGCACCGACTGGTCGCGTTTCGCGCACCTGCCCTTGTTCAAGGCGGCCAACCGCATGAACGCGTACAACACCTACCTGCTGATGGAGCAGCAGGGCGAGCCGTAAGGCTAGGCTCCTAGATCTGGCTCTCCAGCCGCCAGGCCTGCCAGCGCAGCCCGAGGAAGCCGCCGGCGCAGATGGAGAGCAGCGCGATCGCGCTGCCGACCGAGAGCGTGCTGATGCCCGAAAGCCCCTGGCCGATGGTGCAGCCCAGCGCCATCACGCCGCCCACGCCCATGAGCGTGGCGCCGACCAGGTGGTTGGCGGTGTCCTCCGCGCCGCGGAAGCCTTCCCAGCGGAACGTGCGCTGCGCCAGCGCCACCAGCGCCGAGCCGACGACGATGCCGCCCACGCTGACGATCCCGATCGTCAGCACCTTGCTCCTGTCGCTGAAGAACATCAGCCAATCGAGCGCATAGGCCACCGGCGAGACCAGGCTCACCGCCTCCATGCGGCGCGAATTGGTCGCCAGGAAGACCTCCTCCAGCGTCGCCGGGTCCTCGGCCACGTGGCCCAGGCGGCCGGAGACCCACCAGAAGCCGACGATCACCGCGCCGATGCCCAGCCCGCCCAGCCAGACCTCGCCGCGCCGGCCCTCGGGCCGCGCCAGCACCCAGGCCAGCAGGGCAGCGGCGAAGGCTGCGCCGGCCCAGGGCGCCACCGCGGTGGCCGGCTTGCCGAGCAGGCCGCCGAGCACGCTGGGCAGGTCCTGGCCGCCTTGCAGCGTGAAGAAGACCTGCTCGACGGTGGCGACGCGCCACACGGCGGTCAGGCCGCGCAGCGTCATGAAGGCCGTGAGCCCCAGCACGACCACGACCACGAGCGACTTCAGGTTGCCCCCGCCCACCCGCACCAGGCTCTTGCTGCCGCAGCCGGAGGCGAGCACCATGCCGAAGCCGAACATCAGCCCGCCCGCGAGCGAAGACAGCCACAGCACGCGCTCGCCGGCGTAGACGCTCTTGGCCGCGGCCACCCAGCCCAGCCCCACCATCGCGTTGAAGCCCAGGCTGGCGACCGCGATCGCCAGCGCCCACATGCGCAGCCGGGTGAAGTCGCCCATGCTGAAGACGTCGGCGAGCGCGCCCATGGTGCAGAAATGCGTGCGCTGCGCGACCGCGCCGAAGGCGACCGCCAGCGCGAAGGCGGACCAGAGCACCCAGGTGGTGAGAGAGGCGACATCGGCTTCGGACATCCGACGATTGTCGCCACGCCTGCGGGGCTGCCATATCCGTGAATGCGAATAGAATCCTTCACCGGGCGTCAGCCGGATGCAGACGCGAAGAGGGCGCAGGCGATGGGCGAGAGCGACAACCAGGACCGGGTGTTCGAATCGGTGGCCGAGCTGTTCTCGGTGCTGTCGACGCCGATCCGCCTGAAGATCATCAGCGTCGTCTGCAACGGCGAGAAGAACGTCTCCGAGCTGCTCTCCGAGATCCAGACCACGCAGCCCAACATGTCGCAGCACCTGTCCACGCTGTACCGCAGCGGCGTGCTGGCCAAGCGGCGCGAAGGCACGCAGGTCTACTACCGGCTGCAGAGCGACCGCGTGGCCACGCTGTGCCGCGCGGTCTGCACGCAGGTGGCCATCGAACTGGATTCCGACGGTCCGCTCGACCCCGCCGACCGGCTGGTGCCGGCGATGCACCGCTAGATCTCGTCGGCCTCGATCCGCAGTTCCAGCAGCCGCGCGCCTTCGAGTTTCGCCTCCGCCTGCAACACCAGCGGGCGCCCGACCGGCACGGCGAGCGCCGCCCGCCATTCCAGCCCGTCCCAGGATTCGCCGCGCGCTTCACCACGCGCCGTAGGGATTCGGCGCTGCCATTGCAATTCGCCGTCGGCATATACCTTCAGCGCGTGGTGCGGGCGGGTGGCCGAATCACCTGCGCGAACGTTCAGCAGCACGCTGGTTTCGAAGCGCCGTTCGCGGCCTGCGTCGGCGGGTATCGTCAAACGCAGGATCGGATCGGACGCTGTCGAGGCGTGCCAGCGTTCGGGTTTGGCGGGTTTGTCGGTCGGCATTCGAGGCGTGGCGGCAACAAGGCTTGTAATTGTCTGCGCCCATTTTCGGCTTTCGTTTGAATTCCGGCCGTCCGGCGATATGCTTCGGCCCGCCCCGATATTCCCGCCCCGGGGTTCGTGAAGAGAAAAGATGGCCAAGTCCTACGCCGATATTCAGAAGCAGATCGAAGACCTGCGAAAGACCGCCGAAACGCTGCGCCAGAAGGAAGTGGCCGGCGTGATCGACCGCATCAAGGTCGCGATCCAGACCTACCAGCTCACGGCCGAAGACCTGGGCCTGGCCGCACGCACCGCCCAGGCGCGTGCCGCCAAGGCCGGCAAGGCGCCGAAGTCGGCGCGTGCCGCGGTCTACCGCGACGCCGAAGGCCACACCTGGTCGGGCCGCGGCCGCCGCCCGGCGTGGTTGAACGCGGCGCTGGCCGCCGGCAAGTCGCTCGACGACCTGCGCGCCTGAAGCCGTTTCACCCGGGGGCGGGGCGCCTGCCGATGCGCCGGGCCTTGCAAGCTGGGTACACTGCGCCGCGCCGTCGGCGGCATCGTCATCATGCCGCCGCACCGGCCCCGAGCAACACCCAGCCTCCCGAGGTACTGCATGAAGATTGGCCCCCTGCTGGCGCTGGCCGCGCTGGTCACCGCCGCCGCGGCGCACGCCGAACCGCCGAAGAAGGCGGTGCTGCTCGATTTCTCCAGGGATTCGCTGATCGATGCCGCCAGCGCGAAGGCGGTGCTGGCCGAAGGCATTCCGGCCCGGGTGTGGAAGGTCTACCCGGCGGCCAAATGGGCCTTCGTGAGCCAGGTGGAAGGCGGCGTCACCCCGGCCGGCATGTGCGTGGTGACGGCGCGCGTGATGATGGTGCCGCTGACGCAGGCGATGAAGGCGCCGCTGCTGCGGCCCGAGAAGATCGCCACCGCGTTCGACGCCGCTGCCGGTGCCTCGCAGGAGCAGTGCCGTCAGATGGCGAAGACCAAGCTGGCCGAGGCGACGCAGAGCGTCGTCTCGAGCCTGGTCAAGCCGTAGGAGCGCGCGCGGCGGCCGCGGCGGCCGCGCCCAGGCAGTTGTTGCACCGGCCCAGGCCGCGCAGGCGCGGGTCGGGCTTGCCGTCGCCGGTCTTGAAGTTGGCGTGGCAGCGGATGCAGACGTACATCTTCGAACTGGACATCATCGGCTTCACGCCCGGCTCGGCGTTCGGCCGGGCGGCCGTGTACTCGGCCTGGGTCTGTCGCAGCTTCGGACCGAGAGCGGAGGTGGCCGTTTCGGCCGGTGCGGGCGGGGCGGACGGGCGGCGGTTGGCCATGGGCTGGGCGGCGGCCGGGAAGGGCCGGCATTGAACGCTAACCCCATATTGTCCGCCGAAATCGGGTCGGCCGTCGCGCGGCGGGCCGCAAGGCCGTTGGCGCGCGGGTGACATACTGTGTCCAGGGTCCTTGAAGTACCGACGTGACCACCCTCCCACCCGACCACCCCCAGCGCCTGCAACTCGCCCACGAAGTGCACGCGCGGCCGCCCGAGCCGCTGGAGCTGCCCTCGCGCGCCACCTATGTCGCACTGCTGGTCGACCCGGCCGACCGCGAGCGCGAGCACGCCCACGTGACGCAGCTGTGCGTGAACGCTGGCGCTGCGCCACCGCCCGCCGGGGTGACGCAGTTCAGCACCTCGCTGGGTGCGGTGCGCGTCAAGTGGGAACGGCATGGCGAGTTCTCCGGCTACACCTTCATCGCCCCGGGCCTGAGCCCGCGGCCCTTCAGCGAGCCGCCGACCGCGCTGCTGCCCGAAGGCTGGCTGGCGGCGCTGCCGGGCCGCACCATCGTGGCCGCGCATGCCAAGCTGCTGCCGGCGCCGGAGGGCGCGCTCGACATCGCGGCGCTGGCCGACCACTTCGAAGGCAACATCGTCGTCGGCTCGGCGATCGGCGAAGGCGCCGGCTACGCCTTCACCGACTTCCGCGTCCACGCCGACGGCTGCGCGCGCTTCCTGCTCATGGACCGCGGCTTCACGCCGCGCCAGGCCGGGCGGATGATGCAGCGGCTGTTCGAGATCGAGGTCTACCGCGTGATGGCGCTGCTCTCGCTGCCGCTGGCGCGCCAGCAGGGCGGGCGCATCGCCGAGATCGAGCGCGCGCTGGCCGATCTCACCGGCCGCATCGCCGACGAAGGCGGCGACGAGGAAGCGCTGCTGCACGAGCTCACGCGCCTGGCCGCCGAGGTGGAAAGCGGCATCGCGAGCAGCCAGTTCCGCTTCGGCGCCACGCGCGCCTACGCCGAGCTGGTGCGCACGCGCATCGCCGAGCTGCGCGAGACGCGCATCCCCGGCATCCAGACGGTCGAGGAGTTCATGGCGCGCCGCTTCGCGCCCGCGGTGGCGACCTGCGTCACCGTCTCGCAGCGGCTGCACGACCTCTCCGAGCGCGTCGACCAGGCCAGCGGCCTGCTCGCCACCCGCGTGGGCATCGCGCGCGAGAAGCAGAACCAGGCGCTGCTGGCCTCGATGGACCGGCGCGCCAAGCTGCAGCTGCGGCTGCAGCAGACGGTGGAAGGGCTCTCGGTGGCGGCCATCGTCTACTACGTGGCCGGCCTCGTGGGCTACCTGGCCAAGGGCGCGAAGGCGGCCGGCCTGCACGTGGACCCCGAGCTCGTCACCGGCATCGCCATTCCCGTCATCGCCGCCGGCTTCTTCTTCGTGATCCGGCGCGCACGCCACCACATCACCGCCGCCGACCGCGGCGGTCCGCACTGAACCCCTGCTGCATGTCCAAGGTCTTTCCCTTCTCCGCCATCGTCGGCCAGGACGAGATGAAGCTGGCGATCCTGATCGCCGCCGTCGACCCCGGTGTCGGCGGCGTGCTCGTCTTCGGCGACCGCGGCACCGGCAAGAGCACCGCGGTGCGCGCGCTGGCCGCGCTGCTGCCGCCGATGCGCGCCGTCGTCGGCTGCCCCTACCACCGCGACCCCGCGCTCGAACCCGCCGGCGCGCCGAAGCCGAAGACGCACCTGATCCCGGTGCCGGTGGTCGACCTGCCGCTGGGCGCCACCGAAGACCGCGTGGTCGGCGCGCTCGACCTCGAACGCGCGCTCACGCAGGGCGTGAAGGCCTTCGAGCCCGGCCTGCTGGCGCGCGCCAACCGCGGCTTCCTCTACATCGACGAGGTCAACCTGCTGGAGGACCACCTGGTCGACCTGCTGATCGACGTCGCCGCCTCGGGCGAGAACGTGGTCGAGCGCGAAGGCCT
>CAYVXO010000140.1:0-16170 GCA_964454485.1 uncultured Rubrivivax sp.
GGCGGCCGAAGCCGCGGCGGCCGGGGCCGGCGCGGGGGCGGCCGCGGTCGGCGCAGGCGCCGCCTTCGGCGCCGCCGCGCCGGCTGTGGCCTCGGTGTCGATCTTCGCGATCAGCTGGTCGCTCGTCACGGTGCCGCCGTCGGCGACCACGTGCTCGACCAGCACGCCGCCGGCCGGCGCCGGCACTTCCAGCACCACCTTGTCGGTCTCGATCTCGATCAGGATCTCGTCCATCGCCACGGCTTCGCCGGGCTTCTTCTTCCACTGCAGCAGGGTGGCTTCGGCGACCGACTCGGACAGTTGCGGCACCTTCACGTCAACGATTGCCATGTTGTTCTCTTGTGATCCGGTTTACTTGGTCAGCACGAAGCCCTTGAGCTTGCCGTAGGCCTGCTCGAGCAGCGCCTTCTGCTGCTCCACGTGCAGGTGCGAATAGCCCACCGCGGGCGAGGCCGAGGCCGGCCGGCCGGCGTAACCCAGCTTCTGCCCCTCGAGCATGTTCTCGTGGATCTGGTGCTGGATGAAGAACCACGCGCCCTGGTTCTGCGGCTCGTCCTGGCACCACACGACCTCGGTGGCGTTCGGAAAGCGCTTCATCTCGGTCGAGAAGGCCTTGTGCGGGAACGGGTAGAGCTGCTCGACGCGCAGGATGGCCACGTCGTAGGCCTTCTTCTCCTCGCGCTTGCGCATCAGGTCGTAGGCGACCTTGCCCGAGCAGCAGATCACGCGCTTGACCTTTTCGGCGTCGATCTCGGGCTTGCTCGGCCCGATGACGGTGCGGAACTCGCCCTTCGTGAACTCGGCCAGCGGGCTGGTGGCGTCCTTCGCGCGCAGCAGGCTCTTCGGGGTGAAGATCACCAGCGGCTTGCGGAACTGGCGCACCATCTGGCGCCGCAGCAGGTGGAAGATCTGGCTCGCGCTGGTGGGCTGCACGATCTGCATGTTGTTGTCGGCCGCCAGCTGCATGAAGCGCTCGACGCGCGCGCTGCTGTGCTCCGGGCCCTGCCCTTCGTAGCCGTGCGGCAGCATCAGCGTGAGGCCGTTGGCGCGGCCCCACTTCACCTCGCCCGAGGCGATGAACTGGTCGATCACGACCTGCGCGCCGTTGACGAAGTCGCCGAACTGCGCCTCCCAGATGGTGAGCGTGTTCGGCTCGGCGCTCGCGTAGCCGTACTCGAAGCCCAGCACCGCCTCTTCGGACAGGATGGAGTCGATGACGACGAAGGGCGCCTGGCCGTCGGCCACGTTCTGCAGCGGCACGTAGGTGCCGACGTCCCACTTCTCGCGGTTCTGGTCGTGCAGCACGGCGTGGCGGTGGGTGAAGGTGCCGCGGCCGCAGTCCTCGCCGGACAGGCGCACGCCGTAGCCGCTGGCCACCAGCGATGCGTAGGCCAGCGTCTCGCCCATGCCCCAGTCGACGTTGATCTCGCCGCGGCCCATGGCGGCGCGGTCGGCGATGACCTTCTCCACCAGCGGGTGCACCTTGAAGTCCTTGGGCAGCGTGGTCAGCCGTTCGGCCAGGCGCTTCACCTCGGCGAGCGGCAGCGCGGTGTCGGCGGCGTCGGTCCACTTCTTGCCGAGGAAGGGCGCCCAGTCGACGGCGTACTTGCTCTTGTAGTTGGTCAGCACCGGGTCGACGGTGTGCTTGCCCGCGTCCATCGCGGCGCGGAAGGCCTTGACGAACTCGTCCGGCCCGTCGGCCGGCAGCACGCCCTGCGCCACCAGCTTGTCGCCGTAGAGCTTGCGCGTGCCGGGGTGCTGGGCGATCTTCTTGTACATCAGCGGCTGGGTGAGCGCGGGCGTGTCCTGCTCGTTGTGGCCCAGCTTGCGGAAGCAGACGATGTCGACGACGACGTCCTTGTTGAACTTCTGGCGGTAGTCCATCGCCAGCTGGGTGCACAGCACCACCGCTTCGGGGTCGTCGCCGTTCACGTGCAGCACCGGCGCCTCGATCATCTTGACCACGTCGGAGCAGTACAGCGTGCTGCGGCTGTCGCGCGGGTCGCTGGTGGTGAAGCCGATCTGGTTGTTCACCACCAGGTGCACGGTGCCGCCGGTGAAGTAGCCGCGCGTCTGCGCCAGCGCCAGCGTCTCCATCACGACACCCTGGCCGGCGAAGGCGGCGTCGCCGTGCACCAGCACCGGCAGCACCTGGGCGCCGGTCTTGTCGCCGCGGCGCTCCATGCGCGCCTTCACGCTGCCTTCGACCACCGGGTTCACGATCTCCAGGTGGCTGGGGTTGAAGGCCAGGCTCAGGTGCACCGGGCCGCCGGGCGTGGTGACGTCGCTGCTGAAGCCCTGGTGGTACTTCACGTCGCCGGCGGGCAGCGCCTCGGGGGCGGTGTGGTCGAACTCGGCGAACAGGTCCTTGGGCATCTTGCCCAGCGTGTTCACCAGCACGTTCAGGCGGCCGCGGTGGGCCATGCCGATGACGATCTCCTGCACGCCGTGGCTGCCGGCACGCTGCACCACCTCGTCCATGCTGGCGATGAAGCTCTCGCCGCCTTCCAGGCTGAAGCGCTTCTGGCCGACGTACTTGGTGTGCAGGTAGCGTTCCAGGCCCTCGGCGGCGGTCAGGCGGTCGAGGATGTGCTTCTTCTCTTCCGCGGTGTAGGTGGGCTTGCTGCGGATCGACTCCAGGCGCTCCTGCCACCAGCGCTTCTCGGCCGGGTCGGTGCAGTGCATGAACTCGGCGCCGATGGTGCTGCAGTAGGTGTCGCGCAGCGCCTGCAGGATCTCCCGCAGGGTCATGTTCTCGGCCTTCGTGAAGTACGTGTTGGCGGCCGAGAAGGTGATGTCCATGTCCGACTCGGTCAGGTCGTAGAACGCCGGCTCGAGTTCGGGGATCTTGGGTCGTTCGGTGCGCTTGAGCGGGTCCAGGTCGGCCCAGCGGCTGCCCAGGAAGCGGTAGGCCGCCACCAGGCTCTGCACGTGCACCTGCTTGCGCGCCACCGCGAGGTCGGCCTCGCTCGCCTTCAGGGCGAAGGCGTTGGCCTTGGCGCGCTGGGCGAAGGACTCGACGACCGGGGCGTGGGCGACGTCGCGCGTGTCGCTGCCGTCGGCGGCGGGAACGTGCTGGAGGTTGTCGAAGTAGGCGCGCCAGTTGTCGGGCACGCTGCCGGGGTTGTCGAGGTAGGCCTCGTACAACTCCTCGACGTAAGGGGCGTTGCCCCCGAACAGGTACGAGTTGGACCTGTACTGCTGCATCATCTCTCGCTCACCTTTCGCCCGCGGTATCCGCAAGCGCCGATGGGTTGATCAACCTTCCGCGGCCCCGGCTTCACCGGTTGGCGGATTGCGACCCGCCTTGCTGAACATCTCATCAACACCAGCAAGGGGACGGGAAGGACCAGAAACTTCCAAGCGCCGGACTGTAGCACCCGTGATTTCCGGCCCGGGCGCAATTGAACCGCACGAACCCTTCTGTTTCCCTGACAGAAGAACGGTTTTGCAGGCCAGACTTGCCCGCATGGCGCCCGCAAGCACGATCTGGCTGCACACGGCCGCCCCGGCCAAGCCGGCGGCCGGCGCGCCCTGCAACGGCTGCGGCCTGTGCTGCGCGGCCGAGCCCTGCCCGCTGGGCATGCTGCTCAGCCGCCGCCGCCAGGGTGCCTGCCGTGCGCTGGTGTGGGACGAGGCGCAGGCCCTCTACCGCTGCGGGGTGGCCACCGGCCGCCACCTGGCCTGGCTGCCGCGCCGGCTGGCGCGGCGCTGGATCGCCGCCGGCGCCGGCTGCGACAGCACGCTCGGCCCCGCCTGAGGGCCGGTTCAGGGCTTCCACCGCTGGCGCCGCGCAGGCACGGATCTAGCATCGCGGCCTCTCACCGGAGGTTTCGAGCATGACCCTGAAGACCTGGCTGGCGGCACTGGCCGTCGGTGTGGCGCTGGCGGCACCGGCCGGCGCGCAGACCCTGCGCTGGGCGGCGCAGAACGACATCCTGACGATGGACCCGCATTCGCAGAACCACGCGACGACGAATGCGATCCTGATGCACGCCTACGAAGGCCTGACGCGCTACAACGAAAAGTACGAGATCGAGCCCGCGCTGGCCACCAAGTGGACCTACATCAGCCCGACCCAGGTGCGCTTCGAGCTGCGCAAGGGCGTCAAGTGGCAGGACGGCACGCCCTTCACCGCCGACGACGTGATCTTCTCGTTCGGCCGCATCCGGCAGCCGCAGGGCACGATGCAGATCTACGTGACCGGCATCAACGAGATCAGGAAGATCGACGACAACACGATCGACATGATGCTCGCGTCGCCGCAGCCGATCCTGCTGCGCAACATCGTCGACTTCCGCATCATGAGCAAGGCCTGGTGCGAGAAGAACCGCGCCACCAACGTGCAGGACTACAAGGCGAAGGAGGAGAACTTCGCCTCCCGCAACGTGATGGGCACTGGCCCCTACAAGATCCTGAGCTGGCAGCCCGAACAGCGCATCCTGATGGCGCGCAACGAAGCCTGGTGGGACAAGGTCAAGGGCAACGTGGCCCAGGTGGTCTACACGCCGATCAAGAGCGAGTCCACCCGCGTGGCGGCGCTGCTCTCGGGCGACGTCGACCTGCTGACCGACGTGCCCACGCAGGACGTGGAGCGCCTGCGCAAGGACCCCAAGCTGAAGGTGGTCGACGGCCCCGAGGTGCGCACGATCTACTTCGCGCCCGACGTCGGCAGCCCCGAGCTGAAGTACAGCAACGTGAAGGGCAAGAACCCGTTCGCCGACAAGCGCGTGCGCCAGGCCATGAGCATGGCGCTCGACCGCGAGGCCATCAAGCGCAGCATCATGGGCGGCCTGTCGATCCCCGCCGGCATCATGGTGGCGCCGGGCGTGAACGGCAACTCGAAGGACATCGACGTGCCCACCAAGGTGGACGTCAACGGCGCCAAGAAGCTGATGGCCGAGGCCGGCTACCCCGACGGCTTCGAGGTGCGCCTGAACTGCCCGAACAACCGCTACGTCAACGACGAGAAGATCTGCCAGGCCGCGGTGGCGATGTGGGCCAAGATCGGCATCAAGGCGCAGCTGGCGGCCGAGAACATGGCCACCTTCATCCAGAAGGTGCAGAACTTCGACTCGTCGATCTACATGCTGGGCTGGGGCGTCGCCACCTACGACGCGCAGTACACGCTGCAGTCGCTCATCCGCACGCGCACCGGCGGCGCCGACGGCAACTTCAACTTCTCCAAGATCAGCGACAAGGAAGTCGACCGCCTGACCGACGCCATGAAGACCGAGACCGACGTCGCCAAGCGCAACCAGATGATCAGGGAAGCCCTGGTGCGCACGCGCGACGAGGTGCTGGCGATCCCCATCCACCACCAGGTGCGGCCCTGGGTCATGAAGACCGGCGTCACCACCGTGCACCGCTCGGACGACCGGCCCGAGGCGCGCTTCACGACCGTCAAGTGACGACCCGCCGGGGCGGGCGGCAGGTCACAGGCTGACCGAGCGCCCGCCCTGGACGAGGTGCCGGATCGACTGCGCCGGGTCGGCCAGCAGCGCGACGTGCACCGTGGGGTCGCCTTCGACGATCAGCAGGTCGGCGAAGGCGCCCGCCACCACCTGGCCGATGCGGCCTTCCTGGCGCATCAGCCGCGCCGAGTGGATGGTGGCGCCCTGCAGCACCTGCACTGGCGTCTGCGCCGCGGCGCGCAGCGCGAACTCGGTCGACTGCCGCTCGTGCATGTGGCCCAGCAGGTCGGTGCCGAAGACCACCGGCACGCCTTCGGACTGCGCCAGCCGCACCGCCTCGATGCCGCGCGACTGCACCCGCTCCAGCTTGGCCAGCATCTCGGCCGACCAGCCCAGGCGCGTGCCTTCCTCGGCCAGCGCCGCATAGGTGGCCAGCGTGGGCACGAAGAAGGTGCCGGCGCGCTTCATCTCGCGCACCGTGGCCTCGTCGATCAGGTTGCCGTGCTCGATGCTGCGCACGCCGGCCTGCACCGCGCGCGTCACCGCGCGCGGTGAATAGGCGTGCGCCAGCGCGTAGAGGTTGGCCGCTTCGGCTTCCTCGACTGCGGCGCGCAACTCCTCGACCGAGAACTGGGTGCCGTCGATCGGGTCGGTGGGGCTGGAGATGCCGCCGCCGGCCATGATCTTGATCTGGTTGGCACCCTGGCGCACCTGCTCGCGCACCGCCTTGCGCACCTCGCCCACGCCGTCGGCCACCGCGCCGATCAGGCCCAGGCCGGCGCAGGAACAGAACATCTCGCCGCGCACGCCGCGCGGCCGCTGGTCGGCGTGGCCGCCGGTCTGCGTGATGGGCAGCGCGCTGATGAACAGGCGTGGCCCTTCGAAGAGGCCGCGCTCCACCGCCGCCTGCAGGCCCCAGTCGGCGCCGGCGGCGTCGCGCACGGTGGTGAAGCCGCGGCGCAGCATCCTCGCCATCAGGCCCTGGCTCTGCGCCGTGGTGAGCGAAGCCGGCTGCAGTGCCAGCCCCGCCAGGTCGTGCGAGGTCGCGGCCACGTGCACGTGGGCGTCGACCAGGCCGGGCAGCACGACGCGGCCCTCGGCGTCGATGACCTCGGCGTCGTCGACCGCGATCGGCTCCTGCGTGACGGCGGCGAAGCGGTCGCCTTCGATGACGATGGTGGTGCCCGGCCGCAGCACGCCGGCCGCGCTGTCGAACAGCCGCGCGTTGCGGACGACCCGCCGCTTCATGTTCAAAGCGCCAGCCGCGCGCGCGCGGCGCGGTATTCGCGCTCCAGCCGCGCCACCAGCCCGGCCGCCGGCAGCACCGACTTCACCGCACCGATGCCCTGCCCGCAGCCCCAGATGTCCTTCCAGGCCTTGGCCGCGGCGCCGCCGCCGAAGTTCATCTTGGTGGGGTCGCTCTCGGGCAGGTGGTCGGGGTCGAGGCCGGCATTGCGCACCGAAGGCTTCAGGTAGTTGCCGTGCACCCCGGTGAAGAGGCTGGAGTAGACGATGTCGTCGCTGTTGCAGTCGACGATGCACTGCTTGTAGGCGTCGGAGGCGCGCGCCTCCTCGGTGGCGATGAAGGCCGAGCCGATGTAGGCCAGGTCGGCGCCCATCGCCTGCGCCGCGAGCACCGCGTCGCCGGTGGCGATGGCGCCCGACAGCGCGAGCGGGCCGGAGAACCACTCGCGGATCTCCTGCACCAGCGCGAACGGGCTCTTCACGCCGGCATGGCCGCCGGCGCCCGCGGCCACCGCGATCAGGCCGTCGGCGCCCTTCTCCACCGCCTTGTGCGCGAAGGCGTTGTTGATGATGTCGTGCAGCACGATGCCGCCCCAGCCGTGCACCGCGTCGTTGACGTCGGTGCGCGCGCCCAGCGAGGTGATGACCACCGGCACCTTGTAGCGCGCGCAGACCTCCATGTCGTGCTCGAGCCGGTCGTTGCTCTTGTGGACGATCTGGTTGATCGCGAACGGCGCCGCGGGCTTCTCGGGGTGGGCGCGGTCCCAGGCCGCGAGCGACTCGGTGATCTCGGCCAGCCACTCGTCCAGCTGCGAGGCCGGGCGCGCGTTGAGGGCCGGCATCGAGCCGACGATGCCCGCCGTGCACTGCGCGACCACGAGCTTGGGGTTGCTGATGATGAACAGCGGCGCGCCGATGACCGGCAGCGCGAGCTTCGAGAGGACAGCAGGGAGCGACATGCTCAGAAAGCCTCCAGCGCGAGTTCGGTCACCGCGTCGGCCCCTTCGACGATGCTGTCGCGCAGGGCGCCGCAGCGCACGAGGATGTGGTCGGCGTAGAAGCGCGCGGTGGCGATCTTGGCCTTCATGAATTCGGGGTCCTCGGCCATGTGGTCCTCGGCCGCGATCAGCGCGCGTGCCATCTGCCAGCCCGCCACCGCGGTGCCGGCCAGCATCAGGTAGGGCACGCTGCCGGCGAAGACGGCGTTGGGGCTGGCCTTGGTCTGGCCGGCGACGAAGTCCACCGCGTCGACGAAGGCGCGGCGCGCGGCGCCCAGGCGCCTGGCCATCGTGCGGCAGGCCTCGCTGCCCCGGGCGGCGAGCGCGCCTTCGGTGGCCTCGATCTGCGCCGCGATGGCACGCGCGGTGCGGCCGCCGTCGCGCGCCGTCTTGCGGCCGACCAGGTCGTTGGCCTGGATCGCGGTCGTGCCTTCGTAGATGGTCAGGATCTTGGCGTCGCGCAGGTACTGCGCGGCGCCCGTCTCCTCGATGAAGCCCATGCCGCCGTGCACCTGCACGCCCAGGCTGGCCACTTCCAGGCTCATCTCGGTCGACAGGCCCTTCACCAGCGGCACCATGAACTCGTAGAAGGCCTGGTTCTGCTCGCGCGCGGCCGCGTCCGGGTGGGCGTGGGCGGCGTCGTGCGCGGCGGCGGCCACCAGCGCCATCGCGCGGCAGCCTTCGGTCCAGGCGCGCATGGTCATCAGCATGCGCCGCACGTCGGGGTGGTGGATGATGGGCGCGGCCTTGTTGAGCGAGCCATCGACCGGCCGGCTCTGCACGCGGTCGCGCGCGTATTCCACCGCCTTCTGGTAGGCCCGTTCGGCGAGCGCGATGCCCTGCATGCCCACCGCGTAGCGGGCGGCGTTCATCATCACGAACATGTACTCGAGGCCGCGGTTCTCCTGGCCCACCAGGTAGCCGACCGCGCCGCCGTGGTCGCCGTACTGCAGCACCGCGGTGGGGCTGGCCTTGATGCCCAGCTTGTGCTCGATGCTCACGCAGTGCACGTCGTTGCGCGTGCCGTCGGGCATGAACTTCGGGCAGATGAAGAGCGAAATGCCCTTCACGCCCTCGGGTGCACCGCTCACCCGCGCCAGCACGAGGTGGACGATGTTCTCGGCCATGTCGTGCTCGCCGTAGGTGATGAAGATCTTGGTGCCGAAGAGCTTGTAGCTGCCGTCGGGCTGCGGCTCGGCGCGCGTGCGCACCATGCTGAGGTCGCTGCCGGCCTGCGGCTCGGTCAGGTTCATGGTGCCGGTCCACTTCCCGCTGATCATGTTCGGGATGTAGAAGGCCTTCTGCTCGTCGCTGCCGGCGGTGAGCAGCGCCTCGATGGCGCCGTCGGTCAGCAGCGGGCAGAGCGCGAAGCTGAGGTTGGCGCTGTTCACCATCTCGATGCAGGCGGCGTGGATCAGCTTGGGCAGGCCCTGGCCGCCGAACTCCGGCGGGTGCTGCAGCCCCTGCCAGCCGCCTTCGGCGAAGCCGCGGAAGGCGTCCTTGAAGCCGGGCGTGGTGGTCACGCGGCCGCCTTCGAACGAAGAGGGGTTGGTGTCGCCGGCGCGGTTGAGCGGGTCGACCACGCCTTCGTTGAACCTGGCGCATTCCTCCAGCACGGCGGCCGCGGTGTCGTAGCCCGCGTCCTCGAAGCCGGGCAGCTGCGCGATGCCGTCGATGCCGGCCAGCTGCTTCATCGTGAAGAGCATGTCCTTGACCGGGGCGCGATAGCTCATCTCATGTCTCCTGCAGATGGACGAAGGGCGCCGCAGCGGGCGCCCTTCAGGCGGTCGGCGCTCAGAGCGCCTTCACGAGTTCCGGTACGGCGGCGAACAGGTCGGCCTCCAGGCCGTAGTCGGCGACGCTGAAGATCGGCGCCTCGGGGTCCTTGTTGATCGCCACGATCACCTTGCTGTCCTTCATGCCCGCCAGGTGCTGGATGGCACCGCTGATGCCGCAGGCCACGTACAGGCTGGGGGCGACGATCTTGCCGGTCTGGCCGACCTGCCAGTCGTTGGGCGCATAGCCGGCGTCGACCGCGGCGCGGCTGGCGCCGAGCGCGGCGCCCAGCTTGTCGGCCAGCGGGGTGAGCACCTCGTTGAACTTCTCGCTCGAGCCCATCGCGCGGCCACCGGAGACGATGATCTTGGCGCTCGTGAGCTCGGGCCGGTCGAGCTTGGCGATCTCCGAACCCAGGTAGGCGGTGAGGCCGCTGTCGGCCACCGCCGCAAGGCTCTCGACGGCGGCGCTGCCGCCCGTGGCCGCGGCGTCGAAGCCGGTGGTGCGCACGGTGATCACCTTGATCGCGTCGGTGCTCTGCACGGTGGCGACGGCGTTGCCGGCGTAGATGGGGCGCTCGAAGGTGTCGGCGCTGACCACCTTGGTGGCGTCGCTGATCTGCGCCACGTCCAGCAGCGCGGCCACGCGCGGGGCGACGTTCTTGCCGCCGGCGGTGGCCGGGAACAGGATGTGGCTGTAGCCCTTGGCGATGGCCACGATCTGCGCGGCCAGGTTCTCGGCCAGGCCGTGGCCCAGCGCTTCCGATTCGGCGTGCAGCACCTTGGCGACGCCGGCGATGCCGGCGGCAGCCTGCGCGGCGGCGCCGGCGTCGTGGCCGGCCACCAGCACGTGCACGTCGCCGCCGCAGGCGACGGCGGCGGTGACGGTGTTGAGCGTCGCCGGCTTCAGGCTGGCGTTGTCGTGTTCGGCAATGACCAGGGCTGCCATCAGATCACCTTCGCTTCGTTCTTGAGCTTGGCCACGAGCGTCGCGACGTCGGGCACCTTCACGCCGGCGCCGCGCTTGGGCGGCTCGCTGACCTTGAGCGTCTTGATGCGCGGCGCGACGTCCACGCCCAGGTCGGCCGGCTTCACGACTTCCAGCGGCTTCTTCTTGGCCTTCATGATGTTGGGCAGCGTCACGTAGCGCGGCTCGTTCAGGCGCAGGTCGGTGGTCATCACCGCGGGCAGTTTCATCTGCACGCGCTCGAGGCCGCCGTCGACTTCGCGCGTGACGGTCGCCTTGCCGTCGGCCACTTCCAGCTTGCTGGCGAAGGTGGCCTGCGGCAGGCCGGCCAGCGCGGCCAGCATCTGGCCGGTCTGGTTGCAGTCGTCGTCGATCGCCTGCTTGCCCAGGATCACGAGGCCGGGCTGCTCCTTGTCGACCAGCGCCTTCAGCAGCTTGGCCACGGCCAGCGGCTGAAGCTCGTCGGCGCACTCGACCAGGATGGCGCGGTCGGCGCCGATGGCCATGGCCGTGCGCAGCGTCTCCTGGCACTGGGTGACGCCGCAGCTCACCGCGATGATCTCGGTGGCGACGCCCTTCTCCTTCAGGCGCACGGCCTCCTCGACGGCGATCTCGTCGAAGGGGTTCATGCTCATCTTGACGTTGGCGATGTCCACGCCGGTGCCGTCGCTCTTGACGCGCACCTTGACGTTGTAGTCGACCACCCGCTTCACGGGCACCAGCACCTTCATGGACGACGGCTCCTCATCGATTGACGTTAACGTTAAGTGGATTCTAGTGGCCGCGCCCTGCCGCGGGCAGGGCGTGCCCCGAAAAATAGAACGACCGTTCGATTCTATTCGGATCCCGGGCGCCGCCGCCTTGCGCCTGCTCTTTGACGGCCGGCGCGGGGGCGCTACGCTGGCGGCATGAAACGGGAGGGGCTCATCCACGCGCGGTGTCGGCGAGGCGCCCTGCCATGCTGACCGCCGCGGCCGCCTTCTGGCTGGGGCTGGCCGCCGCCGCGGTGGGCGTCGCAGCCGTGTGGGCGTTGTCGTTCCGCCGCCGCCTGCGGCGCGACCGCCGGCGCGCCGAGGAACTGCGCGCGAGCGAGGAACGCTGGAAGTTCGCCCTCGAAGGCGCGGGCGACGGGGTTTGGGACACCGACCTGGTCCACCGCACGACGCTGTATTCGCGCCGCTGGAAGGAGATGCTGGGCTACGGCGAAGAAGAGATCGGCAACTCGATGGAGGAATGGACGGGGCGCATCCACCCGGAAGACCGCGAACGCGTGCTGCAGGAGAACCGCAACTGCATCTCCGGCCGCGCCGACGGCTTCATCAGCGAATTCCGCATGCGGGCCAAGGACGGCCGCTGGATCTGGGTGATGGACCGCGGCAAGGTCGTCGAGCGCGCTGCCGACGGCACCGCGCTGCGCATGATCGGCACCCACACCGACATCAGCGCGCGCAAGCTCGCGCAGGCGCGCGAGGCGGCACGCGGCCGCGTGCTGCTGCAGATCGCCACCGGCGCTTCGCTGGCCGACATCCTGGAGTCCATCGTGCACGACGTGGAGTCGCGCACCGACTGGCGCAGCAGCATCATGCTGGTGGACGCGAAGCGCTCGACGCTGATCACCGGTGCCGCCCCCAGCCTGCCGCTGGAATGGCTGGCGGCCATCGACGGCCTGGCGATCGCCGCCGACAACGGCTGTTGCGGCACGGCGGCGCACACCGCACGCCGCGTGGTGGTCGACGACATCCGCCAGGACCCGCGCTGGGTGAGCTTCCGCGGCGCCGCCGAGCGGGCCGGGCTGCTGGCCTGCTGGTCGGAGCCGATCCTGGCCGCCGATGGCACCGTGCTGGGCACGCTGGCCAACTACCGCGACCGCCCTTCCGCCCCGACGCTGGAGGAGATCGAGAGCGTGGTCGACGCCGCGCAGATCGCGGCCATCGCGATCGAGCGCCGGCGCGACATCCAGGCCCTGCGCGAGAGCGAGGCGCTGCTGTCGGCCAAGTCGCGCACGCTGGAGGTCACGCTCGAGCGCATGGAACAGGGCGTGATGATGGTCAACGCCGACCGCGTGGTGGAGGTGTGCAACCGGCGCGCCATCGAATTGCTGGGCCTGCCGCCCGAGCTGATGGCGACGCACCCGCCGTTCCACAAGGTGCTGGAGTACCAGTGGTCGACGAACGAGTTCCAGCACACGCCGGAAGACCTGCGCGAGTTCGTGCGCAAGGGCGGCATCCTCGACCAGCCGCAGCGCTACGAGCGCCAGCGCCCGGACGGCCGCTACATCGAGGTGCAGAGCGTGCCCATCGAGCGGGGCGGCGTGCTGCGCACCTACACCGACGTCACCGACCGCAAGCAGGCCGAGGCACTGCGCGAGGCGCTGGAGGCGCAGCTGCTGGAAGCGCGCAAGCTCGAAGCCATCGGCACCCTGGCCGGCGGCATCGCGCACGACTTCAACAACATCCTGGCCGCGATCCTGGGCAACGCCGAACTGGCGCGCCAGGCGCTGGACCCGGAGCACCCTTCGCGCGCCTTTTTGCACCAGATCACCAAGGCCGGGCAGCGCGCCCGCAGCCTGGTGCAGCAGATCCTGGCCTTCAGCCGGCAGGAGCCCAGCCGTTTCGCCAGCGTGCGGCTGGCGCCGCTGATCGAGGAGACGGTCGCGATGCTGCGCACGACGGCCGGCCCCGAGGTCCGCATCCAGGTCGAGGTGGCCGACCGCAGCCTGGCCGTGATGGGCGACGCCACCCAGCTGCAGCAGCTGCTGATGAACCTGGCGACGAACGCCTGGCAGGCGCTGCGAGGTGCGCCCGGGTCGATCGAGATCGGCCTCGACGAACGCGAGATCGAGGATGGCGAGGCCGCCACGCGCGGCGGTCTCGAGCCCGGCAGCTACGTGAGGCTGTGGGTGCGCGACGACGGCTGCGGCATGGACGAGGCGACGCGGCGCCGCATCTTCGAGCCCTTCTTCACCACCAAGCCCGTGGGCCAGGGCACGGGCCTGGGCCTGGCGGTGGTGCACGGCATCGTGCGTTCGCTCGGCGGCGCGATCGACGTCACCAGCGCGCCCGGCGAAGGCAGCCTGTTCGAGTTGCTGCTGCCCGAGGTGGACCACGAGAGCCGCCCGACGCCACTGGACGCCGTGCCCTCGGGGCCCGTGGGCCGCGGCCAGCGCGTGCTCTACATCGACGACGACGAGGTAATGGCCGTCATGGTGCAGGGCCTGCTGCAGCACCTGGGCTACGCCGGCACCTGCACGAGGGACGCTCAGCAGGCGATCGACCTGGTGGCGCGCGACCCTTCGGCCTTCGACGCGGTGGTGACCGACTTCAACATGCCGGGCCGGACCGGGCTGGACGTGGCGCGCGAGCTGGCGGCCATCCGCCCTGACCTGCCGGTGGTGATCAGCACCGGCTTCGCTTCCGACGAGCTGCGCGCGCAGGCGGCGCGCCTGGGCGTGCGTGCGGTCATGCAGAAGGAACACACGCTGGAGGAACTGGGCGCCGTGCTGGTCGCCGCGCTCGATTCAGGGCAAGTGGCGCAGCCGTAGCGCCGCTGGCCGGGCGGGCGGGTGCAGGCGTGGTGCCCGGAGCGGGGATCGAACCCGCATGCCCGCGTTGAACGGGCGGCGGATTTTAAGTCCGCTGCGTCTGCCTGTTTCGCCATCCGGGCCGGCGCGGCGTCTTCGGGGGCAGGAGGACTGGAGGCGCGAAGCGGAGTCGAACCGCTCTAGACGGATTTGCAATCCGTTGCATAACCGCTTTGCTATCGCGCCGGGTCGTGCACTGGGCCGCATTGTGCCCAAAAAGAAAGGAAGCTCGCAGGCTTCCTTTCTTCGATGTTGGAGCGGGAAACGAGGCTCGAACTCGCGACCTCAACCTTGGCAAGGTTGCGCTCTACCAACTGAGCTATTCCCGCGTGAGCCTCGCATTATAAGCAGACTTTGGCCCGGATCGCGAAGTCTCAGTGCGGCAGCACGTCACCCGCGGCTGCGGGTGCCGGCACCTCGGGCTTGGCGGCCGCCGGCGCGGGTTCTTCTTCGGGCAGCGGCTCGGGCCGCTTCTCGAGCGCGATCTCCAGCACCTGGTCGATCCACTTCACCGGCACGATCTCGAGGTTGTTCTTCGCGTTCTCCGGGATCTCCTGCAGGTCCTTGACGTTTTCCTCGGGGATGAGGACCGTCTTGACGCCGCCGCGGTGCGCCGCGAGCAGCTTCTCCTTCAGGCCGCCGATGGCGGTGACCTCGCCGCGCAGCGTGATCTCGCCGGTCATCGCCACGTCGGCGCGCACCGGGATGCCGGTGAGCGCGCTCACGAAGGCGGTGGTCATCGCGATGCCCGCGCTCGGCCCGTCCTTCGGCGTCGCGCCGTCGGGCACGTGGATGTGGATGTCGCGCTTCTCGAACAGCTCGTCCTTGATGCCCAGACGGCGCGAGCGGCTGCGCACCACCGAGCGCGCGGCCTCGACCGACTCCTTCATCACGTCGCCGAGCGAGCCGGTGCGGATGATGTTGCCCTTGCCCGGCATCACCGCCGACTCTATGGTGAGCAGGTCGCCGCCGACCTCGGTCCACGCGAGGCCGACCACCTGGCCGACCTGGTTCTTCTTCTCGGCACGGCCGAAGTCGAACTTGCGCACGCCCAGGAAGTCGTTGAGGTTCTCCTCGGTGACGACGACCTTGCCGGTGGTCTTCTTGAGCTGCACGCCCTTGACCACCTTGCGGCAGATCTTGGAGATCTCGCGCTCGAGCGAACGCACGCCGGCTTCACGCGTGTAGTAGCGCACGATGCCGCGCAGCGCGCCTTCGGTGACCTCCATCTCGCCTTCCTTCACGCCGTTGTTCTTCTCCTGCTTGGGCAGCAGGTAGCGGCGGGCGATGTTGAGCTTCTCGTCTTCCGTATAGCCGGCCAGGCGGATGACTTCCATCCGGTCCAGCAGCGCCGGCGGGATGTTCATCGAGTTGCTGGTGGCGACGAACATCACGTCCGACAGGTCGAAGTCGACCTCGACGTAGTGGTCGCTGAAGGTGTGGTTCTGCTCGGGGTCCAGCACCTCCAGCAGCGCCGAGCTCGGGTCGCCGCGGAAGTCCATGCCCAGCTTGTCGATCTCGTCGAGCAGGAACAGCGGGTTGCGCACGCCCACCTTGGTGAGCGACTGCAGCACCTTGCCCGGCATCGAGCCGATGTAGGTGCGGCGGTGGCCGCGGATCTCGGCCTCGTCGCGCATGCCGCCGAGCGCCATGCGCACGTACTTGCGCCCGGTGGCGCGCGCCACGCTCTGGCCGAGCGAGGTCTTGCCCACGCCCGGGGGGCCTACCAGGCACAGGATGGGCGCCTTCACCTTGTCGACGCGCTGCTGCACCGCGAGGTATTCGAGGATGCGGTCCTTGACCTTCTCGAGCCCGTAGTGGTCCTCGTTGAGCACCTGCTCGGCGAAGCCCAGATCGTGCTTGATCTTGGTCTTCTTGGCCCAGGGCAGGTTGATCAGCACGTCGATGTAGTTGCGCACCACGGTGGCCTCGGCCGACATGGGCGACATCAGCTTGAGCTTCTTGAGCTCGTTGTCGGCCTTCTTGCGCGCTTCCTTGCTCATGCGCGCGGCCTTGATCTTCTTGTCGAGGTCTTCGAGGTCGGCGCCTTCCTCGCCGTCGCCGAGCTCCTTCTGGATGGCCTTGACCTGCTCGTTCAGGTAGTACTCGCGCTGGCTCTTCTCCATCTGCCGCTTCACGCGGCCGCGGATGCGCTTTTCCACCTGCAGGATGTCGACCTCGTGCTCGAGCA
>CAYVXO010000141.1:0-15881 GCA_964454485.1 uncultured Rubrivivax sp.
CGTGGGGCTCACGTGCGGCAGCTCGACGACGGCGCCGCGGTGGAAGAAGCGGATCGGGCGGATGTTCATCGTGGGAAGGTGTCTTCTCGTCAGTGCTTACCCGAAAGGTACTCCGGCGCGGCCCCGTGCGTATACGATGCGCCGCATACAGCGTATCGGCAAGTCCATATGGTGAAGCGGGCCGAATTCGACACCATAGACCTGTACCTCATCCGGGTCCTGCACACCTTGATCACCGAACGCAGCGTTTCGCGAGCCGCCATGCGCCTGGCCAGCAGCCAGCCGATGGTGAGCGCCCAGCTCAAGCGGCTGCGCGCGCTGACCGGCGACCCGCTGCTGGTGCGCACCGGCCACCAGATGCAGCCCACCGAGACCGCCTTGCAACTGGTGGGCCCGGCCACCAACCTGCTGCACGAGGCCGAGCGCCTGTTCGGCGGCCGCACGCGCGCCCTGCCCTTCGACGCCACGGCCAGCGAAGCCACCTTCCGCGTCGCCGCCAGCGACTACCTGGACCCGCTGTTCCTGCCTGCGCTCGTGGCCCACGTGAAGCGCGCCGCCCCGGGCGTGAAGCTGGAGCTGATGCCGCTGACGCAGGAGTACGACTACCGCCGCCACCTGGCCACCGGCGACGTGGACCTGGTCATCGGCAACTGGCTGGAACCGCCGGCCGAACTGCACCTGGGCCGGCTGGTGAGCGACGACGTGGTCTGCCTGGTGGCGGAGAAGCACCCTGCGGTGGGCCGCAACTGGAACGTCGAGAAGTACCTCGCCTGCGAGCACGTGGCGCCGATGCCCATGCACCCGGGCGCGCTGGGCGTGATCGACGAGCATCTGGCTCAGCAGGGTGCACGGCGCAACATCGTGGTGCGTGCTTCCCACTTCAGCCTGATCCCGCTCATGGTGGCCGATTCCTTGCTGGTGCTCACCACCGGCCGCCTGTTCTGCAGCCGCTACGTGGACACCCTGCCCGTGAAGATCGTGCGCTGCCCCGTCACCTTCCCGCCGCTCACCTACTACCAGCTCTGGCACGACCTGACGCATGCCGCGCCGTCGATGCGCTGGTTCCGCGAGCAGGTGCGCGAGGTCTCGCGCCAGCTCTCGGGCCGGCGGCTGCCGCAGAAGGAAGCGGCGTGAACGCGAAGTTCGCCCTGCGCGGCGACCTGCTCGACTTCACGGCCGCGCCGCGGTGGCAGAGCACCGCGATGGACGGCGTGCGCTGGCGCCCCGACCACTGGCTGCTGGTGGACGAACACGGCCGCATCGCCGGCGCCCTGCCCGGCCACCAGCCGCCGGGCGAGGACTGGCAGAAGGTGGACCATTCGGGCCGGCTCGTCATGCCCGGCTTCATCGACACCCACGTGCACTGCCCGCAGCTGGACGTGATCGCCAGCCACGGCACCGGGCTGCTGGACTGGCTGAACACCTACACCTTCCCGGCCGAGCGCCGCTTCGCCGACCCCGCGGCGGCGCACGCGGGCGCGGCGCTGTTCCTCGATTCGCTGCTCGAACACGGCACCACCGCTGCGGTCGTGTTCCCCACGGTCCACAAGGTCTCGGCCGAGGCGCTGTTCGAAGCCGCCGCCGAGCGCGGCATGTGCGTGCTGGCCGGCAAGGTGCTGATGGACCGCCACGCCCCCGACGGCCTCACCGACGACGTCGAAGGCGCCGAACGCGACTGCGAGGACCTGATCCGCCGCTTCCACGGCCAGGCGCGCAACCGCTACACGGTGACGGTGCGCTTCGCCGCCACCAGCACGCGCGAGCAGCTGGCCATGGCCGGCCGCCTGCTGGCGCGCCACGAAGGCCTGTACATGCAGACCCACGTGGCCGAGAACGTGGACGAGGTGAAGTGGATCGCCGAGCTGTTCCCGGAAGCGCGCAGCTACCTCGACGTCTACGCGCGCCACGGCCTGCTCAACGAACGCTCGGTGCTGGCGCACGGCATCTGGCTCGACGCCGACGATCGCCGCCGCCTGGCCGACACGGGCGCGCAGATCGCCTTCTGCCCCACGAGCAACCTGTTCCTGGGCAGCGGCCTCTTCGACTGGCAGGCCGCCGTCGACACCGGCCATGCGGTCACGCTGGCTTCCGACGTGGGCGGCGGCACCAGCCTGTCGATGCCGCGCACGCTGGCCGAGGCCTACAAGGTGCAGATGCTGCGCGGCACGCGCCTTTCGGCCTGGAGCGCGCTGCACGCCGCCACCCGCGGCGCGGCCGAAGCGCTGCGGCTGGACCACGAGATCGGCCACCTCGGCGTCGGCGCTTGCGCCGACCTCGTGGTGTGGGACTGGGCGGTGGGCGCTGCGGCGCGCCACCGCGACGCCGTCGCACGCGGTGAAGTCCAGGGCCTGGCGGCCCAGGACCTGCACGCGCGTGTCTTCGCCTGGATGACGCTGGCCGACGACCGCAACCGCGTCGCCACCTACGTGGCCGGGAAACGCCACTGAACGCAGGAGGGCCGGGGCATGCTCCGACTGGAACTGAACGGCATCAGCAAGCAGTACCCCGCGGTGCGCGCCAACGACGGCGTGAACCTGCGCGTGAAGCCCGGCGAGATCCACGCCGTGCTGGGCGAGAACGGCGCCGGCAAGAGCACGATGATGAAGATCATCTACGGCGCCGTGCAGCCCGACGAAGGCCAGATCCGCTGGAACGGCCAGCCGGTGGTGGTGAAGAGCCCGGCCGAGGCGCGGCAGCTCGGCATCAGCATGGTCTACCAGCACTTCAGCCTGTTCGACACGCTCACCGCGGCCGAGAACGTGTGGCTGGGCCTGGACAAGGCGATGGCGCTGCCGCAGGTGACGAAACGCATCACCGAGGTCGCGCACACCTACGGCCTGGACGTGGACCCGCTGCGCCCGGTGCACACGCTCTCGGTGGGCGAGCGGCAGCGGGTGGAGATCGTGCGCGCGCTGCTCACCAACCCGCAGCTGCTGATCCTGGACGAGCCCACGTCCGTGCTCACGCCGCAGGCGGTGGAGAAGCTCTTCGTCACGCTGCGGCAGCTGTCCGAAGGCGGCTGCTCGATCCTCTACATCAGCCACAAGCTCGACGAGATCCGCGCGCTGTGCCACCACTGCACGGTGCTGCGCGGCGGCAGGGTCACCGGCGAGGTCGACCCCACGCAGGAGAGCAACGCGAGCCTGTCGCGCCTGATGATCGGCGCCGAGCCGCCCGAACTGCACCACAAGGCCAGCGCCGCCGGCGCCGTGGTGCTGGCCGTCAAGGACCTGTCGCTCGCCAAGCAGGACCAGTTCGGCGTCGACCTGAAGGCGATGAACTTCGAGGTGCGCGCGGGCGAGATCGTCGGCGTGGCCGGCGTCTCCGGCAACGGCCAGCAGGAACTGATGGCCGCGCTCTCGGGCGAGGACCCGCGCGCGGCGAAGGGCACGATCACGCTCTTCGGCAAGGACATCGCGCAGCACTCGGCGCGCCGGCGCCGCCACGAGGGCCTGCACTTCGTGCCCGAGGAACGGCTGGGCCGCGGCGCGGTGCCCACGCTGAGCCTGGCGCAGAACACGCTGCTCACGCGCACCGAGACCGTGAACAGGAGCGGCTGGATCTCGACGCCGCGCGTGGCGGCGCTGGCCGAGCACATCATCGACCGCTTCAAGGTCAAGGCCGGCGGGCCGGGCGCGGCGGCGAAGAGCCTTTCCGGCGGCAACCTGCAGAAGTTCATCGTCGGGCGCGAGATCGACGCCCACCCGAAGCTGCTGATCGTGAGCCAGCCCACCTGGGGCGTGGACGTGGGCGCCGCGGCGCTGATCCGCGGCGAGCTGCTCAAGCTGCGCGACGCCGGCTGCGCGCTGCTGGTGGTGAGCGAGGAGCTCGACGAGCTGTTCGAGATCAGCGACCGGCTGATCGTCATCGCCCAGGGGCGCATGTCGCCCTCGGTGCCGATCGCCGAAGCCACGATCGAGAAGATCGGCGAATGGATGAGCGGCCTTTTCGTCAAGGACCTGAAGGAGGCCCGTCATGCTGAAGCTTGAAGCCAGACCGCAGCCTTCGAAGCTGATGTCGTTCTCCAGCCCGCTGCTGGCGCTGGCGGTGACGGTGGTGATCGGCGTCATCCTCTTCGCGCTGCTGGGCAAGGACCCGCTGCGCGGGCTGCAGGTGTTCTTCGTCGAGCCGGTGAAGAGCCTGTACGGCCTGTCGGAGCTGTCGATCAAGGCGACGCCGCTGATCCTGATCGCGCTCGGGCTGGCGGTGTGCTACCGCTCGAACGTGTGGAACATCGGCGCCGAAGGGCAGTTCATCGCCGGTGCCCTCTTCGCCGGCTGGATGGCGATGCAGTCGGGCCCTTCGCTGGCGTGGATGGGCCGCTTCATCGTCGTGCCCATCCTGCTGGCCGGCGTGCTGGGCGGCATGCTGTGGGCCGCCATCGTGGCGCTGCTGCGCGACCGCTTCAACGCGAGCGAGATCCTGGTCAGCCTGATGCTGGTCTACGTGGCCGACCTGGTGCTGAGCTACCTGGTCTACGGCCCCTGGAAGGACCCCAAGGGCTACAACTTCCCGCAGACCATCACCTTCGACGCGGTGACCAAGATCCCGCGCCTGTACGACGGCCCCGGCGGGCTGCGCGCCAACATCGGCCTGCTGATCGCGCTCGCCGGCGTGGGCGGGTTCTGGGCCTTCCTGTTCCGCACCTACCAGGGATTCCAGCTCCAGGTGGGCGGGCTGGCGCCGGCGGCGGCGCGCTACGCGGGCTTCTCCTCGCGCGTGGCGCTGTGGACGGCGCTCATGCTCTCCGGCGGCATGGCCGGCCTGGCCGGCGGGCTGGAAGCCGCGGGCCCGCTGGGCCAGCTCACGCCGCACGTGCCGGCCGGCTACGGCTTCGCCGCCATCATCGTGGCCTACGTCGGGCGGCTGCACCCGGTGGGCATCGTCTTCAGCGGCATCCTGATGAGCATGTTCTACATCGGCGGCGAACTCGCGCAGTCGCGCCTGGGGCTGCCGAAGTCGCTCACCGGCGTGTTCCAGGGCCTGCTGCTGTTCAGCCTGCTGGCCGCCGACACGCTGATCCACTACCGCATCCGCATGACGCACGCGCCGAAGGCGGCACCGCGCGCCGCGGCCGCTCCCGCCCAGACCAAGGAGGCCTGACATGGACGACACCTTCGCCCTCCTGATCGCCGCCACGCTGAACGCCGGCACCGTGCTGGCCATCGCCGGCCTGGGGCTGCTCATCAACGAACGCGCGGGCATCGTCAACCTCGGTGCCGAAGGGATGATGCTGGTGGCCGCGATCGCCGGCTTCGCGGTGGCGGTGCGCACCGGCAGCGACCTGCTCGCGTTCGCCGCCGGCGCCGGCGCCGGGGCGCTGATGGCGGCCGCCTTCGGCGGGCTCGTCATCTGGCTCAACACCAACCAGTACGCCAGCGGGCTGGCCTTGAGCCTCTTCGGCACCGGCTTCTCGGCCTTCGTCGGCATCGGCTACGTGCAGGAGAAGATCGGCGAGCGCATGCAGTTCCACATCCCGGTGCTGGGCGACCTGCCCTTCGTCGGGCCGGCGCTGTTCCGCCAGCACCCGATGGTGTATCTCGCGATCGCGCTCGCGTTCGCGATCGCCTGGTTCCTCTACCGCTCGCGCGCCGGTCTGGTGCTGCGCGCGGTGGGCGAATCGCCCGAGTCGGCGCACGCGCTGGGCTACCCGGTGCGCCGGATCCGCATGGCCGCGGTGATGTTCGGCGGCGCGCTGTGCGGCGTCGCCGGCGCCTACATCTCGGTGGTCTACACCCCGCTGTGGGTGGAGGGCATGGTGGCCGGCAAGGGCTGGATCGCGCTCGCGCTCACCACCTTCGCCACCTGGCGGCCGGCGCGCGTGCTGCTGGGCGCCTACCTGTTCGGCGGCGTGACGATGCTGCAGTTCACCCTGCAGGGCCAGGGCGTGCAGGTGCCAAGCCAGTTCCTCAGCATGCTGCCCTACCTGGCGACCATCGTGGTGCTGGTGCTGATCTCGCGCAACGCGGCGTGGATCCGCGTCAACATGCCCGCCTCGCTGGGCAAGCCGTTCTTCCCGGGATCATGATCGCCCCCAAGGTCCGGGCTGTGCCCGGCCCGCCCCCCCGAGGGGGATCGACGTGACCGGCAAAGCCGGATCACGTCGAGCAACCCGCCCGATAATCACGACCCTCACCCCAGGAGAGAGAACCCCATGACCCTCGAATCGAAGCGCTCGCTGCTCAAGTTGGCGGGCTGGTCCAGCATCGCCGCCACCGCCGCCCTGGTGGGCTGCGGCAAGAAGGAAGAGGCGCCGGCCCCGCAGGCCGCCGCGCCCGCCTCGGCCGCCGCGTCGGCCCCCGCGCCCAAGCCCGAGCCGCTGAAGATCGCCTTCGCCTACGTGGGCCCGGTGGGCGACGGCGGCTGGACCTTCGCGCACGACAACGGCCGCAAGGCGCTGGAGAAGGAATTCGGCGACAAGATCGTCACCAGCTTCGTCGAGAAGGTGCCCGAGGCCGCCGACGCCGAGCGCGTATTCCGCGACATGATCGGCCAGGGCAACAAGCTCATCTTCGGCACCACCTTCGGCTACATGGAGCCGATGCTCAAGGTGGCCGCCGACAACAAGGACGTGAAGTTCGAGCACGCCACCGGCTACAAGCAGGCCGACAACCTGCGCACCTACGACAGCCGCACCTACGAAGGCGCCTACATGGCCGGCGTGGTGGCCGGCGGCATGACCAAGACCAACGTGCTGGGCGTCGTGGGCTCGATCCCGATCCCCGAGGTCATCCGCAACATCAACAGCTTCACCCTCGGCGCGCAGAGCGTGAACCCGAAGATCAAGACCAAGGTGGTCTGGGTCAACGAGTGGTTCAACCCGCCCAAGGAGACCGAGGCCGCCACCGCGCTCATCAACGGCGGCGCCGACATCCTGATGCAGAACACCGACTCGCCCGCGGTGCTGAAGACCGCGCAGGACAAGGGCAAGCGCGCCTTCGGCTGGGACAGCGACATGACGGCCTACGGCCCGAAGGCGCACCTGGGCTCGGCGGTGATCAACTGGGGCCCGTACTACATCAAGGCCACGCGCGACGCACTCGAAGGCAAGTGGCAGGGCAACCAGGCCTCGTGGTGGGGCGTCAAGGAAGGCGCGATCGACTTCGTCTCGGTGGCCGACGACGTGCCGGCCGAGGTCAAGGCCAAGCTCGACGCCGTGAAGGCCGGCCTGAAGGACGGCAGCCTCGTCATCTGGAAGGGCCCGATCGTCGGCCAGGACGGGAAGGAAGTGCTGAAGAAGGACGAGGCCGCCGACGACAAGTTCCTGGGCGGCATCAACTTCTACGTCAAGGGCGTCGAAGGCAAGGTGCCGACCGGCAAGTAGATCTCCGACCCTTCTTCTCAACCTCTCGCGCGGCAAGGCCGCCGTGGCTTCGGGCCACGGCGGCCTTTGCCTTTCCGGGTCCGGAAAGAAGTCACACCCGGCGCCCGGCCCTGCTTCATTGCGGGGCATCGGTGACGAAGAACAGGCATCGCTGATTTCGACGATTTCTCTGTTTTGAGAGGAATCGGCGCCAGCTGCAGTTCCAAGCCCATCACCGACCCATGACAACGCAAACCTCGCCCTGGGGCCCCGCCATCGGCCCCGCGCCCGCCCCCACGGGCGGCTGGCGCGCGTGGTGGCGCCGCCGGGTCCAGCGGACCGCGGCACCCTCCGGCGACGAGGCGCAAGGGTTGGCCCTGCAGATGGCCGAGCGGCTGGACGAGGCCGCGCACCTGTGGAGCCAGCACCTGGGCACCGCGCAGGGCCAGATGCGCGACGCCACCGCCCGCCTGCTCGAAGGCTTCGACGCCATCCTCTCGCAGCTGGACGCCACGGGGGTGGCCGACGGCGGTACGCCCGATGCCGGCACGCTGGAGCAGCGCGCCGGCCTGCTGGCCGACTGCGAATCACAGCTGCACGGGCTGATCGAGCAGCTGCAGGCCTTCGTGCGTTCGCGCGACGCGGTGACGCAGTCGGTGCGCACGCTGGCCGCCGGTTCGGCTCAGCTGGGCGCGATGGCCGAGGATGTGGCCAAGATCGCGCGCCAGACCAACCTGCTGTCGATCAATGCCGCCATCGAGGCGGCGCGCGCCGGTGCCGACGGCCGCGGCTTCGCCGTCGTCGCCGCCGAGGTGCGGCGCCTGTCGACCGAGTCCGGCGCCACTGGCCAGCGCATCGGCGAGGAGGTGCGCAGCTTCGCCGACCGCATGGCCGAGACGCTGGGCCAGGCGGACCTGGGCGCGAAGGCCGACGCGCGGGCGATCGAGGTCTCCGAGCAGACCGTGCGCCGCGTCGTCGGCCAGGTCGAGGGCACGGTCGGCGAGCTCAACGCGCGCGCCGACGAACTGCGCCGGCGCGGCCAGGCGGTGCGCGCCCAGGTCGAGCAGCTGATGGTGGCCTTCCAGTTCCAGGACCGCGTGCAGCAGATCCTGGACCAGGTGGGCCACTCGATGACGCAGGCCGCGGCGCGCCTGCACCGGGCCGCGGCCGAAGGCTGCGCCCCCGACGCCGCCGAATGGCAGGCCCTCGTGACCGAGGGCTACACGACGCAGGAACAGCGCGCCGGCGGCCCCAGCGGCGGCGCCGCCCCGGCGTCGAGCGAGACCACCTTCTTCTGAGCACGAAGGACAGACCCCGCATGGCCAAGACCATCCTCGTCGTCGACGACTCCTCTTCGCTGCGCACCGTGGTGCGCCTGGCGCTCAGCCGCGCCGGCTACGACGTGCTGGAGGCCGGCGACGGCCAGGAGGCACTGGAGGCGCTCGACAAGGCCGGCCGCGTGAACCTGATCATCAGCGACGTGAACATGCCGCGCCTGGACGGCATCGGCTTCGTCACCGCGCTCAAGCAGCACGCGCGCCACCGCTTCACGCCGGTGATCATGCTGACCACCGAGGACCAGCAGGCCAAGAAGGAAGCCGGCCGCGCCGCCGGCGCCAAGGCCTGGATCGTCAAGCCCTTCAACCCGCCGCAGCTGCTGGACGCGGTGGCCAAGCTGGTGGTGGCCTGATGGCCGGCGCCCTGACCCTGGCCGGCGAGCTGACCATCTACACGGTGGGCGAGCTGCGCGAATCGTGGTCGGCCTGGCTGGCCACGCTGGACCCGGCCGAAGCGCGCGCGCAGGCCGACGGTGGTGCCGTCGCCGAGGTGGACGGCGCCGGCGCGCAGCTGCTGCTGGCGCTGGCGCGCAGCTGCGCGGCGCGCGGGCAGCCGCTCGTCGTCGAGCCCTGCAGCGCCACCCTGGCCGCGGCCTGCGAGGTGCTCGGCCTGGGCGCGATGCTGGCCGGCGAACCGGCGGGAGCCCCGCAATGAATGGCCCCGAGATGGACCTGGGCTTCATCGCCGAGGCGCTGCCCGCCTTCGTGAGCGAAGCGCACGAGCAGCTCGAACAGCTGGAGCAGCTGCTGCTGGAACTGGAAGACGCGCCCGGCGACCGCGAACTGCTGGACGCGCTGTTCCGCTGCGCGCACACCGTGAAGGGCTCGGCGGGCCTCTTCGGCCTGGACCGCGTGGTCGGCTTCACGCACCACGTGGAGACCCTGCTCGACCGCCTGCGCGAAGGCGAGCTGGTGCTCGACGCCGCGCTCGGCAGCCTGCTGCTGGCCTGCAAGGACGAGATCCGCGGCCTCGTGGACCAGGCGCAGGACCCGAACGCCGACGACGGCCGCACCGAAGCACGCGAAGCGCTGGTGCGGCGGCTGCAGCAGGCCTGCGGCGCCGCGGCGAACCCGGCCTCGGCCCCGGCCGCGCCCGCACCGGCCGCCGGCACGCGCCGCTGGCACCTGGCGGTGCGCTTCGGCGCCGAGACCTTCCGCAACGGCATGGACCCGCTGGCGATCCTGAACTACCTGCGTTCGCTGGGCACGCTGCAGGCGATGGCCTGCGACGAGGCGGCGGTGCCGGCGCTGGACGCGCTGGACCCCGAGACCTGCCACCTGGCCTTCGACTTCTGGCTCGAGACCGCCGCCGCGCGCGATGCGATCGAAGGCGCCTTCAGCTTCGTGCGCGACGACTGCGAGCTCTCGATCGGCGAGCCGGCGCGCAGCGCCAGCGCGCTGGCCGAGCAGATCGCCGCCCTGCCCGACTCGCCGCGGCTGGGCGAGATCCTGGTCGGCGTGGGCGCGGTCTCGCCGGCGCAGCTGGAACGCGGGCTCGCGCAGCAGGCCGCCGAAGGCGGCACGCGCCCGCTCGGCGAGGTGCTGCAGCACGCCGCCGGCCTGGCACCGCAGGTGGTGGACGCGGCGCTGGGCAAGCAGCAGCGCCGGCGCGAAGCCGCCGGCGGCGGCGAGGACGGCCGCTACATCCGCGTGCAGGCCGACCGGCTGGACGCGGTGATCAACCTGCTGGGCGAACTGGTGATCGCGAGCGCCGGCGCCTCGCTGCTGGCGCGCGGCACGCGCCAGGGCGCGCTGGTCGAGGCCAACGAGCAGATCACGCGCCTGGTGGAGGAGATCCGCAACGGCACGCTGCAGCTGCGCATGGTGCCGATCGGCGAGACCTTCTCGCGCTTCCGCCTCGTCTTGCGCGACACCGCGTCCGAACTCGTCAAGGTCGTCGCTCTGGAGATCGACGGCGGCGAGACCGAGCTCGACAAGTCGGTCGTCGAACGCATCGCCGACCCGCTGATGCACCTGGTGCGCAACGCGCTCGACCACGGGCTGGAAACGCCGGCCCAGCGCACGGCCGCCGGCAAGCCGGCGCAGGGCCGGCTCACGCTGTCGGCCTGCCACGAGTCGGGCAACATCGTCATCGCCATCGTCGACGACGGGCGCGGCATCGTGCGCCAGAAGGTGCTGCAGCGCGCCTGGGAGCGCGGCCTCGTCGAGCCCGGCACGGTGCCCGAGGACGACGCCATCCTGCGCCTGATCTTCGAGCCCGGCTTCTCCACCGCCGAGAAGGTGACCAACCTCTCCGGCCGCGGCGTCGGCATGGACGTGGTCCGCCGCAACATCGAGGCGCTGCGCGGCAGCATCACGATCCACAGCACCGAAGGCCAGGGCAGCCGGATGGAGATCCGCCTGCCGCTCACGCTGGCCATCATCGACGGCTTCCTGGTCGGCGTCGGCGCCTCGCGCTTCATCTTCCCGCTGGAATCGGTGGTGGAGGTGATCGAGCACCGCGGCGCGCCAGCCGCCGATTCGCGCGGCCGCGGCTTCGTCGAGCTGCGTGGCCAGATGCTGCCGGTGGTGGGCCTGCGGGCGCTCTACGCGCTCGAAGGCCCCGAGCCCGAGCGCAGCAGCGTCGTCGTGCTGCAGGCCGACGGCCGCCGCTTCGGCGTGCGCGTGGACCAGCTGCTCGGCCAGCACCAGACCGTGATCAAGCCGCTCGGCCGCATGTTCAGGAGCCTGCGCGGCATCAGCGGCTCCTCGATCCTGGGCAACGGCGAGGTGGCGCTCATCTTCGACGTCGTCGCGCTCGCGCGCCAGTCGCAGCAGGCGCCGGGCCGCGCCCTTCCCGCTTCCGCACCCGCTTCCGCAACCTCTTCCGCCCCCCGCAACACCCAGACAGAAGGACAAGCGTCATGAACCAGCCCAGCCCGTCGTGGCTCGCCCGCATCGCGGCCGGCCCGGAACTCGAGGAGGCTTTCCAGAAGGTGCAGAAGCTCGAGCAGGCCCACCAGGCCGCCGAGGCCGAGCGCGTCCGCCTGGCCGCGCGCCTGGAGGAGGTGGAGTCCGAGCTGAAGGTGCGCACCGCCATCATGAACGTCACGAGCATCGTCTCGGAGGCGGACAAGAAGGGCGACATCCTCAGCGTCAACGAGAAGTTCATCGAGATCTCGAAGTACGGCCGCGAGGAGCTGATCGGGCAGCCGCACAACACCACGCGCCACCCCGACATGCCCAAGGACGTCTTCAAGAAGATGTGGCAGACGATCGGGCGCGGCGAGATGTTCCGCGGCATCATCAAGAACCGCGCGAAGGACGGCACGCCCTACTATGTGGACGCGGTGATCGCCCCCGTCCTGGGCGAGAACGGCAAGCCCATGAAGTACCTGGGCGTGCGCTACGACATCACCGAAGCCGAGATCGAGCGCCAGAACGCGCGCGGCATCCTGGCGGCGATCGACACCTCGTACGCCTACATCGAGTTCCAGCTCGACGGCACCGTCATCGACGCGAACCGCAACTTCCTGCAGCTGCTGGGCTACCAGCCCGAGGAGGTGCGCGGCCGCCACCACCGCATGTTCGTCGACGCCGCCGACGCCAACGCCCCGGCCTACGCGGAGTTCTGGCGCCAGCTCAACGCCGGCCAGGCCCAGAAGGGCGTCTTCCGCCGCCTGACCAAGGGCGGCGGCGAGGCCTGGATCCAGGCCGTCTACGCGCCGGTCAAGGACGAGATGGGCCGCGTGAACAAGATCGTCAAGATCGCCACCGACGTGACCGAGGAGGTGCGGGCGACGCGCATGCTGCGCGAAGCCGTCGAGCAGGCGCAGAAGGTGACCTCGGCGGCGCGCGACGGCGACCTGGCGCAGCGCATCCCGCTGGAAGGCAAGTCGGGCCCGATCGCCGAGCTGTGCGCGGGCGTGAACACGCTGATGGAGACCACCGGCGTGATCTTCGGCGACGTCGGCCGCGTCTTCGGCGCGCTCGCCGCCGGCGACCTGAGCCAGCGCATCACGCGCGACTACGCCGGCACCTTCGGCCAGGTGAAGCAGGACGCCAACGCCACCAGCGAGGCGCTGGCCGCCATCATCGAGGACGTGGGCCGCGTGTTCTCGGCCCTGGCCGCCGGTGACCTGAGCCAGCGCATCACGCGCGAAGCCGGCGGCATCTTCGACCAGGTGAAGAACGACGCCAACACCAGCTGCGACAAGCTGGCCTCGATCATCGACGAGGTGCGTGCCGCCGCCGAGCAGCTGACCGGCGCCGCCAGCCAGGTGAGCGCGACCGCGCAGAGCCTGTCGCAGGCGGCCAGCGAGCAGGCCTCCTCGGTGGAGGAGACCACCGCCTCGATCGACGCCATGTCGGCCAGCATCACCCAGAACAGCGACAACGCGCGCGTCACCGACAGCATGGCCACCAAGGCCAGCAAGGAAGCCGGCGAAGGCGGCCAGGCGGTGATGCAGACGGTGGGCGCGATGAAGCAGATCGCGGCCAAGATCAGCATCGTCGACGACATCGCCTACCAGACCAACCTGCTGGCGCTCAACGCGGCCATCGAGGCGGCGCGCGCCGGCGAGCACGGCAAGGGCTTCGCGGTCGTCGCCGCCGAGGTGCGCAAGCTGGCCGAGCGCAGCCAGGAAGCGGCCAAGGAGATCGGCGACCTCGCCACCGAGAGCGTGAGCACGGCCGAACGCGCCGGCAAGCTGCTGGGCGAGATCGTGCCCTCGATCCAGAAGACGAGCGAGCTGGTGCAGGAGATCGCCGCCGCCTCGGCCGAGCAGAGCCAGTCGGTCACCCAGATCGGCGGCGCGATGGGCCAGCTGAGCAAGGCCACGCAGCAGAACGCCAGCGCCTCCGAGGAACTGGCCGCCACCTCCGAGGAACTCTCGGGCCAGGCCGAACAGCTGCAGCAGTCGATCTCGTTCTTCGGCGGCCCCGCCGAGCCCGAGGCCGCGCCGCGCCACGAGCGCCGCGCGCCGAACTCGCCGATGCGCGGCGCGGCCCGCGCCGCGGCGGCCCCGGCGCCGCGCCCGCAGCGCGTGGCCAACGGCAACTTCCGGCCCTACTGAGGAAGCGCCGCCATGGCCAGCGACGAAGCGCCCGGCGGCACCCAGGTGCTGGGCTTCAGCCTCGGCGCGCACGCCTGCGCGCTCGAGATCCGCGGCGTGCGCGAGATCATCCAGGTCGGGCCGATGACGCCGGTGCCGCTGATGCCCGGCTTCGTGCGCGGCGTGATCAACCTGCGCGGCGCGGTGGTGCCGGTGATCGACCTCCACGCCCGCTTCGGCCACGCGCCGGCGCGGGTGGGCAAGAAGAGCTGCATCGTCGTCTACGACGCCACCCTGGCCGGCGAGCGCAGCGAGATCGGCCTGCTGGTCGACGCGGTGAGCGAGGTCGTCGAGATCGACGCCGCCGCCACCGAGCCGCCGCCCGCCTTCGGCACCCCGATCGCGCGCGAGTTCATCCGCGCCGTCGCCAAGGTGCGCGGCCGCTTCGTGCTGCTGCTGGAGCCCGAGCGCGCCTGCGACATCGGCGAGCTGGCCGCGCTCTGCGAAGCCGGCGCCGAACCGGTGGCCGCCTGATGCCCGAGCTGCGCGACGCCAGCTTCAGGCGCATCTGCGCGCTGATGCACGAGACCGTGGGCATGGCCTTCGGCGACCAAAAGAAGCCGCTCGTCGCCTCCCGCCTGGGCCCGCGCCTGGCGCGCCTGGGCCTGGAGGACTACGACGACTACTTCGACCTCGTCGAGGCCGACGGCGGCGGCGAGTTCCAGATGGCGGTGGACCTGCTCACCACCAACGAGACCTACTTCTTCCGCGAGCCGGCGCACTTCGACCTTCTGGTGCGCGAGTGGGACCGCACGCGGCCGCGCTCGCTCTCGGTGTGGAGCGCGGCCTCCTCGTTCGGCGACGAGGCCTACACGGTGGCGATGCTGGCGCACGAGGCGCAGCAGGTCGGCCGCATCGGCACCGACTGGCGCGTGCTGGGCACCGACATCAGCGACCGCGTGCTGCGTTCCGCGCTCGAGGCCACCTACCCGGCCGAGCGGCTGCGCCACGTGGACGAGGAGCGCCTGCGCCGCCATTGCCTGCGCGGCGAAGGCGCGGCCGAAGGGCTGGTGCAGATGAAGCCGCACCTGCGCTCGCACGTGCGCTTCGGCCAGCTCAACCTGATGCAGCCGATCGAGCCGCTGGGGCCCTTCGACGCCGTCTTCCTGCGCAACGTGCTGATCTACTTCGACCTCCCGACCAAGGTCCAGGTGGTCGACCGCGTGCTCTCGCAGCTGCGCCCGGGCGGGCTGTTCTTCCTGGGCACCGCCGAAGGCCGCGTGCCCTGCCGCACGCCGCTGCAGGCGCTGGCGCCGGGCGCGTTCCGCAAGGTGGCGTCGTGAGCCGCGCGGTCGTGCTGCACCCGGGCGACGTGGCCTGCGGCGAACGCGGCGACCGGCTGGAGACGCTGCTGGGATCGTGCATCGCCATCGTGCTGACCGACCCGCGCCGCACCGTGGGCACGATGTGCCACGTGGTGCACACCGGCGAGAGCGACGGCGGGCGCGGCGCCGCCGACAGCCACTACGGCCAGGCCGCGCTGCAGTCGATGTTCCGGCAGCTCGTGGCGCGCGGCATCACGCCGCGGCTGTGCCAGGCCTACGTCTACGGTGGCGGCAACATGTTCCCGGCGCTGATGCGCGGCGGCCATGTCGGCGAGCGCAACGCACGCTGGGCGCGCGACGCGCTCGAAGCCGCCGGCGTGCGCGTGCTGGTGCACGACGTGGGCGGCAGCGCCTACCGCAAGCTGGCGTGGACCATCGGCCCCGGCGACCCCGAGGTGCGGGCGATGCCGGTGCAGGAGGAAGCGCAGTGACGATCCGGGTCTTCGTGGTCGACGATTCGGCCGTCGTGCGGCAGACGCTGCAGCACCTCATCAAGGACGACCCCGAGGTGGCGCTCGCCGGCAGCGCGCCCAACCCGCTGATCGCCGCGCCGATGATCCGACGCGAGCGCCCCGACGTGCTGCTGCTGGACATCGAGATGCCGGGCATGGACGGCCTGACCTTCCTGCGCCAGCTGATGGAGGAGTCCCCGGTGCCCACCGTGATCTGCTCCACCCTCACCGAGAAGGGCAGCACGATGGCGCTGGACGCGCTCGCCGCCGGCGCGGTGGCCGTGGTCGCCAAGCCGCGCATGGGGCTGCGCCAGTTCCTGGAGGAGTCGCGCCGCGAGCTGCTGCAGACGCTGAAGACCGCCGCCCGCTCGCGCCCGCGCCGCCAGGCGCCGGCGGCGCGCCCGGCGGCG
>CAYVXO010000142.1:0-15822 GCA_964454485.1 uncultured Rubrivivax sp.
GGCTGTCGCCTTCGGCGGCCAGGATGTGGGTGCAGATGCGGTCCAGGAACCAGCGGTCGTGGCTGATGATCATCGCGCTGCCGGCGAATTCGAGCAGCGCCTCTTCCAGCGCACGCAGCGTTTCCACGTCGAGGTCGTTCGACGGTTCGTCCAGCATCAGCACGTTGCCGCCCTGGGCCAGCGTCTTGGCCAGGTGCAGGCGGCCGCGCTCGCCGCCGGAGAGGTTGCCCACCAGCTTCTGCTGGTCGTTGCCCTTGAAGTTGAAGCGCCCCAGGTAGGCACGGCTGGGCATCACGAACTGGCCGACGGTGATGTTGTCCAGGCCGCCGGAAACGTCTTCCCAGACCGTCTTGTCGGCGGCCAGGCTGTCGCGGCTCTGGTCGACGAAGGTGACCTTGGCCGTCTTGCCGATCAGCACCTCGCCGCTGTCGGGCTTCTCCTGGCCCTGGATCATGCGGAAGAGGGTGGACTTGCCGGCGCCGTTGGGGCCGATGATGCCGACGATCGCGCCTGCCGGCACCTTGAAGCTCAGGTTGTCGATGAGCATCCGGTCGCCGAAGCTCTTGGTGACGTTCTTGAACTCGATGACCTCGTTGCCCAGGCGCTCGGCCACGGGGATGAAGATCTCGTTGGTCTCGTTGCGGCGCTGGTATTCGACGTCGCTCAGTTCCTCGAAGCGCGCCAGGCGGGCCTTGCTCTTGGTCTGGCGCGCCTTGCTGTTGCTGCGCACCCACTTGAGCTCTTCCTTCATCGCCTTGATGCGCGCGTCTTCCTTCTTCTGCTCGACTTCCAGGCGCTTTTCCTTCTGGTCCAGCCAGTCGGAGTAATTGCCCTTCCAGGGGATGCCCTGGCCGCGGTCGAGTTCGAGGATCCACTCGGCCGCGTTGTCCAGGAAGTAGCGGTCGTGGGTGATCGCCACCACGGTGCCGGGGAAGCGCTGCAGGAAATGCTCCAGCCACTCCACGCTCTCGGCGTCCAGGTGGTTGGTGGGCTCGTCCAGCAGCAGCATGTCCGGCTTCGAAAGCAGCAGGCGGCACAGCGCCACGCGCCGCTTCTCGCCGCCGGAGAGGTTCTTGATCACCGCGTCCCACGGGGGCAGGCGCAGCGCGTCGGCCGCCATCTCCAGCTGCAGGTCGGTGTTCTCGCTGCCGGCGGCGGCGATGATGGCTTCCAGTTCCGCCTGCTCGGCGGCCAGCTTGTCGAAGTCGGCGTCGGGCTCGGCGTATTCGGCGTAGACCTCGTCGAGCCGCTTCTTGGCGGCCAGCACGCCGCCGATGCCCTTTTCCACCGCTTCGCGCACCGTCTCGTCGGGGTCCAGCTGCGGTTCCTGTGGCAGGTAGCCGATCTTCAGGTCGGGCATCGGCACCGCCTCGCCTTCGATCTCCTTGTCCAGCCCGGCCATGATCTTCAGCAGCGTGCTCTTGCCGCTGCCGTTGACGCCGAGCACGCCGATCTTCGCGCCGGGGAAGAAGGACAGGCTGATGTCCTTCAGGATCTGCCGCTTCGGCGGCACGATCTTGCCGACGCGGTTCATGGTGAAGACGTATTGGGCCATGGGGTGTCGATTCGGAAAGGGGAAAAGCGCAGACGCCGCCCGCGGGCGGCGCCGTAACACCCCGTATTGTCGCCTACGCCGCCGCCGCGCTGCCGGCGCGCACGCGGGGCCGGCCGGTCACCGCCTCGTGCAGGCGCGAAAGCGGCAGCACCTCGTCGACCGCGCCGGCCTTGATCGCCTCCCGCGGCATGCCGAAGACCACGCAGCTGGCCTCGTCCTGCGCACAGGTGTTGGCGCCGGCCTGCTTCATCTCCAGCAGCCCGCGCGCGCCGTCGTCGCCCATGCCGGTCATGATGATGCCGGTGGCGTTGCGCCCGGCCGCCTGCGCCACGCTGGAAAAGAGCACGTTCACGCTCGGCCGGTGGCGGCTCACCGGCGGACCGTCCTTGACGACGGTGTAGTAGTAGGCGCCCTGGCGCCGCACCTGCAGGTGGCGGCCGCCGGGGGCGATGAGCGCCTGCCCGGCCAGCACACGTTCGCCGTCGGTGGCCTGGCGCACGCGGATCGCGCACGCCTGGTCCAGCCGGTCGGCGAAGGCCTGGGTGAAGTGTTCCGGCATGTGCTGCACCACCACGATGCCGGGCGCGTCCAGCGGCAGCCGGCCGAGCAGGTCTTCCAGCGCCTGCGTGCCGCCGGTGCTGGTGCCGATGGCGACGATGCGGTCGGTGGTCTGCACCATGGCGCGCGGCGCGGCCGTACGCACCGGTTCGCCCGCCTCGCGCGGCGCACGGCGGCGCGCCAGCGCCTGCAGGTTGGCGCCGGCGGCCTGCCGCGCCACGTCCTGCAGGTGGCGGCCCTGCGCCTGCAGGTGCTCGCGCAGGCCGGTGCCGGGCTTCTCGACGATCTCGAAGGCACCCGCCTGCAGCGCCTCCAGCGTGGTCGGCGCGCCGCGCGTGGTGAGGGTGGAGCAGATCACCACCGGCGTCGGCCGCGTCGCCATCAGCCAGCGCAGGAAGGTGATGCCGTCCATGCGCGGCATCTCGACGTCGAGCACGATCACGTCGGGCCAGCGCGGCGCCTGCGCCAGCGCGCGCTGCGCGAACACCGGGTCGGAATGGGCGCCCAGCAGCTCGAAGCCGGGCTCGGTGGCGAACAGGCGGCCGACGACCTGGCGCACCACGGCCGAGTCGTCGATCACCATCACGCCGATGGTCGGGCGGTTCATGTCAGTTTTCCCCGGCCGCCAGGCGGCCGCCATGGGCCACGGTCAGGCTGCCGTCGGCCAGGTTGAAGGTGACGCGGCGCACCACGCGTCCGCCCACGTCCTGCTGGGCGAAGGCGATGCCGCGCTCGGCCGCCCATTGCTGCGCCCAGGCAATGTTGGCCGGGCCGATGCCGGCGTTGCCGCTGCTCGCGCCGCCGGCCAGCGAAGCCTGCAGTTCGCCGGCGCTGCAGCCGGCGTCGGCGAAGCGCTGTTCCATCCAGCGCGCGGCGTCGCTGCCGTAGCGCCCGTCGAGCAGCGCCGTGCCGCCGCCCGGGCGCTGCGGCAGCAGGCAATGGCAGGCGGCGCCGGCGCGCAGGCGCGGCGACCACAGCACCAGCGCCACGCAGGACCCCAGCAGCGTGGACACGCGCATCGTGCCGCGCCCGAACACCCAGTCGCCCGGGCGCAGGAAGACGCCGCGCTGGCCGAGCGCGTCGTCGTCGACGACGCCGGTGGTCACCAGCTGCGGCAGGTAGGGCCGGCGGCGCCGCGCCGGGGTGGCGGTGGCGTTCATGCGCTCTTGCGGTAGATGGTGGGCACCACGCCGGCGAGCACGTCGGTCACGCCCGAGAGCGTCTCGGCATGGCCGATGAACAGCAGCCCACCGGGCCGGATGCGCTGCGCCACCGATTCGACGATGCGCTTCTTGGCCGGCGTGTCGAAGTAGATGAGCACGTTGCGCAGGAAGACGAAGTCGAACGGCTCCATCGCCGGCAGCGGCTCCATCAGGTTGATCTGCGCGAAGCGGGTGCGCTGGCGCAAGGCGCCGTCCACACGGTAGCGGCCGGCGTACTCGTCGATGCCTTCGAGCAGGTACTTGCGCGCCAGCGCCGGCGGCACCTCGGACGCGCGCTGCTCGCCGTAGATGCCCGCGCGCGCATCCTCCAGCACGCGGGTGGACAGGTCGGAGGCGAACACCTCCCACGGCCGGTCGCCCAGTTCTTCGGCCAGCGTCATCGCCAGGCTGTAGGGCTCCTCGCCGCTGGAGCAGGCGGCGCTCCACACGCGCAGCGTGCCGGCACGCCCGCGCAGCGCGGGCGCCTTCAGCTGTGCTCGCAGGAACTCGAAGTGGCGCGGCTCGCGGAAGAAGTGGGTCTCGTTGGTGGTGAGCAGGTCGACCGCGGTCTGGCGCTCGGCGCGCCCGGCCGGCGCCTCGATGAAGTCCAGGTAGGCGCGGTAGCTGGCCAGCCCCAGCTCGCGCAGGCGCTTGGCGAGCCGGCCGCACACCAGCACCTTCTTCGTGTCCGCCAGCCGGATGCCCGAGGCGGCCATGAAGAAGCGGCGGAGGCGTTCGAACTCGCCGTCGGTGATGGTGGAACCGGTCATCGCGGCGGGTCCTCAGCGGGCGGCGCGCTGGCGGCGGAACTTGCCTTCGTCGGCCGCGGGCCCGGCGGCCGGCGCCGCCTGGCGGCGCGGCAGCTCGCGCGCGGCGGCGGCGGGCACGGCCTCGCCCTCGTCGGTGCGGAAGAAGGCCATCAGCTGGCGCAGCTTCTCGGCCTGGGCGGTCATCTCCTCGGCGGTGGCGGCCAGCTCCTCGCTGCCGGCGGCGTTCTGCTGCGTGAGCTGGGTGAGCTGGCTCATCGCGGTGTTGATCTGCGCCACGCCGGTGCTCTGCTCGTCGCTGGCGGCGGTGATCTCCTGCACCAGGTCGCTGGTCTTGCGGATCGCGGGCACGATCTCGGCCAGCAGCGCGCCCGCGCTCTCGGCCGTCTTCACGGAGCCGGAGGCCAGCTCGCCGATCTCCTGCGCCGCCACCTGGCTGCGTTCGGCCAGCTTGCGCACCTCGGCGGCGACGACCGCGAAGCCCTTGCCGTGCTCGCCGGCGCGCGCCGCCTCGATGGCCGCGTTGAGCGCCAGCAGGTTGGTCTGGTAGGCGATGTCGTCGATGATGCCGATCTTGTTGGCGATCGACTTCATCGCCTCCACCGTCTTGCCCACCGCCTGGCCGCCTTCGGTGGCCTCGCCGGCGGCCTTGCGCGCCATGCCGTCGGTGACCTTGGCGTTCTCGGCGTTCTGGCCGATGGAGGCGGTCATCTGCTCGACCGAGGCCGAGGTCTCCTCCACGCTGGCGGCCTGCTCGTTGGCGCCCTGCGAGAGGCTCTGCGAGGTGCCGCTGATCTGCGTCGCCGCCGAAGCCAGCGACTCGGCGTTGCTGCGCACCTCGGTGATCACCTGCTGCAGCCGCGCCAGCGTGGCGTTCACCGATTCGCGCAGCGTCTCGAAGACGCCGGGCATGGGCTTGTCGAGAACGTGCGTCAGGTCGCCCGAGGCCATCGCGCCGAGCGATGCGTTCATCTCGCCGAGGACGCGGTCCAGCGTCTGCACGGTCTGGTTGGCGTCGTCCTTCAGCCGGCCGAAGGCGCCGCCGTAGTCGGCCGTCACGCGTTCCGCCAGGTCGCCGCGCGCCAGCGCCGCCAGCACCCGCGCCACGTCGGCCAGACCGGTGTCCGCCGTGCCCAGCAGCTGGTTGATGCGCTCGGACAGCTGCAGGAAGAAACCGTCCTTGCCCTCGGTCGCGATGCGGCCGCTGAAGTCGCCCTGCGCGGCCGCGGCCACCACCGCGGAAACGTCGCGCTCGACCTGCACTTCGCCGGTGCGGTCCTTCCACTCGACCACCGTGCCGGCGCGGTTGCCGGCGGCGTCCAGGATCGGCGTGGCGATGAGCGAGAAGTGCAGCGCGCCGACCTTGATCTCGGTGCGGTGCGTCGTGCGCAGGTGCTCGAGCAGGTTGCGCTGGTGCGCGGGGTTGCGGTGGAAGACGTCGAAGTTCTCCCCGACCAGGCGCGCGGCGTCGAAGCGCGGCAGCGACTTGCGCAGCTCGGCCTCGTTGCGCGCCAGCATGTCGGCCACCGAGCGGTTGAGGTAGACGATGACGCCGTCGCGGTCGGCAATCATCACGTTCGTGGTGCAACCGTCGAGAGCGGTGCGCACCCGGGTGTTGTCCAGCGCCACCTTCTCGGCCGCGATCTCGGCCGTGCGGTCGCACCATTCGACGACGGTGCCGATGCGCCGGCCGTCCGCGCCGCGAACCGGGTTCGCGATGAGCCCGAAGGTGACGGCGCCGATCGTGATCTCGGTGCGGTGCGTGCCGTCCAGCCGTTCCAGCATCGTGCGCTGGTGCGCCGGATTGCGGTGGAAGATGTCGATGCTGCTGCCCACCAGCGTGCGCGAATCGAAATTCGGCAGGTGACGGCGCAGTTCGCCTTCGGAGGCGGCCAGCATGGCCTGCACCGAGGGGTTGACGAAGACGATGCGGTGCTCGGCGTCGGCCAGCATCACGTTGCCGGTCAGGCGTTCGAGCGCGCCGCTGCTCATCGCGAGCCTGCCTTGCACCTGCGCAAGCTCGTCGCGCAGCGCCTGAAGCTCGCCGGCGGACTGCTCTTCCTGCACGCGGAAGCGCTGCCCCGCCTCGGCGCGCACCGCAGCCGTCTCTTCGCGCGCCTGCTGGAGTTCCTGCCGCAGCCCCGCGACCACGTGGCGCCAGCCGTTCAGCAACTCGGCCGTCCGGCGCGTGCGCCCGGAAAAGGGCGTGGCGTCGAGCGCGGCCACGCTCTCGCCGCGCGCGATCGCGGCCAGGGCCTCGTCGGACCACTGCGCGATCTGTTCGTGTTGCTGGAAGAGAAAGAGATCGAGGGCACCCATGTCGTATTCGTCCCGGTGTCAGTGGTTGGTGTTGAGGGGGTTGGGCACGGCCTGGCGCGCCGCGCGGTCCACCGAGCCCTGCACGAGCCGGTGGACGTCCAGGATCAAGGCGATCTCGCCGCTGCCCAGGATGCTGGTGCCGCTGACGGAGCGCAGGTGGCGGAAGATGCGCGACAGCGGCTTGATGACGGTCTGGATCTCGCCGTGCAGCGCGTCCACCAGCAGGCCGGTGCGCAGCTCGCCGGAGCGCACCACGACCACGCTGGGCCGCCTGACGGCCGCGCCTTCGATGCCGAAGTGCGTGCGCAGGTCCACGTAGGGCAGCACCTGGCCGCGCAGGTTCAGGTAGCGCGGCGACTCGATGCCGAGCGCTTCGGCCGGCAGCTCGATGCACTCGACCACCAGGTCCAGCGGAACGATGAAGCGCTGGTCGGCCACCCCGACCATGAAGCCGTCGATGATGGCCAGCGTGAGCGGCAGCCGCAGCTGCACCAGCGTGCCCTGGCCGGGCTGGCTGGCCAGCGTGATGGCGCCGCGCAGCGCCTCCACGTTCTTCTTCACCACGTCCATGCCGACGCCGCGGCCGGAGAGGCTGGTCACCTGCTCGGCGGTGGAGAAGCCGGGCTCGAAGACGAGCTGCCAGACCTCGTGGTCCGACAGGCCTTCGCCGCCGGCGACGAGCCCGCGCTCCACCGCCTTGGCCACGATGCGCTCCCGCCCGAGGCCGCGGCCGTCGTCGCTGACCTCGATGACCACGTTGCCGGAGTCGTGGAAGGCACGCAGCCGCAGCGTGCCCTGCGCCGGCTTGCCCTGCGCCAGCCGCTCGGCGGGCGTTTCCAGGCCATGGTCCATGGCGTTGCGCACCAGGTGCATCAGCGGGTCGCCGATGCGTTCGACCATCGCCTTGTCGAGCTCGGTGTCGCCGCCCACGATCTCGAGTGCGATGTCCTTGCCGAGGTCGAGCGCGACGTCGCGCACCACGCGCTGGAAGCGGTTGAAGGTCTCGCCCACCGGCACCATGCGCAGCTGCAGCGTGCCCGACTGGATGCCGTCGATCAGCTGCGCCAGCTGGCCCACCGCTTCCTGCAGCCGGGCGTGGCGCGTCTCGCGCGCCAGCACGTCGACGCTGGCGCCGGCGATCACGAGTTCGCCCACCTGGACGATGAGCTCGTCGAGCCGGTCGGCCGGCACGCGCAGGAAGCGCGGCGCGGCGGCGGCCTTCGTCGCCACGCTGGCGGCGGCCGGCGTCGCGACGGTGAGGCGGGTCTCCTCGTCGCGGCCCAGCCATTCGGCTTCGCTCAGCAGGCCGGCTTCGCGCCAGGGGGCGAGCGCCTCGTCGCCGGCGGCAGCGCGCAGCGGCTGCAGCGCGGCGTGCACGGCGGCGGCGCCGTCACCGGCCTCGCAGGCGGCCAGCAGGGTGCCGTCGCCGAAGAACTCGAAGGCCTCGCGCGCCAGCGCGACGCTGCCGTCCTGCATCTCGAAGGCGAGCGCGAGCCAGCAGTCCTCGGCGTCGAGCGACTCGAGCGCCGGCACGCGGTCGGCCAGCAGCACGCGCCGGCCCAGGGTGGCGCGTTCGGCGATGAACTGCATCGCGGACGCCGGGTCGATGCCGTGGCGCAGGCAGTCGCGGCCGAAGAGCGCGAAGACGCGGCCGCCGGCTTCGCGTCGTGTCGTGGCGGGCGTCGCGGCGGCGACGGCCTTCGCCGGGGCGGCCAGGCCTTCCAGCAGCTGCGTCTCCGCCGCCACCAGCGCCTGCCCTTCGGTGTCGCCGGCCTCGGCCAGGTCGAGCAGGCGGCCGACGTGGTCCACGCAGCGCAGGAGGCGCGTGAGCATGGCGTCGTCGAGCAGCGGCTCGCCGGCGCGCACGCGGTCCAGCAGCGTCTCCACGTGATGCGTGAAGCGCACCAGGCTCGTGATGCCGACGATGCCGGCCGAGCCCTTGATGGTGTGGGCGGCACGGAAGAGCGCGTTCACGGTCTCGGCGTCGGCGCGGTCGGCGCCGGCTTCGAGCGCGAGCAGCCCCTGCTCGAGGGCCTCGGCCAGCTCCCGCCCTTCGACGAGGAATGCCGCGAAGGCAGGGCCCAGGTCGATGCCGGCCATCAGTTCGCCTCCTCGAGGGCGACACCCAGCGCTTCCGTGACGCACCGGACTTCCGGACTGCAGGGGCCGAGCCGCGGCGCGTGGCCGCTGGCGCGCAGGCTGCGGGCGGTGGCCATCACCAGCTGGACGCCGGCGCCGTCGGCCTCGGACACCTCGGCCAGGTCCAGCTGCACGGGGCCAACGGGCACCTCGGGCAGCAGGGCCAGCAGGTCGGTGCGGCCGGCAGCCGCCGCCGCGATGGTGAGAAGCCCGGCGAAGCGCAGGCGCACGGGCGCCGCCGCGAGGTCGATGCGCACGTCCATCACGCGGCCACCAGCTTCTGCACCGCCAGCAGCATCTGCTCGGGGCGGAAGGGCTTGGTCATCCAGGCGCGCGCGCCTTCGTCGCGACCGATCGCCTTCTTGTCCTCGCCGCCCTCGGTGGTCAGCATCATGACCGGGGTGAACCTGTACTGAGGGTGTTTCTTCACCTCGCGCAGCAGCGTGAGCCCGTCCATGTTGGGCATGTTCACGTCGCTGATGATCAGGTGCACCTTGCGGCCGTCCAGCCGCTGCAGGGCCTGGGTGCCGTCGTTCGCCTCCAGCACTTCGTAGCCGGCCCCGCGCAGCGCGATGCCGACCACGGTGCGGACCGAACTCGAGTCGTCGACGATGAGCACGCTCTTGGACACGGGGTTCTCCCTGGGGGTTCGTTCAGAAGAAGTCGATGCCGTCGTCGCCGGCGCGGGGCTCGGACTCGCCGCGGTGCAGGCGGCCTTCCTCGGGCATCGTGTAGCTGGCCAGCAGCGCGGCTTCGAGCTCGGCCACGCCTTCGGCGGCCGGCCAGCCTGCGGATTCGAGCGTGCCGGCCAGGCCTTCGACGCTGGCCTGCACGTGCGCCAGGCGCTGGCCCACGCGGTCCTGGTACTGCAGCCGCATCAGCGCGTCGGCGACCGAGGCACGCGTCTCGCGGCCGATGCCGGCCAGCGCCTCGGAGGCGCCGAGCAGGCGCTGGGTGCCGCCGTCGAAGCCGTCGATCACCTCGTACATCTCGTCGCGGCAGCGCTGCATCAGCTCGTCGTCGCGCCGGCGCAGCCCTTCGGCGGCGGCGGCGGCGTCGCCGATGACGCGGCCGATGCGCTCGACCCGGCCCAGGATGGCCTGCGAGTCCTCGCGCGCCTGGGCGGCCAGCTTTCGTACCTCGTCGGCGACGACGGCGAAACCCTGGCCGGCGGGGCCGGCGCGCGCCGCCTCGATGCGGGCGTTGATCGACAGCAGCGTGGTCATCTGCGCGATGCGCTCGACCGAATGCGCGGTCTCGCCGAGTTCGCGCGTGGCCTGCACGGCCTGGCCCACGCTGTCCATCAGCGCGTGGTTGGCGGCGACCGCCGATTCGATGTGCGAGAGCACCTGCTGCAGCCGCGCGCGCGCCGCGCCCACCGCGGCGGCCATGCCTTCGTCGCCGCCGAACGAGCGCGCGGCCTCGTCGGCCGCCTGCAGCGCCTGCGCAAGCTGGCTCTCGATGGCCGCAAAGCCGGCCGACAGCGCGTCCACCGACTCGCTGCCATGCGCCGCCGCGGCGCCGATCTGGCCCGCCCACACACGCGCCAAAGGCGCCAGCGCGGCGGCGCCGTCGGGGCCGGCGGTCGCGGCCGGGGCCGCTTCGGTCAGCGCGCCCGGCCAGCCGAAGGCGGCCAGGGTGCGGCGGGTGAGGGAGGCCATGGGCAATCGGGACCCGGGAGCGGGGCTCAGGCGCGGTTGTCGACGCGCGCTTCGCCGCGCAGCCGGGCGAGGTCGGAGACTTCCTCGATCGAGAGCACCTGCTCCAGGCGCATCACGATCACGAAGCGGCCGCGGATGCGTGCCATCGCCTCGATGAAGTCGCTGCGGATCGCGGCGCCGAAGCTCGGCGCGGGCTCCAGGTCCTCGGGGCCGAGCTCGAGCACCTCGCTCACGGCGTCGACGACGACGCCGAGGTCGAAACGCTCCTCGGCATGGTGCATCTCGACGATCACGATGCAGGTGCGGCGGCTCGGCACGGCCGGCTCGAAGCCCAGCCGCGCGGCCAGGTCGATCACCGGCACGACGGCGCCGCGCAGGTTGATGACCCCGCGGATGAACGCCGGCATGAGCGGGATCGTGGTGATCGCGCCGTACTCGATGATCTCCTTGATCGCCGCGATGCCCATCGCGTAGGTCGACCCGGCGGCGCTGAAGCACAGCACCTGGCGCCCGCCGGCGTGGCGCGCCTGCGCCAGCGCGGCGGCGGCGGCACGGGTGGCGGCATGGCGGACCGGTTCGGGAACGTTCATCTCCATGGGCGCGGGCCTCTCGTGTGTTCGAGAGGCATTCTGGAGAGAGGGTCGTGCGCGCACCATCGGCGCGCCGCCCGGGGCGGACCCCGGGTGATCACCCGGGTGGGTCTACCCGCGGGCGATGGCCTCGGCGCTGGCGATCAGCGCGGCCAGCGGCAGCGCGGTCGCCGGCCGGCCGGCGAGCAGGCCTTCTTCCACCGTGCGCGCCAGCGCCACCGCGGCGCGCTCGCCCAGCATCGCCAGCGAGCCGCGCAGCGCGTGCACGGCGCGCCGCAGCGCATGGGTGTCGCCGGCGCGTTCGATCGCCTCGCGGTGGCCGGGCCACAGGCGCGCAAAGAGCGTGCGCAGCGAACCGTGCAGGGCGGGTGCCGGCGCGGGGGCGCGCACCGCCTGCTCGTGCCCCAGCGGCGCCAGCAGCGCCCGCAGCTCGTCGGGGTCGAAGGGCTTGGTGAGGCAGGCCAGCGCACCCAGGCCGGTCGCCGTCATGCGGTCTTCCTCTTCGAAATGCGCGCTGAGGAAGACCAGGGGCAGGGCCGCGCCGGCCGGCGTGGCGCGCATCGCCTGCGCCAGCTCGAGGCCGTTCTCGCGATCGAGTTGCAGGTCCAGCAGCGCGACGTCGAAGCGCGCCGCGGCCAGCCGTGCGAGGGCCGGTGCGCCGGCGGGGAAGAGTTCGACTTCGGCGCCCAGGTGGCGCAGGAAGCCGGCCACGACCTGGCGGTTCAGCTCGTTGTCCTCGACCACCATCACGCGCAGCCCGGCCACGCGCGGGTCGGCGGCGAGCGCGTGGACGCGCGCGCGGGCGAAGACGTTGGTGGCCAGCAGCGGCAGGTCGACCGCCGGCCGGCCGGCTGCGGCCGGGCCGGCGCTGGCGACCACGCAGTCGTGCCCGCCGCGCCGCGCCTGCGCGATGCGCTCGGCCGCTTCCGGCAGATCGGCGTCGACGATCCAGCGCCGCGCGCGTTTCGCCTGCGCCGTGTTGCGAAGCGCGTGGCCGTGCTCGCGCCACTGCGTGGCCACGGTCTCGGCGAAGCGGCGGTCGGTGCTGAAGACCACGGTGTCGGCCACCGGCGTGGGCGCCACCGCGGCGGCGTCGAGCGCCAGCGTGAGGTCGAACCAGCAGATCGTGCCGCCGCCTTCGACCGAGGCCACCTGCAGCTGCGTGCCGTGCAGTTCCAGCAGCCGCCGCACGACCGAGAGGCCGAGGCCCGAGCCGCCGGCGCGCCGGCTGGCACGTTCGAACGGGCGGCCGATGCGGTCCAGGTGGTCCAGGCCGATGCCGACGCCGGTGTCGGACACCGACAGGCGCAGCGTCACTTCGTCGTCGCGGCGCGCGCGCAGCTTCACGCCGAGCACCACCTTGCCGCGTTCGGTGTACTTGAGCGCGTTGCCGATCAGGTTGACCAGCACCTGCTCCACGCGCACCGCGTCGCCGCGCAGGTGCTGCGGGCATTCGGGGTCGACCACGGTGTACAGCCGGATCGGCTTGCCCTGGCGCAGGCCGGCGGCGAGCACGCCCACGCGCGCCACGAGCGCGTGAAGGTCCAGCGGCTGGTCGGGCGCGATCTCCAGCCGGCCGGCCTCCAGCCGCACCAGGTCCAGCAGGTCGTTGACGACGCGCAGCATCAGGTGCGAGGCGCGTTCGATGTGGTCGACGTGGCTGCGGTCCACCTCCGGCGGCAGTTCGGCGCGCGCGAGGTGCGTGAAGCCGAGGATCGCGTTGAGCGGCGTGCGCAGTTCGTGGCTGACGCCGGCGAAGAGTTCGTCGCGTGTCGACGGCGTGGCGTTCGCGGGCGGCTCGGGGAGTTCGAGCGCCAGACCCTGCCAGGCGCCGTCGGCGAAGGCGCCGCGCAGGAGCACCTGCCGGCCCGCGACCGACACCACGGCAGCCAGCGGCGCGGCGGCGTTGTCGAGCGCGGCGGCGAGCGCCGCGGCCTCGGCGGCGGGCAGGCGCGCGAGCCAGCCGTCGAGCGAGGTCTCGCATTCGGCGCAGCCGAGCAGCGAGCGCGCCGCTTCGTCGAGCTGCAGGCGCCCTTGGCCGATGCACCAGCGGCCGGCGGCCGCGGCCTGCAGGGGTGCGCGGTCTGCAGCTTGCGTGCCGATCATCAGTTGTGTAGCGATCTGTCAGCGGGAGGAGTTCACGAACCGGCTGCGCAATCGCCCCTTGCCGGCGCCGAAGATTCGACCATGCGGCAACAAGATGCGTCAGTGAAGGATTCGACGACGACCGTGATGGTGGCCGACGACCAGGTGCTGGTGCGTGCGGGCGTCACGGCGCTGCTGGGTCAGCTGGCGGGCTTCGAGTGCATCGGCGCGGTCGAGGACGGCGAGCGCTGCCTGGCCGCCTGCGCCGAGCGCGCGCCCGACGTGCTGCTGCTGGACCTGGACATGCCCGGCCGCGACGGCCTGGAAGTGGCGGCGCTGGTGCGCGAGCGGCACCCGCAGGTGCGCGTCGTCATCCTCACCGGCCGCGCCGAGGCGGCGCTGGCGCGGCGCGCGCTCGCGCTCGGGGCCGCCGGCTTCGTTTCGAAGGACTTCGTGCTCGACGAACTGGGCACCGCGTTGCGAAGCGTGGCCGCGGGCCGGCCCTGGCTGAGCCCGGAGGTGGCGCTCGCCGCGGTGGGCGAGGCGCCGGCGCCCAAGGCCACGCCGCTCACGCCGCGCCAGTGCGACGTGCTGCGCGCCATCGCGCGCGGGGCGTCGAACAAGCTCATCGCGCGCGAACTGGGCCTGAGCGTGAAGACGGTGGAGTACCACCGCGCCGAGCTGATCCAGCGCCTGGACCTGCACGACGTGGCCAGCCTCACGCGCTACGCGGTGGCCCACGGCCTTGCCGACTGAAGCGTCTTCGCGGGGCCGTTAGCATCGGCCCCCTGATGAACGAGACCGCCACCGCACCGGCCTTCGAACTGGCCAAGCCCGAGCTCGGACCCTGGCGTGCCGGCAACACCGGCTGCGAGGGCGTGTGGCGCTTCGAGTCCGGCGCCGCCGGCCCCGAGGTGCTGGTCACCGCGCTCGTCCACGGGAACGAGCTGTGCGGCGCCTGGGCCGTGCTGGCGGCGCTGCAGGTGGGGCTGAAGCCGCGCCGCGGCGCGCTCACGCTGGCCTTCTGCAACCTGGCCGCGTTCGACCGCTTCGACCGCGATCGCTTCATCGCGTCGCGCTTCGTCGACCAGGACCTGAACCGCGTCTGGGGCACGATGGCCTGGCGTGCGGCGCCGGCCACGTCGGAACAGCGGCGCGCGCTCGAACTGCTGCCCTTTGCTGAGCGCGCCGACTGGCTGCTGGACCTGCATTCGATGCAGGACGCCGGCCCCGCGCTGGTGCTCACCGGCACGCAGGCGCGCCACATCGAGCTGGCGCGGCGCATCGGCGCGCCCGCCCTCGTGGTGGCCGACGCCGGCCATGCCGAAGGCAGCCGGCTGCGCGACCACGGGCGCTGGGGCCGCGATGCCGACGACGGTTCGCGTTCGCTGCTCGTCGAATGCGGCTTCCACGGCGAGCTGAAGGCGCGCGAGGTGGCGCTGGACATGCTGGGCCGCTTCCTCGTGGCCGCCGGCACGGTCGACGAACTCGACGTGCCCGGCGGCTGGTGGCGGCCCAAGCTGCCTTCGCAGACGGTGCTGGAGGTCACCGAGGCGGTGACCGCGCTGCCGGGCGAGCCGGTGCGCTTCGCCGAGCGCTGGTCCACCGGCCAGCGCGTGCCCAAGGCCGGCACGGTGCTGGGCTGGAACGGTGGCCAGCCCTTCGTGACGCCCTACGACGACTGCTGGCTCGTGATGCCTTCGGTGCTGCGCCAGCCGACGGCGGGCAAGACCGTGGTGCGGTTGGCGCGCGAGTTGCGCGAATGATTGCGCGACCGATGGCACGTTAATCGCCGCCTGCAGCCGCCCGCTGCGGCCGGTACAATGCGCCCCATCGATGCAGACCCCAGTCGCTGCATCGGCGTCGTTTCCGACACCGCTCGCGCGGTCACCCCTTTCCTGACGCCTGCGACTGGCGCCCCGAATCAGCGGGCGACAGGCCGTCTCTCCCGACAAAACGAATGAACTTCAAGGACCTCGGCCTGGCCGAGCCCCTGCTGCGTGCCGTGCACGACCAGGGCTACGACACCCCGACCCCGATCCAGGCGCAAGCCATCCCGCAGGTGCTCAAGGGCGGCGACCTGCTCGCCGGCGCCCAGACCGGCACCGGCAAGACCGCCGGCTTCACGCTGCCGATGCTGCACCGCCTGATGCAGGCCAAGCCCGTGCGAGACGCGCGCGGCCGCATCCCCATCCGCGCCCTCATCCTCACGCCCACGCGCGAACTCGCGGCGCAGGTGGAAGAGAGCGTGCGCACCTACGGCAAGTACCTGCCGCTCACCAGCATGGTGATGTTCGGCGGTGTCGGCATGCAGCCGCAGATCGACCGGCTGCGCAAGGGCGTCGACATCCTCGTCGCCACGCCGGGCCGCCTGCTCGACCACCACCAGCAGGGCACGCTGGACCTGAAGCACGTCGAGATCTTCGTCCTCGACGAGGCCGACCGCATGCTCGACATGGGCTTCATCCACGACATCAAGAAGGTGCTGGCGATCCTGCCGCCGAAGAAGCAGAGCCTGCTCTTCAGCGCCACCTTCAGCGACGACATCAAGGCGCTCGCCGACCGGCTGCTCAACCAGCCCGGGCTGATCGAGGTGGCGCGCCGCAACGCCACCGCCGACACCATCGCGCAGAAGGTGCATCCGGTGGGGCGCGAGCGCAAGAAGGAGCTGCTGGCGCACCTGATCAAGCAGGGCGACTGGCACCAGGTGCTGGTCTTCACGCGCATGAAGCATGGCGCGAACCGGCTCACCGAGTACCTGAACGACCACGGCATCACGGCGATGGCGATCCACGGCAACAAGAGCCAGGGCGCGCGCACCAAGGCGCTGGCCGAGTTCAAGAGCGGCGACCTGCGCGTGCTGGTGGCGACCGACATCGCGGCGCGCGGCATCGACATCGACCAGCTGCCGCACGTGGTGAACTTCGAGCTGCCCAACGTGCCGGA
>CAYVXO010000143.1:0-15767 GCA_964454485.1 uncultured Rubrivivax sp.
GCCGCCTGCGTGAGCAGCGCGTTGAGCATGCGGATGATGGGCGCGTCGTCGGCCGCCTCCAGCAGGTCTTCCACCGCCGGCAGCTCCTGCATCATGCGCGAGAGGTCGACGTCGGATTCCACCTCGCCGATGACCGCGGCCGCGCTCGCCTCGCCGCCGGCATAGGCGGTCTGGATGCGCTCGGCCAGCCGGCTGCCGAGCTCGCGTTCGAAGCTGGTGATCTCGTAGTGGCGCGCCGCTTCCGACAGCGCCGCCACCGGCGTCGCGTCGCCGACCCACAGCACCATCTGCTGGCCGTCGTCCTCGAGCAGCATCGTGTTCGCCTTCGCGAAGGCGTAGGGGAGCGGGTGGCGCATCGGCATCGGCCGGCCTTCAGGGTGCGGTGGGCTTGACCGGCGCCGGCGTCGACGGCGCGACGGGCGAACCGTCCACCGGCAGCACCACGCTCGGCGCCGGCTGGGCGGCCTCGCCGGCGCCGCGCATCTGCTCGTAGCGGTCCTGCGAGAACTTGCTCGTGCTGTCGGCGTCGCGCATCACGATCGGGCGCAGGAACACCATCAGGTTGGTGCGGTTGCGCTCGCGCTTCTCGCTGCGGAACAGTCCGCCCAGGACCGGGATGTCGCCCAGCAGCGGCACCTTGGTCTTGGTGTCGGTGTAGGTGTCCTGCACCAGGCCGCCGAGCACGATGATCGCGCCGTCCTCCACCACCACCTGCGACTCGATCGAGCGCTTGGTGGTGGAAGGGCCGGCGTTGCTGGTGCCGGCGGCAGTGGTGTCCTTCACCGCCGACTGCTCCTGGTAGATCGTCATGCGCACGCTGCCGCTTTCGCCGATCTGCGGCCGGATGCGCAGCGTGATGCCGACGTCCTTGCGCTCGATGGTCTGGAACGGGCTCGTCGTCGCGGTGCCGGTGTTGGTGAACTGGCCGGTGACGAAGGGCACGTTCTCGCCGACGACGATCTTCGCTTCCTCGTTGTCGAGCGTGATCAGGTTCGGGGTCGAGACGACGTTGGTCTTGATCTGCGTCTGCAGCGCCCGGGCGATGGCCGCCAGCGCGTAGGTGCCGCCGTAGTTGCGCAGAATGCCGACGTTCAGGCCTTCGCCCAGCGTGGTGGCGGTGCCGGTGGCGGCTGCCGCCGACAAGGTGATGATGTTCGAGCCGCCGGTGGAGAAGTTCGTGCCCGCGATGACGCCGGTCTTGTCGCCGCTCTTGCCCAGCAGCCCCTGCCACTGGAAGCCGAAGTCGGCCGCGTTGTCGCCGCTCACCTCGACGATCAGGCTCTCGATGTAGATCTGCGCGCGCCGCTGGTCGAGCTGGTCGATCATGCCGCGCACCTGGCGGTACAGCGGCTCGGGCGCGGTGATGATGAGCGAGTTGGTCGCCGGGTCGGCCTGGATGAAGCCGCCGGTGGTGATCTGCCCCGAAGGCGTCACCGGCGCCGCCGCCTGCGCCGAGACGCCGCCGCCGGTCGTCCCGGCAGGCGCACCGGCGGTGATGCCCGCCACCGCGGGCGTGCTGACCGGCTGTGCCGTGCCGCCGCCGGACGAGCCGGTGCCCGCGCCCGGGAAGGCGGCGCGCAGCACGGTGGCCAGCTTCACCGCGTCGGCGTTCTTCAGGTGCACCACGTAGAGGCCGCCGCCCGGGCCCAGGCCGCTGGTCGGGCGGTCCAGCTTGGCGATGACCGACAGCACCTGCGCCAGCCGGGCCTGGTTCGCGGCCCGAACGATGAGCGCGTTGCTGCGCGTCTCGGCCACGACGGTCGTCGCGCCGGCCTGGCCCACCGCGCCCGGCACCACGGTGCCGCCGCCGCCTTCGGCCAGGCGCTGCACCAGCGGGGCCAGATCGGCCGCGACGGCATGCTCGAGCGGGATCACCTCGAGGTCGGTCGAGGCCGGGTGGTCCAGCGCCGCGATGATGCGCGCGATGCGCTTGAGGTTGTCGGCGTAGTCGGTGATGACGAGCGAGTTCGAGCCGGGGTTGGCGTTGATCGTGTTGTTGGCGCTGATCAGCGGCCGCAGCACCGCGACCAGGTTGTTCGGGTTCTCGAACTGGAGCGGGAAGATCTGGGTGATGACCTGATCGCCGCGGACGTTGACCTCGCCCACCGAGACGGTGCCGGCCTGCAGCTTGGCGTCGGCCTCGGGCACCACCTTCAGCAGGCCGGCGCTATCGACCACCGCGAAGCCCAGGCCGCGCAGCGCGGTCAGGTAGCTCTGGTAGGCCTCGGTCACGGTCTGCGGCTGTTCGCTGTAGACCGTGATCTGGCCCTTCACGCGCGGGTCGACGATGATGTTGCGGTTGATCATCGCCGCGAAGGCGCGCGTGACGGCCTCGATGTCGGCATTGACGAAGTTCACCGTCACCGTCGCGCGTGAGGCCGCGCCCTTCTGGGCCAGCGCCGGCGGGGCCGTCACGCAGGTGGCGGCGGCCAGGGCAAAGGCGGCGGCTTTGAGGCGGACCGATTTCATGCTCATCCGATCGAGAGTACGGACAGCGCCCCCTGACGCCGGCCGATGAGGTTCAGCAGATTGTCCAGCGCCGCCTCCGAACCGGGCGCGGCACGCGCCTCGCCGCGGAAGCGCAGGCCCGAGGCAGCCCACTGGCCGGTGCCCGACAGGCGCAGCGGCCCGTCGGTGGTGGACAGGTTGAGCGCCGTGACGTCGCCGCCGGTGAGCGCGAGGCGGTAGCTGCCCAGTTCGGGCAGCGTGGACACGCGCGAGGCCAGGCTGTCCAGGCTCAGCGAGGCGTTGCCGTCGAGCCGCCAGCGCCCGGCGGCCGAGGTGGCGACCAGGCCGCCGCTGGTGAGGCTCATCGAGCCGGTGAGCTGCAAGGTGTTGAAGGGCGTGCCCAGCCCGGACAGCAGCGCGGCCGGCCAGTGGCCCATCGGCCCCTGCGAAGCCGGCACCGCGATCGCGAAACGGCCGAGACCCGGTTCCACGCGCAGCCGCAGTTCGCCGGCGAGGCAGCATTCCTGGCGCACGCGCACGCCGATCGCGGCGCCGTCCAGGTGCAGCGACCAGGCGACGCGGCCGGGCAGCGCGCTCGCGTCGCGGCTGCCGGCGCCGCCGGTGAGCACCATCACCGCGCTGCCGTTCCAGACCGTGCCGCGGGCGTCGGCCAGCAGCATGCGGTCGCCGCTGGCGCTGGCGATGCCGGCGGCCAGCCAGGCGGCCGGCGCGAACGCGACCAACGCGGCGATGCCGCCGAGCAGGATGCCGGCGATGACGTGCCGGCGCACCCGGACGGCCGGTTCCAGCGCGGCCCCGGCCCCGAGCAGGTCGGGGTCGAGCGCCGCGGCCGGCGTGTTGGCGTTCAAGTGGCGCCTCCGATGGTGACGACGATGGTGCCGTTGTAGCCGCTCGCGCCGCGCGAGAGGTTGGCTTCGACCGGTCGCGCGCGCGCGCCCGAGCGCACCTCGGCCAGCCAGGCGCTGAGCTGCGCGGTGCCGACGCCGTTGAGCGTGAGCGTGGCGCGGTCGCCCTGCAGCGTGAGGCGCGCCTTCGTGCCGAGGCGGTCGCTCGCGGCCTTCAGCGCCGCCTGCGACTGGCCGGCGTTCACCGGCGGTGCGGCGCGCAGGTCCTTGGCCTCGGCGGCCATGCGCTGCATGGACTGCAGCTGGCCGTCGAGCGCGTCCAGCTGCGCCGGCGCGGCCGCCAGCGTGCGCAGGGCCGGCCTCAGCGCGATCGTGTAGAGCAGGAAGACGGCCACCACCAGGCCCGCGGCGACGACGAGCCGGCGCTCGCGTGCCGCCAGCCCTTCCCACCAGGTCTTCAGGGGCCCCAGCTTTTCCTGCCAGGCGGCGTTCACGAGACCCCCCGGGCGCTGCGCAGCAGCGTGACGCGGCCTTCGGCCATCTCGACGTCCAGCCCCACCGGGCGCAGCCGGTCGCGGAACTGGGCCAGCTGCGGTTCGCCCCAGCCGGGCGCGGCCAGCACGAGGCGGCCGCCTTCGAACTTGAGCGTCTGCACCGGGCCCAGGCCGTCGGGCCAGGCGGCGGCGGCGGCGCCGAGCAGCACTTCGAGGTCGGTGTCGCCGGGCTTGCCGGCGGCGGCGCGCAGGCGTTCGGTCTCGCGCAGCATCTGCGCCGGGGCGTCGATGACGGCGCGCACGCCGGGGTGGGCGGCACGCAGCAGCGCCGTCATCTCGGCGCGCTTGGCGTCGATCACCTGTTCCTGCCGCCAGGCCGCCAGGTTGAGGCCCAGCACCGAAGCGCCGGCCAGCGTGGCGAGGCCCCAGCGCACCGAGCGCCCGCCCGCGCTGACGAAGCTGCGCCAGCCTTCGCGCAGCGCCAGCATGCCGCGGTTCTTGGGCGCGAGGTCGAACTGGCGCAGGTTCCAGGACGTACGGGTGGCGCGCAGCGTGCGTTCGGGCTCGGTGCGCAGCGCCACCGGGCCGCCGAGCCAGCGTTCGGCGGCGGCGGCGGCGGCCGGGGTCGCGGTCCAGCGCACCTTGGCGCCGCCCGAAGGCAGCAGCGTGCGCGCCAGGGTGCCGTTGGCGCGCACGGTGGCGGCGCCGTCGGCATGCGCGATGGCCAGCGTGAGCGAGCCTTCGGCCGGGCCGTCGGTGAAGAAGTGCACACGCGGACCGTCGTCGGGGCTGCTGGCCGGCATCACGCGCTCGACCGGCACGCCGGCCGATTCCAGCGTGTCCAGCAGCGCCTTCAGCCAGGGGCGGCGCACCGCGGCCACCCAGACGTTCTGGCCCGCCGCCGCCTTCGGCGCGAGCGCGAGGTGGGTGGTCTCGTCGTCGTCGAGCAGGGTGTCTTCCAGCAGCGCGCCCAGCGCTGCCCGCAGGCGCGCGCGCGGCGCCTTCGGCACCGTGACGCGGTGCCAGGAGACGTCGGTGTCGGCCATTACCGCGACCACGATGTCGGCCTTCGGCAGGCGCGCCGGCGTGGCGCGGCCGGTGGCGCCGACGGTGCGCCGGTCGGGGCTGAGCACGTAGTCGAACTCGGCCGGCGGCGTGTCGGCGCCGGCCGGGGCCGAAGGCGGCCGGGGGCGGGCGGGCAGCTGGATCGCGAGCAGGGACATGGCAGGTATTGTGGGCGGCTATTGTCGTCGCTGAGGCCGCCCGATCAGGTGGCCGGCGACAGCAGGTTGCGCCGCTCGCGCAGCAAAGTCACGACATCCATGCCGCGGTCGGCCCCCCGCCGCTCCACCAGCGAGTGCTGCTCGAGCACCCGGTCCTCCAGCCGCAGGCGGCCGTAGACGTCGAAGTAGCTGGTCTTGACGCCGATGCGCGACGCGTCGGGCTTGAGCGTCTCGGGCAGCTCGCGCTGGATGTCTTCCATCGTCTTGAACGGGGTGCGCTGGCGCGCGATGACCAGCCGCTCGGCGGTAGCCAGGTCCAGGCCGTCGACGGCAGCCAGCAGCACCTCGCGCCCGGCGGTGTTCACGTTGACCGCGGTGCGCACCGGCAGCAGCGAGACGTAGGGCAGCAGGCTGTTGACGACCGTCGGGCTGATGCCCAGCCAGGCGAGCTGCTCGACGCGCTGGGGCGCAATCGGGGCCGCCGCGGCGCCGTCGGCCGCGGGCGCCCAGGCGCTGCGCAGCGCCTCGGCCACGCGGGTGGCGGTGTCGGTGGGCAGGCCGACGGCGTCGCACAGGCGCGCGAAGGCCTTCACCTCGGCGTCGGCGAGCTTGCCTTCGCCGTCGACCAGGTTGCGCAGGTTGTAGCGCGACTGGGCGTCGACGATGGAGCCCGAGAGGAAGGCTTCGGTACCTTCGTCGGCGTTGTTGTCCTTGTCGGCGGCCAGGAAGGTGGACAGGCGCGCCTCGGCGAGCGGGGTGGCCCAGGGCTCGCCCAGGTGGTCGGCGCCGCCGCTGCGGGTGTCCTCGCGAAGGATGAGGCGCGCCCAGTCGAGCGCGCCGGTGAGGATCCACTCGCTCTGGGCGGCAGAGCGCTCGGCGGCCTCGATCTGCACGCTGCGCGACTGCTGCCACACCATGCCGGCGGCCAGCGTGGCCACCAGGGTGAGGATGACCATCGCCAGCAGCAGCGCCGCGCCGCGTTCTTCAGGATGCTTCATGCGCCGTGGGGACCGAGGGCGATGTCGCGCGTGAGCGCCCCGCCGGGCAGCCCCAGCACCAGCCGCACGCCCTGCGGCAGCGCCTCGCGCGGGGCGGCGCCGCTGGCGGCCACGGCCGCTGGGGCGGCTGCCAGGTCGCCGGTGGACTGGGCGTTGCTCCAGGTGCTGCCGCGGAAGAAGTAGACCTGCCAGTCGCCGACGCCTTCGAGCAGCTTCACCTGGCCGGTCTCGTTGCCCAGCAGCTGCTGGCTGCGCAGCCAGGCTTCCTGCAGGTCGGCGACGCGGGTGACCGGCGGGCTGGTCCAGCGCTGCCAGCTGCCGCCGCGCAGCGACCAGGCGACCAGCACGACGCCGTCGTCCACCGTGCGCGTGAGGCGCAGCGTCTGGCCGTCGAAGGTGAGCGCCGGCACGACGGTGCTGTCGAAGACGGCGCCCAGGTCCTGCTGCCATTGCGCCAGGATCGTGTTCAGGCGCGCGGTGCGCTCGATCGCCGTGCGGCCGGCGTCGCGCGCGCGCATCATGCCGTCCAGCCCGCGCCAGGCCAGGCCCGCGAGCACGGCCATGATGGCCAGCGCGACCAGCACCTCGACCAGGGTGAAGCCGCGGTGGCGCGCGCGTGCCCCGGCCATCGCGGTCAATAGCGCCCGAAGACGGTGGACAGCGTGAGCAGCGGGGTGCCCGCCTCGTCGCTGACCACCGCCTCGACGCGGCGGAAGTTGGGGTTGGGCGTGGGCCGCGTCTGCAGCTGGCCCTTGAAGGTCCTGCCCAGCTCCTCGCAGGAGAAGTCGGTGTCGCCGATGCCGGGCATCTGGCGCGCCAGTCGCAGGCCGGTGAGCGCGTTGTCGGCGCACCACTGGGCAGCGCTCACGTTGGCCAGGCGGTCGGCGTTGTCGGCCGTGACGCCGGCCGCGCGCAACCCGGCGCCGAGCGCTATGGCGACGATCGCCATCGCCACCAGCACCTCGATCAGGGTGAAGCCGGACCGGCCGCGTCTCAAGGCCCGTTCTCCAGCGGCAGGATGCTGAAGGCCGCAAGGCCGTCGCTGCCGACGTCGATGCGCTGGTCCTCCAGCCGGAGCACGATGCGCTGCGCCGGCAGGATCGCCTCCGGTCCCAGCACCACGCTCTTGGCGCCGATCACCTGCGCCGTCACGCGTTCGTCCAGCCAGCGCGTCGAGGGCACCAGCGGCGCCGGCAGGCCGACGAAGCGGAAGTTCTCGTCCGGGTTCTCGCTCGAAGGCAGCCAGACCACCGGCAGGCCGCCCGCGCGCGCTTCGGTGCGCGCGCCTTCCAGCAGCGCGGCCAGGCGCACCGCCTCGTTCTCGAGCTTGGTGCCGGCGGGGTCGCGGATCGACAGCGCGATGAGCCCCGTGGCGATGGCGATGACGGCCATCACCACCATCAGCTCGATCAGCGTGAAGCCGCCGAGCCTGCGGCGGCCGCTACTGCCACGAGCCGATGTCGGCATTCTTGCCTTCGCCGCCCGGCTGGCCGTCGGCGCCCAGGCTGAAGACGTCGATCTCGCCCTTCACGCCCGGGTTCAGGAACTGGTACGGGTGGCCCCAGGGGTCGGCCGGCAGCTTGTCCAGGTAGGGCTTCCAGTTCGGCGGCACCGGGCTCGCGGTGGGCTTGCGCACCAGCGAGTCCAGGCCCTGCTCGGCAGTGGGGAAGCGCTGGTTGTCCAGCTTGTAGAGCTTGAGCGCCTGCATCAGGTTGTTGATGTCGGTGCGCGCGGCGGTGACGCGGGCGTCGTCGGCGCGTTCCAGCACGTTGGGCACGATCAGTGCCGCCAGCACGCCCAGGATGACGAGCACGACCATGACCTCGATCAGCGTGAAACCGGACCGCGAGGTCCGGTTCGGCGAAGCCAAGCCGCGCGGGGCCGGGCGGCGCCCGAGGTGCGAAGGTGTGTTGAAGGCCATGGATCGGGGGCGTTCTGGAAAGGGCGCGTGAATCATAATCGCCGCATCATGACGGCACGCTGGTGGGCGTTGGTGGTCTGGGCCGCGGTGGCAGCCACCGTGGTGTATTGGGGACTGCGGCTGTCCGCCGGCGGTCGCCCGGTGCCGCCGCAGACCATGGTGGTCAGTTCCTCGGCCAACGCGCGCGGCGACCTGACCCGCCTCTTCGGTGTCGAAGTGCAACCGGTGGTCGCCGCTCCGCCGCCGATGGCGGCCCGCTTCCAGCTGGTCGGCGTGGCCGCGCCGCGCGCCGAAGCCGACGGCGCCCGCGAAGGCGTGGCGCTGATCGGGGTCGACGGCAAGCCGCCGCGGGCCTACCGCGTCGGTGCGGTGATCGACGGCGACAACGTGCTGCAGTCGGTGCGCCAGCGCGGCGCGGCGATCGGCCCGCGCGACGGCGCCACGCTGGTGTCGCTGGACCTGCCGCCGCCGGCGCCGGCAGCCACGGGGATGCTGCCGTCGGCCGGCACTCCAGCGGTCATGGCGCCCACGATGCCGCCGGCGAGGTCGCCGCTGCCGGTGCCGATGGCGCCGCCCGGCCAGGGGCCCGCCGTGGCCTCCCGTGCAAGCCCGGTCGCGCCCGGCAACGCGCCTTCGGCGCTGCCGCCGGGGGTCACCCACTTCATGCCGGGCGGGGTTTCGCAGGGCGGGCCGGGTGCGCAGGGCTCGGCGGGATCGCCGTCCACGTCGCCCAGCGTCTCGCCCTCGCGTTCGCCCAGCGGTTCGCCCACCGCGCCCGAACTCGCGGCCTCGGCGGCGCGCCACGACGGCGCGATGCAGACGCAGTAGTCAGTACAGCGCCGGCCCGAACGGGCCCGGGCTGTCGGGTTCCAGGTCCTGCGGCAGCGAAGGGCCGGGGTCCTCGCCGTCGGCCACCTCGGTCAGCAGGCCGGCGGCGCAGCGCACCAGCGGCCACGCCAGCGCCGCACCGGTGCCGTCCATGCTCTCCAGGCCCAGCTCCAGCAGCGCGGAGGCGCGGAACAGGTTGAGCGCCTGGTCCAGGCCGCGATGGCCGTGGCTGCGGCAGAACACGCAGTAGTCGGTGACCGGCTGCGCGATGCGCGAGGCCAGCATCAGCGCGGCGCAGGCGGCCATGCCGTCGATCATGAGCAGGTGGCGGCGGCTCGCGGCCATCAGCATGGCCCCGGTCATGACCGCGATCTCGAAGCCGCCGAAGGCGGCCAGCACCTCGACCGGGTCGGTGATGTCGCGGTGCCGGCCCTGGGCCGCCTGCAGCACGGCCAGCAGGTGGGCCAGCTGGTCGGGGTTCATGGCCGGGCCGGAGGCGACGAGGTCGCGCACCGGGAAGTCCGTCAGCCGCGAGAGCACGAGCGCCGCGCTTTCCTGCGTGCCCACGCCCAGGCCGGCGAAGATGGTCATGTTGCCGCGCAGCTTGTCGCCGATCTCCATGCCGGCGCGCATTGCGGCATGGGCCTGCTCGACCGACATCGCCGAGGCGACGCGCGCGTTGCGCGTGCCGTGCGCGATCTTGCGCATCAGCAGCCGGTCGTGCGCCGGCAGGTCCTCCGCGATGCCGCAGTCCACCACCGCCAGGTCCAGCTGCAGGCTGCGCGCGAAGACGGTGAGCGGCAGCTGGTTGGTGAGCAGCTGGTTCACCAGCTCGTGGGTCCGCTTCTTCAGCGGCCCGTCGATGCCGTCGACCGCGATGCCGTGGTCGGCCGCGAACAGCAACAGCTGCGGGTCGTTGAAGCGCGGCTTGAGCGAGTTCTGCATCAGGCCCAGGCGCACCGCCAGCGGTTCCAGTTCGCCCAGCCCGCCGGACGCCTCGTTGCGGCGCACGAGCTTGTCGCGCAGCGCGCGTTCGAGCGGCGGGTTCGAGGTCGGCGCGACGAGTGATCGGCTGGTCACCATGGCCGCCCGAGTGTAAGGGTGCGTGTCCTAGCGCAGGAACAGCCGGTAGACGGGGTTCGCGCTCTCTTCCACACAAGGGTAGGCCAGCTGGCGCAGGAAGGCCTTGAAGGCGCGCTCGTCGCCCGGCGGCACCTGCATGCCGACCAGGATGCGGCCGTAGTCGGCGCCCTGGTTGCGGTAGTGGAACAGGCTGATGTTCCAGTTCGGGTGCAGCGCGGCCAGGAAGCGCATCAGCGCGCCCGGCCGTTCCGGGAAGACGAAGCGGAACAGGCGCTCGTCGTGCGCCAGGTCGGTACGCCCGCCGACCATGTGGCGCACGTGCTCCTTGGCGAGTTCGTCGTCGGTCAGGTTGACGGTGGGGAACCCGTGGCGCACGAAGGCCTTCTCGATGCGCTCGGCCTCGTCGCGGCGCGCGATCGCGAGGCCGACGAAGACATGGGCGACGCGCGCGTCGCTGATGCGGTAGTTGAACTCGGTGACGGCGCGCGGGCCGATCGCCTCGCAGAAGCGCTTGAACGAGCCGCGCTCCTCGGGGATGGTGACCGCGAACAGCGCCTCGCGCCGCTCGCCGAACTCGGCCCGCTCGGCGACGAAGCGCAGGCGGTCGAAGTTCATGTTGGCGCCGCAGGTCACGGTGACGAAGGTCTTGCCCTTGAGCTTGTGCGTCTCGACGTACTGCTTGATCGCCGCCACCCCCAGCGCGCCGGCGGGCTCGAGGATGCTGCGCGTGTCCTGGAACACGTCCTTGATGGCGGCGCAGACGGCGTCGGTGTCGACGATCACGAAGTCGTCGACGAGCGCGCGCGCGACGCGGAAGGTCTCCTCGCCTACCAGCTTGACCGCGGTGCCGTCGGAGAACAGCCCCACGTCGGCCAGCGAGACCCTGCGGCCGGCGCGCACCGACTGCGCCATCGCGTCGGAATCGGCGGTCTGCACGCCGATCACCTTCACCTCGGGCCGCACCGCCTTCAGGTAGGCCGCGACGCCGGAGATGAGGCCGCCGCCGCCGATGGCCACGAAGACGGCGTCGATCGGCCCCTGGTGCTGGCGGCAGATCTCCATCGCGATCGTGCCCTGGCCGGCGATCACGTCGGGATCGTCGAAAGGGTGGACGAAGGTCAGCCCCTCGTCGCGCTGCAGCTCGACGGCGTGGCCGTAGGCGTCGGAATAGCTGTCGCCGTGCAACACCACCTCGCCGCCGAGGGCGGCCACCGCGTCGACCTTCAGCCGCGGCGTCGTCACCGGCATCACGATGACGGCGCGGCAGCCCAGCTTGCGCGCCGCCAGCGCCACGCCCTGGGCGTGGTTGCCGGCGGAGGCGCAGATGACCCCGCGCGCCAGCTGCTCGGGCGCCAGGTGGGCCATCTTGTTGTAGGCGCCGCGCAGCTTGAAGCTGAACACGGGCTGCTGGTCCTCGCGCTTGAGGAACACGTGGTTGCCGAGCCGGCGCGAGAGCGTCTTCGCGGGGGTGAGCGCGGTTTCCTCGGCGACGTCGTAGACGCGGGCGGTGAGGATGCGCTTCAGGTAGTCGGACGCGATGCGCGCGCCCGTCGATCGCGTGGCGGGCATCGCGTGTCGTGCTGGGTGGGGCGGGCGCGGATCATAAGGCCCGCAAAGAAAAGGGCCCGGAGCCTTGCGGTTCCGGGCCGAATCCACCATTGGAGGAGGTGGAGGAGACAAGCGGCGGGTCACGCATCACGCAACCCTTGCGAGGCAGTCTACCACTCGCTTGCTGCAGTGCAATATGCGAACGCGGACTTGTCTAGGGAAGTGAGTCCATTTCCCGACGCTGCCGGCACAATTCACGCCTCATGCGCAGCCACGGGGCGGAGAAAGGGCGCATGCACCATGGAATGCACCATTCAGTGGATGCCGGGCACCGGCATGGGCTTCGTCGCCGAGACCGGCAGCGGACACTTCCTGACGATGGACGGCGCCCCCGACGGCGGCGGCCGCAACCTGGCACCGCGGCCGATGGAAACCGTGCTCGCCGGCACCGGCGGCTGCACCGCCTACGACGTGGTGCTCATCCTGAAGCGGGGCCGCCACGACGTGCGCGGCTGCCAGGTCAAGCTGAACGCCGAGCGCGCGCCCACCGACCCGAAGGTCTTCACGAAGATCACGATGCACTTCGTGGTCAGCGGCCGCGGCCTGCCGGCGGCGGCCGTCGAGCGCGCGATCGCGCTCTCGCACGAGCGCTACTGCTCTGCCAGCATCATGCTGGGCAAGACAGCCGAGATCGGCACCAGCTTCGAGATCGTGGAGGTCTGATCCGCCGCTATCAGAGGCGGTGGGCGGTGACCGTCATCACCTTCGCGGCGGCGCGCATCGCCCAGCGCACCGGCAGCGGCAGCGCGCTGGCGCCCGCGGCCTCGGCGTTGTCGGCGTGCACGGCCTCGTCGACCTTCATCTGCTCGACGATGGCGCGCGAACGCTGGTCGGCCACGGGCAGCCGTTCCAGGTGACCGGCCAGATGCTGCTCGACCTGGCGTTCGGTCTCGACGACGAAGCCCAGGCTCACCGCGTCGCCGAAGCGGCCGGCCGCGAGGCCGATCGCGAACGCCCCGGCGTACCAGAGGGGGTTGAGCCAGCTGGTGCGGTCGCCCAGTTCCGCCAGCCGCTCCTGCGTCCAGGCCAGGTGGTCGGCTTCCTCGCGCGCGGCGCGCTCCATGCGGGCGCGGGTGGCGTCGTCCTGCGCCGTCAGCGCCTGGGCCTGGTAGAGCGCCTGCGCGCACACCTCGCCCACGTGGTCCACGCGCAGCAGCGCGCCGGCCAGCCGGCGCTCGGCCTCGTCGAGTTCCGGCATGGGTTCGGCAGCGGCCGGGTTGGGCCGTGCCGCGTGCACCGCGCCGGCCAGCGTGCGCAGCGCGTTGTCCGCGGAGACGAGCCATCGATCCACGACGTCCATGGGGGCGAAGCATAGCCTTCCAAGCCTCGTTGCGGCCAGACAACACCGGGTCTCGATTTGTCGCGCAAGGCTTTGCAAGGCTTGGGGGGGTCTGGTGCAATACGCCCAACTTCCGCTGAGGAGGTTGGCCTGATCAGCCCCCTTGCCGGGTGAACTCCCCGATCGGGACCTCTCGTTCAACCTAGGAGATAGTGAAATGAAAAAATCTCTGCTCGCCCTGGCCGCGCTGACGGCGTTCGCCGGTGCTGCTTCGGCGCAGTCGTCGGTCACCCTGTTCGGGATCGTGGACGTCAATGCCCGTGTCACGAAGAACGGCAGCGACACCGTCTACACGCAGTCGCAGGACGGTATCAACAGCAGCCGTCTGGGCTTCCGCGGCGTGGAAGACCTGGGTGGCGGCCTGCGCGCCGGCTTCTGGCTGGAAGGCGCCCTCGGCCCCGACACCGGCACCGCCACCGGCCAGACCTGGCAGCGCCGTTCGACGGTCAGCCTGCTGGGCGGTTTCGGTGAAATCCGCCTCGGCCGCGACTACACCCCGTCGTTCTGGAACCACACCATCTTCGACGTGTTCGGCACCAACGGTGTCGGCTCCGAGCTGAACATCTACGGCCTGGCCGGTTCGGGCGCGGGCACGCTGGTCCGTTCGAACAACTCGTTCGGCTACTTCCTGCCGGCGCTGGGTGGTTTCTACGGTCAGGTGATGGTCGCCCCGGGCGAAGCCAATGCCGCGCAGAACAAGTACCTCGGTGCGCGCTTCGGCTACGGCGCCGGCCCGGTCAACGTGGCCTTCGCCTATGGCAAGGACTACCAGACCCTGACGATGCCTGGCGACGTCGTGGAATGGAACATCGGCGGTTCGTACAACCTGGGCTTCCTGCAGATCATGGCCCAGTACAACAAGTCGACCAGCAGCGCCGATGCCACGGCCACCCGTGCGAAGGACGTGAAGAGCTGGACCCTGTCCGGCGCCGTGCCCATCGGTGCCGGCACCATCCAGGCCAGCTACGGCAAGACCGACGTGACGCTGTCGACCGGCAAGCCGTCGGCCACGCAGATCGCGCTGGGCTACCAGTACGACCTGTCGAAGCGCACCGCGCTGTACGCGCACTACTCGCAGATCAAGAACGACGCCGGTGTGGCCTTCGCGGTCAGCACCCCGCCGGCGATCGGTTCGGGCCTGAAGTCGACCGGCTACGAGTTCGGTCTGCGCCACAGCTTCTGATCCAGGCCGCCCTTCGGGGCGCCTGCATCGAGCCAAGGCCGCCTGCGGGCGGCCTTTTTCTTTGACCTCGCCCGGGCTTTCCCCTTTGCGCGGGGCATGCGAATTGCGGATCATCCGCGACTTTGCTGCCGCCGCCCCCGGGCGGTGCGCGAATCCGGTCGCCCCGTCTCGATGCTCGCCTTCATCCTTCGCCGCCTGGCCCAAGCCGTGATCGTGATGCTGGCGGTGGCCTTCATCGCCTTCATGCTGTTCCAGTTCGTCGGCGACCCGGTGACCAACCTGCTGGGGCAGGACGCGACCCAGGAGCAGCGCGACCAGCTGCGGCGCGACCTGGGCCTCGACCAGAGCTTCGTCGTCCAGTTCGGCCGCTTCGTCGGCAACGCCGCGCAGGGCGAGTTCGGCTTGAGCCTGCGCCAGGGCCGCAAGGTCTCGTCGCTCATCGTCGAGCGCTTCCCGGCGACGCTGGAGCTCTCGTTCAGCGCCGCGGTGCTGGCGCTGGCGGTCGGCATCCCGATGGGCGTCTACGCCGCGCTGCGGCGCGGCAGGTTCGGCTCGCAGCTGATGATGATGCTGTCGCTGCTGGGCGTCTCGCTGCCGACCTTCCTGATCGGCATCCTGCTGATCCTGTTCTTCGCCGTCACGCTGAAGGTGCTGCCCAGCTACGGCCGCGGCGACGTGCTCTCGTTCGGCAGCTGGACCACCGGATTCCTGACCTTGGACGGCTGGCGCCACCTGGTGCTGCCGGCCGTCACGCTGTCGGTGTTCCAGCTCGCGCTCATCATGCGGCTGGTGCGCTCGGAGATGCTGGAGGTGCTGCGCACCGACTACATCAAGTTCGCGCGCGCGCGCGGCCTGCCCAACCGCGCCGTCTACTTCGGCCACGCGCTGAAGAACACGCTGGTGCCGGTGATCACCATCACCGGCCTGCAGCTGGGCTCGCTGATCGCCTTCGCGATCATCACCGAGACCGTGTTCCAGTGGCCCGGCATGGGATTCCTCTTCATCCAGGCGGTGCAGTTCGCCGACATCCCGGTGATGGCCGCCTACCTGTGCCTGATCGCGCTCATCTTCGTGCTCATCAACCTGGTCGTGGACCTGCTGTATTTCGCGGTCGATCCGCGTCTGCGCATCGAACAGCCCGGGGGTGCGCATTGAGCACCGCGCCGAACGCCGGCGCCCCGGGCGCCTGGCAGCGTTTCCTGGCCGGCGACGTCTGGTACAGCTTCAAGCGTTCGCCCACCGCGATCGGCGCCGCCGTCGTGGCCGGCGTCTGCCTGGTGTGCGCGCTCTTCGCGAACGCGGTGGCGCCGCACAACCCGTTCGACCTGGCGACGCTGGACCTTTCCGACGCGCGCCTGCCGCCGGCCTGGATGGACGAGGGCCGCGCCACCTACCTGCTGGGCACCGACGACCAGGGCCGCGACATCCTCTCGGCGCTGATGTTCGGCGCGCGCATCTCGCTGTTCGTCGGCTTCACCTCGGTGATCCTGTCGGTGCTCGTCGGCGTGGCGCTCGGCCTGCTCTCGGGCTTCGCGGGCGGCCGCATCGACGCCTTCATCATGCGCGTGTGCGACGTCATGCTCTCGTTCCCCGCGATCCTGACCGCGCTCCTGATCGACGGCGTCGGGCGCGCCATCTTCCCGAACGCGCACGAGACGCTGGCCTTCGCGGTGCTGATCCTGGCCATCGCGCTCACCGGCTGGATCAAGTTCGCGCGCACCGTGCGCGGCTCCACGCTGGTGGAGCGCAACAAGGAATACGTGCAGGCGGCGCGCG
>CAYVXO010000144.1:0-15625 GCA_964454485.1 uncultured Rubrivivax sp.
ACCGCGGTGATGATGTTCTTCGGCCCGAACGCGGCGTCGCCGCCGAAGAAGACCCGCGGCTGGGTGGACTGCAGCGTGTCCTTGTCCAGCACCGGCAGGCCCCAGGGGTCGAACTCGATGCCGGCGTCGCGCTCGATCCAGGGGAAGGCGTTCTCCTGGCCCACCGCGATGAGCACCTCGTCGCAGTCGAACACCGCGTCGGGCGCGCCGGTGGGCACCAGGCTGCGGCGGCCTTTCTCGTCGTAGACGGCCTTCACGATCTCGAAGCTCATGCCGGTGAGCCGGCCGCTGCCGTCGTGCAGGAAGGCCTTGGGCACGTGGTAGTTGATGATCGGAATGCCCTCGTGCTGGGCGTCTTCCTTCTCCCAGGGCGAGGCCTTCATCTCCTCGAAGCCGGAGCGCACGATCACCTTCACGTCGGAAGCGCCCATGCGGCGCGCCGAGCGGCAGCAGTCCATCGCGGTGTTGCCGCCGCCGAGCACGATGACGCGCGGCGCCACCTTCGTGACGTGGCCGAACGAGACCGAGGCCAGCCAGTCGATGCCGATGCGGATGTGCGCCGCCGCCTCCTGGCGACCGGGGATCTCGAGGTCGCGCCCGCGCGGCGCGCCGCAGCCCACGAAGACGGCGTCGTAGGGTTCGGCCAGCAGCGCCTTCAGCGATTCGATGCGCTGGCCCGACTTGAACTCGACGCCCAGGCCGAGGATGTAGCCGACCTCCTCGTCGATCACGCTCTCGGGCAGGCGGAAGCGCGGGATCTGGGTGCGGATGAAGCCGCCGGCCTTCTTCTCGCCGTCGTATACCGTGACCGCGTAGCCCTGGTGCGCCAGGTCGCGCGCCACCGTGAGTGAAGCCGGTCCGGCGCCGACGCAGGCCACGCGCTTGCCGTTGGCCGGCTTGGCGCGCGGGATCATGGCGCGCACCTCGCCGCCCTTGAAGTCGGCCGCCACCCGCTTGAGGCGGCAGATGGCCACCGGTTCGGGTTTCTCGGCGTTCTTCTCCTCCACGCGACCGCGCCGGCAGGCGGGTTCGCAGGGGCGGTCGCAGGTGCGGCCCAGCACGCCGGGAAAGACGTTGCTGACCCAGTTGACCATGTAGGCCTCGTCGTAGCGACGCTGGGCGATGAGGCGGATGTACTCGGGAACGGGGGTGTGGGCCGGGCAGGCCCATTGGCAATCGACGACCTTGTGGAAGTAGGCCGGATCGCTGGCGTCGGTGGCTTGCAATGAGGTCTCCTGGGCGCGGGGCGGTCCGTGGCGAGAGGAAGGCGGCCGCTCCGTCGATGTGCGGCGCAGTCTACGCCGGGCGTCCGGTCCCCCACAACGCGGGGCCTCCCCATGCGTGCGGGATCTCATGATCCGGATCCGGGGTGTGCTGGGATATGCTCTTCGTCAAACGATGCGGGAGTCGATGTCCCGATGGGCTTTCTCGACGATCTCAAGAAGCAGGCCGGGAACCTGCAGGCACAGCAGGAAGACGCGCAGCAGGTGGCCGCGCGCAACACGCTGCTGGTGGAAGCGGCGGCGAAGACGCTGCGCAGCTACCTGCTGGAGCTGGCGTCCAACCTCGACGTGATCCGGCCGGCGCCCAAGGTGCGCTACGTCCTGGACAAGCGCCTGGTGCTCGACAGCCTGCCGCGGCAGGACTTCCGCTTCGACGCGCGCCGCAAGATCCTGCGCGACGTCGAGGTGATCGACCATGTCTTCGTGGTCGGCATGGTGCGCGGCCCGCGCGACCAGGTGCTGGCCAAGGACTTCGTCAACGAGATGGAAGCGCTGGAGCGGCGGCTCGGGCAGGCGGCCATCTTCTTCCGCAAGGAGCCGGTACGCCACGCCGCCGACAGCCGCCTGCTGGAGATGCGCTACCTGTTCGACGCCGACCTGCAGGTCAGCACGCGCGTGCTGTGCGACCACGACCGCGGCCGCCTGCGCTTCGCGTTGCGCAACCTGGACGGCCTGGAGAGCGTGGACTGCGAGTTCCCCGCCCACGAGATCACCCAGGCCCGGCTGGACGACCTGGCCCGCTGGTGGGTGGGCGAGCCGAACCGCTTCCTCGAGGGCGCACTCGAACTGCGGCGCACCGAGGCGCGCTGAACCGGCTCCGCTCAACTCTGAGGTCATTCTTCAGAAAACCAGCCCCCATCGCCCTTACGATGCCTCGCGGAGGCAGGAGGGAGGCCCGCGATGGTCCTGCAGGACGCCCCGCGCCGGCGACCCAGGCGCGACCGCCGCGCCGGGCCCGAGACCGGCCTGCTGCGGCGTTCGTGGCTGCGCCTGCGCGGCTTCCTGAGCCGGCCCATCGGGCTGGAAGGCCAAGGCTGGCAGTGGCACCTGGTCTGGGTCGAGCGCCGGCGCGCCGCGGCACCCGCCACCGCGCCGTCGGTGAGCGACCTGCGGCACGAACTGCGCGAGCGGCTGGTCATCGAGGGCGAGGCCTACGCGCGCGCCTACCTGCGGCACCTGATGGTGGTGCACCGCCAGCTCGGCAAGCTGGGCTGGCCCGGCGTCGGCGTGCTGCCGGTGGCCGTGCTGGAGAAGGCGCTCGCCCAGCTGGAACTGCTGCTGGCGCGCGACCCGAGCAGCGCGCTCGACTACCTGCTGGAGCGGCTGCGCCAGTTCCGCGTCGCGGCCGAGCGGCGCGAAGCCAACCGAAGGCTGCTGGCGCACGGCGACGCCGGCGCCATCGAGGTGAGCGAGGCGAGCGCCGAAGACTTCGAGCAGACCGAGCGCAGCTGGTTCGCCACCCTGCCCGGCCCCGCCGAGCCCCGCGAAGGCGAACGCTGAAGCGCCGGCCGCGGCCGCCGTCGCCGCCCGTTCACTCGCCCAGCGGCTTCACGCTCCAGACCGGCGTGCTGTTCATGTCGGACACCAGCTGGGGCCAGTTCGCGGCGCCCTTCATGCGCGCGTAGGCTGCCGAGGCACCGCTGACGCCGTGCTGGACCGCGTAGGCCAGCGCCGGCTGCAGGTTGCCCCAGTAGCTGGTCGAACTCGGGAAGTAGCCGCCGCGCAGGTCGCCGTCGGTGCGCGCACCGGGCGAGCCGTACTGCTTCCAGGTGGCGTCGTAGGCGGCGCCCCACGAGGCATACCAGGGGCCGGTTCCGGTGTCAAAGTCCGGCTTGTCGGAAAGCGCGATGGCCACCGTGTAGGGCGCCGCATCGCGGTACAGCCATTCGTTGGCGGCCGTGCCGCCAAAGCGGCCGATCACGCTTTGCGCCTTCCAGGCGAAGAACTCGACGAGCTTGCGGCGCACGGTGTCCGACGCGGCCACCTCGAGCGCGATGCCGTAGCCGAAGGTGCCGGTCACGAAGTCCTGCTGCCACGACGCCTCGAAGTAGGCGTTGTTCTGGATCGTGAAGGCGGCCGACGCGGTCGACACGGTGAAGGGCGACGAGACCGTGGCCACCTTCGCGGTCGCGTCATAGGCGCTCACCGTCCGCGTCTGGCCGCCGATGGTGAGCGTCCAGCCGATGTACCAGCCGTCGGTGCCGCTGGTGCCGTTCGGGATCTGCACCGCGGTCGAGGTGGACCCCGCGCCGGTGGTGGCGGAGACCGGCTCGGTGTAGTCGGTGTAGGGCGTGATCCAGCCGAAGGGGTTGTTCGGCTGCGCCACGTAGCGCGCGTGCAGGAACTCGACGTTGGCCTGCACGCTGGCGAGGAACTCGGCGCGCAGCGGGTCGTCGTCGGGTGTGATGCAGGCGGCCTGCAGCAGCGAGCGGTTCTGCCACGCCATGCCGCGCGTCGTGCTGGCGCCGGTGAAGGACTTGAAGATGCCCGCGGAGCCCTGCCGTTGCGTCGAACCCTGCTTCAGGTAGTTCAGGGTGGCGACGAACTGCGACTCCTCCATGAAGTACCAGCGTCCCGAGACCAGGTAGGCCGTGAACCCGATCGACGGGTGGTGCGTGCCTTCCCACTGTTCGGGATAGACCGGCCCGATCGAGGCCACCGTGGTCTCGCCGGTAGCCGACTGCCCCTTGCTGGCGACGTTGTCCGTGCCGCCGTCGGCCAGGCAGAGGTTGGGCCAGCTGCTGAACCGCAGCGGCCGGTGGGTGTTCTCGTCGCGGAAGTGGACGCCGTAGCGCCCCGCGCTGTAGGCGTTGAACTGGACGGCCTTGTAGGGCGCGGTCGCGCTGGAGACCAGGTAGAGCACGTCCCACTCGGGCAGCAGGCCGATCGAGGGGTGGTAGCCGGCCGAGCCCATCGCGGAAGGCAGGCTGCCCTGCTGCAGCGGCGTGAAGGTGGCGGGCAGCTGGGTGATGACCGAGCTCGAGGCCGGCACCGAGGCCCGGTACGAGGGCACCAGCCCGGTCGACTGCAGGTAGCTCGCGTCGTGCCTCACGGCCACCTGCGGGTCGGTGCCGTACCAGTGCGAGACCGCGCTGCCGGAGAGCAGCACGGTGCGGCAATGGGAGGCGAGCGCGATGGCCTGCGAGAAACGCTGGCTGCCCCCGAGCCTGAACGTGAAGGTCGCGCTCTTGCTCGACGCGCCCGGCACCTTCAGGTAGCCGTTCTCGATCCACGGCAGCACCTCGACGGCGCCGCCCGCGAAGAGGCGGACCTCGAGCCAGACCACCAGGTGGGGATCGCTGCCGACCGGCTTGCGGTAGATCCACGAGGACATCTCGGGCCCCGCGATCCAGGCCTTGAACGGGGCGTCCCAGTCGGTGCCGGCCCAGGACACGGTGCCGTAGCTGCCGCAGGCCACGTCGGCGGCGACCCCGGTGGCCTTCAGCGCGGCCAGGTCCAGCGCGGCCCGGGCACTCGCCGCCGACACGCGCAGGTCGACGGCCAGCGGGACGCCGGCCTCGAGCGGCGCGCGGCCGGCGACGATGGCGAGCTTCAAGGAGCCGTCGGGCCAGGTGTTCTTGGCCGAGACCTGGAAGTTCGAAAGCGTCGAGACCACCGATTGACCGGCGGGCACGTCGCCCTTCCTGAAAGCGAAGCCGGCGCAGAACGGTGCCGCGCTGTTGGCCAGCGGACTCAACAGCGTCAGCCGCATGGTGCCCGGGCCGGGCGCCGGCGTGGGCGATGGGCTTGGGCTCGGGCTGGGGCTCGGGGTGGGACTTGGACTTGGACTTGGACTTGGACTCGGGCTCGGGCTCGGGCTCGGGCTGGGACTGGGACTCGGGCTGGGACTCGGACTCGGACTCGGCTTGGGACTCGGACTCGGCGAAGGGCGCGGCCAGCGTCGGCGTTGGGCCGCCATCGACCCCGACTCGCCGTCCGCCACATCGGTGCCGTCGTCGTTCATGCCGCCGCCACAGGCCGCCAGCGAGGCAAGGCCGGTGCCGTAGACCGTCGAGCGCAGGAACAGGCGGCGCTTCACGAAAGCACCTCGCGGCTGGACGGGAGAGCGAACCGGGAGACCGGGCGGCGAAGCGACGGGACACGCTGGCGGAACAGGAAGGGCTGCATTCGAACCTCTGGTGGAGACTGCAATGTCGGTTCGCGCGCGCCCCTTGTCTGTAGACGATCGCGTGCGTTTGTACGAAAACGAGAGCACCTGCCGGCCTCGACGACTTACGCCCGGTTGCGCGAACACTTCGCGCCTGCGGTACGAACGAATTGAGCGGACCCGACACTGCGGCGTCACGAGGCAGACGTTTCGTGAACCAGCCGACGCTCCGCGGGCTGAGGATGGCGCCGCCGCTGCCGAGACGGGTGCGAAGGCGCACCACGCGAAGACCGGGCGGTCGCCGGCATCGCGACAAGGAATTCACACCCCTTCCGTGCCGTGCGCAACCGGGTGTGAGCGCGACGCGGCCCGCGCGGCGGAGGTTTGCATACATCCGAACGCCACTGCGCACACATGGCGCGCCTCGGTACGTCGACATTCCGGTCACGTTCCGAGGTTCCGATGCAACTCACCTTTCTCCTGCCGCCCGCGTTCAACCGCCCCCCCCACAGAACCCTCACCTGCGCCGCCAAGGTGCAGCCATGAAGCGGCGCCTGTTCCTGCGATCGACGGTCTACGGCACCGGCCTCGCTTCGCTGGCCGCCTGTGGCGGCGGTGCCAACGTCGACGGCACACTGGAGGACGCTTCCAGCGACTCGGCGGCGATGACGGCCCAGCGGCGGCGCTGGCCGCGGCCCTCGCCCTCGCCGAGCCCGTCGCCGTCGCCGAGGCCTTCGCCCTCGCCCTCGCCCTCGCCCTCGCCCTCGCCCTCGCCGTCGCCGTCGCCGTCGCCGTCGCCTTCGCCGTCCCCGTCTCCTTCGCCTTCGCCCTCGCCCTCTCCTTCGCCGATCGCGGTGGCTCCGAGTTCCGCGACGCTGAGCGGCCCCGGCACTTCGATGACCAACCTGGCGTCGTCCTTCGTCGTCTCGCTGGATGCTCCGGCCACGCAGGCGCAGACCGTGACGCCTTCGTGCAGCGGCGCGACCGTCTCGCCGGCGACCTTGACCATCCCGGTGGGGCAGAAGTCGGTCAGCTTCACCGTCAACCCGCCCTCGGCCGGCAGCTACACCGTCGACTTCAGCATCAGCAGCGGTCTCAAGCGCGTGGGCACGCCGCACCCGTTGTCCGTGACCAGCGGGACCACCTATCTGGCGCGGCAGGCCGCGCTGCTGGCCCCCGGTCAGTGCATCCGGCTGGACACCGGGCTCACGAACGACATGGTGACGCTCGACGGCTCCGACTTCCTGCAATGGGGCATCAGCATGTACCGCGACCCGGTGCGTCGCGAGATCGGCTACATCGGCAAGCGCGACGGCCCGAACGTGTTCCACTGGGCGGTCTACAGCGAGGCCTCGAACACCTGGAGCAACTCGCGCCCGCTGTGGTCCACCGACATCGTCTCGGGCCACGGGTACGACCACAACACCTGCGACCCCGCCACCGGGGACGTCTACCACGTGCCCTTCGGCAGCAACGTGGTGCGCCGCTGGAACGGCACCTGGAGCACCTTGCCCGGGTGGTCGCAGAACACCACCGCCACCGGCGGCCTGACCTGGTTCCCCGGTCTCGGGCTCTTCTACAACGACGGCTTCGGCCTGCTGCACTGGAACGGCTCGACCTGGACGACGCGCTTCGCGCTCGGCAACGGCAGCTACCACGACTTCAGCGAGTACAACGACAGCGCCGACGTCCTGATCTTCGGCGGCGGCAACGGATCGGGGTACTACAAGATGACCCGAAGCCTGGCCGTGACGCCCATCGCGGCACCGCCCGGATTCGCGATCGGCGCGAACCCGAACTCGCAGGGCATCGCCGTCTCCGACCCGAACAGCGCGACGCTGATCGCCCGCTCGTCACCCACCGGCGTCTGGGCGGCCTACAACATCAACGCCGGCAGCTGGAGCGTGCTGGCCCAGTCGTCCGGCAGCGGCGCCAGCCCGCAGAACGGGCTGCCGCCGCTGGCCGCCGACACCAACAACGCGCCGCTGTGCTGCGCGATCGAGGACATGGGCGTGATGATGTTCGTGCAGCATCGCGGCGGCGCCGGCTCGACCCCCGCGGAGGTCTGGCTCTACCGCCACTCGTGAGCACGGTCAGGCGAGTACGCGCAGCACCTTCTTGAAGCCTTCCACCTTGTGACCCTTGCGCGCGCGCCGGCCGGCATGGCCGGCGAGCGCGGCGCCCTTCAGGTCCTCTTCCTTCGGCTTGTCGCCGCGGCCGAGACCGGCCACCTTCAGCGTGTCGGCGCACGCGGCCACCGAGACGAGCGGCGACTTCGCATCCACGTCCATCAGCGTGAGGCCGCGGCCGCCGTTGGACTGCAGCTTCAGCTCGTCGAGCGGGAACAGCAGCAGCCGGCCGTCCATCGCCAGGCACGCCACCTGCGTGTGCGCCGGCGCCACCGGCACCGGCGGCAGCAGGCGGTCGGCAGGCTCCAGCGTCAGGAAGCTGCGGCCGCCGCGGTTGCGGCCGTGCATGTCGCCGGCCTTCGCCAGCAGGCCGAAGCCGCCGGTGTTGGCCAGCAGCAGCACCTGGTCGGCACTGCCGGCCCAGTAGTGCGCGACCTGGGTGCCGGCCTCCAGGTCGATCAGCGTCGTGATCGGCACGCCGTCGCCGCGGCCGCCCGGCAGCGTGCTCGCGGCCACGCTGTAGACGCGTCCATTGCCGCCCCACACCAGCAGCGTGTCCACGCTGCGGCAGGGGAAGGTGCCGTACAGGCCGTCGCCGGCCTTGAAGCCCAGGCCCGCGGGGTCGACCTCGTGGCCCTTGAGCGCGCGCACCCAGCCCTTCAGGCTGACGACCACGGTGACCGGCTCGTCGACCACCTTCACCTCGGCCACCGCGCGCCGGTCCTCCTGGATCAGCGTGCGGCGCTCGTCGCCATGCTGCTTCGCGTCGGCCTCGATCTCCTTGACCAGCGTGCGCTTGAGCGCCGCCGGGCTGCCCAGGATCTCCTCCAGCCTGGCCTGCTGCTCGCGCAGGTCCTTCAGTTCCTGTTCGACCTTGATCGCCTCCAGCTTGGCCAGCTGGCGCAGCCGCATCTCCAGGATGTCGTCGGCCTGCCGCTCGCTCAGCTTGAAGCGGGCCATCAGCGCCTGCTTCGGCTCGTCGGCCGTGCGCACGATGCGGATCACCTCGTCGACGTTGAGCAGCACCAGCTGCCGGCCCTCGAGCACGTGGATGCGTTCGAGCACGCGGTCCAGCCGGTGCCGCGTGCGCCGCTGCACGGTCGCCTGGCGGAAGGCGATCCACTCGGTGAGCACCTGGCGCAGGCCCTTCTGCACCGGCCGGCCGTCCAGCCCCACCATCGTCAGGTTCACCGGCGCGGTGGTCTCCAGGCTGGTGTGCGCGAGCAGGGTGTTGACCAGTTCCTGCTGGTCGATGGTGCGGCTCTTCGGCTCGAACACCAGGCGCACCGGCGCGTCCTTGTTCGACTCGTCGCGTGCCGCGTCCAGCACCGCCAGCACGGTCTGCTTGAGCTGCACCTGGTCCTGGCTGAGCGCCTTCTTGCCGGCCTTCACCTTCGGGTTGGTGAGCTCCTCGATCTCCTCCAGCACCTTCTGCGCGCTGGTGCCGGGCGGCAGCTCGGTCACCACCAGCTGCCACTGGCCGCGCGCCAGGTCCTCGATGACCCAGCGCGCGCGCACCTTCAGGCTGCCGCGGCCGCCGGCGTAGGCGGCGCGGATCTCGGCCGCGCTGCTGATGAGCTGGCCGCCGCCGGGGAAGTCCGGCCCCGGCAGCAGCGCGTACAGGTCGTCGTCGGCCAGCTTCTCGTTGCGGATCAGCGCCACCGCCGCCGCCGCCACCTCGCGCAGGTTGTGGCTGGGCACCTCGGTCGCCAGGCCCACCGCGATGCCGGAAGCGCCGTTGAGCAGCACGAAGGGCAGGCGCGCCGGCAGCTGTTTCGGCTCCTGCTCGCTGCCGTCGTAGTTGGGCTGGAAGTCGACCGTGCCTTCGTCGAGTTCGTCGAGCAGCAGGCGCGCGATGGGCGCCAGCCGCGCCTCGGTGTAGCGCATGGCCGCGGCGCCGTCGCCGTCGCGGCTGCCGAAGTTGCCCTGGCCGTCGATCAGCGGGTAGCGCTGGCTGAAGTCCTGCGCCATGCGCACCAGCGCGTCGTAGGCGGCGATGTCGCCGTGCGGGTGGTACTTGCCGAGCACGTCGCCGACGACGCGCGCGCTCTTGACGGGCTTCGCACCGGCCGCCAGGCCCATGCGCTGCATGGAGTACAGGATGCGCCGCTGCACCGGCTTGGCGCCGTCGCACACGTCGGGCAGCGCGCGGCCCTTGACGACCGAGAGCGCGTACTCCAGGTAGGCGCGCTCGGCGTAGTCGGCCAGCGCCACGGCGTCCGCCGGGTCGGGCGGCGGGGGATCGAAGAGGTCGCTCATGGAAGGCGGGAATCGCGAAGGGCGCGATTCTCGCTCAGGCCGGGGACCGGTCTACTTCGGGAAGCGCTCGCGCAGCTTCACCTTCCAGAACTTGCCGGTGCTGGTGCGCGGGATGGCGTCGATCACCTCGTAGCGGTCGGGCAGCTGCCACTTCGCGAAGCCGTGCGAGAGCAGCACCTGGTCCAGGTCGGCCGGCGCCGCCGACTGGCCCGGCTTGAGCACGATGCAGGCCAGCGGCCTCTCGCTCCACTTCTCGTCGGGAATCGCGATCACCGCGGCCTCGGCGATGGCCGGGTGGGCCATGAGCGCGTTCTCCAGGTCGACCGAACTGATCCACTCGCCGCCCGACTTCACCAGGTCCTTGGTGCGGTCGGTGATGCGCATGAAGCCCAGCGTGTCGATGGTGGCGACGTCGCCGGTGCGCAGGAAGCCGTCGGCCGTGAACTTGTCGGGCGTGGGCGCGAGGCCGTGGTACGAACCGGTGATGAAGGGGCCGCGGACCTGGATCTCGCCCATCGTGGCGCCGTCGGGTGGCGCTTCGCTGCCGTCCTCGGTGGTGATGCGCAGGTCCACCAGCGGCACCGGCACGCCGGCCATCGCGGCGCGGCGGTAGCGCTCTTCGGGGCCGGCGTCCTTCAGTTCCACGCGCGGGTACGAGACGGTGGCCAGCGGCGAGGTCTCGGTCATGCCCCAGCCCTGCTGGATCCACACGCCGTGGCGGTCGAAGGCGCGGATCAGCGCCTCGGGCACCGCCGCGCCGCCCACCAGCGAACGCATGCCGCGCGGCAGCGCCCAGCGGCCGGGCTGGTCCTTCAGCGCGCGTTCGTAGGCCTGGATGAGGCCGAGCCAGATCGTCGGCACACCCAGCGCCAGCGTGGGCGGCTCGGCCTGCATCAGGTCCAGCAGGTCCTCGGGGTGCAGGTGCGGGCCGGGGAAGACCAGCTTCACGCCCATCATCACCGCCGCGTACGGAATGCCCCAGGCATTGGCGTGGAACATCGGCGTCACCGGCAGGATGACGTCGGTGCCCTTCAGGCCCCAGAAGTCGCCCAGCCCACCGACCAGCGAATGCAGGATGGTCGAGCGGTGCGAATAGACCACACCCTTGGAAGCGCCGGTGGTGCCCGAGGTGTAGCACATGGCCACCGGGTCGTTCTCGTCGTGCTCGGCGTAGGTGAAGCGGTCGGGGTCGGCGCCGGCGAGCAGCGCCTCGTAGTCGTCGAACTCCGCCGCCACCGGGGCGCCCGAGAACGGGAACACGATCACGCGCTCGAAGCGGTGCAGCGGCGCCACCTGCCGGTACAGCGGCAGCAGCACGTCGTCGACGACGAGGAAGCGGTCCGCCGCGTCCTTCGCGATGGCGCCGATCTCGGCCGGCGCGAGACGCAGGTTCAGCGTGTGCATCACGCCGCCGGCGGCCGGGATGCCGAAGTAGCACTCCAGGTGCGCGTGGTGGTTCCAGCACAACGTGGCGACGCGGTCGCCCTTCTTCAGCCCCAGCTTCTGCAGCGCCGCCGCGAGCGCGCGCGTGCGGCGGTGATACTGGTCGTAGCGGTGCCGCGCCAGCGTCTTGTCCGGGCGGCGCGAGACGATCTCGTTGCCCGCGAAGTAGCGCCCGGCGCGGTCGAGCAGGTCGTTCAGCGACAGGCGCCGCTGCATCATGGTGGTGGCGATCAAGGCGGTCCCTCCTGGCCGAGGGCGACCCGGGCCTGGTATTCGCGGTCGAGCATGCTCATGACGATGAGGCTGTCGTAGCCGTCGGCGCCATCGGTGTTGATGCGGACGCTCTCGCGCAGGCGCCCTTCCTCGACGAAGCCTTCGCTTGCGTAGAGCGCCAGCGCACGCGTGTTGAGCGACTTCACGTCGAGCCAGAAGCGGTGCGCCTTGAGGTCGCGGAAGGCCATGCCCTTCAACATGCGCACGCAGGCGCGCCCCAGCCCATGGCCCTTGGACTCGAGCACGATGCGCTTGAGCTCGACGCTGCGGTGCGGGTTGCGGCAGCCCTGCAGGATGACGAAGCCGGTGCGCGCGTAGTCCGCGCCCGCCTCCACCACGAAGTGGCGGAAGTCGGGGAAACGCACCGCGCCTTCGTGCTGGGTGCGTTCCCAGGGCGTGATGAAGGGCAGGTTGCGCGCGTCGTGCTCGACCGAGGTCACGAAGTCCAGGTCCGACAGCATGGTCGGGCGCAGGCGCAGCCGCGCGGGGGCATCGGTTTCCACGCCGCAAAGAATAAGCCGCCGCGCCCCGAGGGGAACGCGGCGGCTTGCAGTGGAAACGCTAGGGTGTCAGTTCCCGCAGCCGGCGGCGGCGATGCGGTCCAGCGCCGCCTTCGCCTGCACGAGGCCGGCGCCGGTCTTGTCGTCGCGGCCGGGGTCGCCGATGTCCATCGCGGACAGCTTCAGCGTGCTGCGGATCTGCTCGGCCGTGCATTCCGGGTGGTAGCTCCACACCAGGCCGGCGACACCCGAGACGTGCGGCGTGGCCATCGAGGTGCCGTTGTATTCGGCGTACACGTCGTCGGTCGGGAACACGCCCACCGTGGCCGACTGGCCCACCTGCGTCAGCATCGTCGCGCCGTCGGACTGCAGCGCGCCGACCGAGGGAATCGTCGTCACCGTGGTGCCCAGCGTGCCGAACAGGTCGCCGGCGGTGTTGTTGTAGACGATGGCGCCGATGCCGCCGCTGTTCTGGCAATTGAGCACCTTGTCGGCGAAGCTGATGTTGCCACGCGAGATCAGGCAGATCATGCCGGTCATCGAGCCCGGCACCGGGGTGTCACCGAAGCCGAAGTCTGCCAGCGGGCCGGTGGCCGAGGTCAGCGGCGAGCCGGTCATCGGCTGCACCGTGTAGGCCGCACCGCCCACCGAGGTGGACGCACCGATCTGGCTGCCCTTGGGCACGGTCGAGAGCACGGACACGCCGGGCGCCGAGATCTCGACGTCGGCGTTGAAGGTGGAGAACGAGGCCCACTGCTTGTTCACGTCGTTGGCGGCCACCGACATGACCGAGTCCAGCGCCGCCGGGTAGTTCAGCGTGCCGTCGCCGCTGTTGCCCGCCGCCGCCACCAGCAGCACGCCAGCGGCCTGCAGCTTGTCGAGCGCCCGCTTCTCGGTGCGGCTGTTGCCCGAGCTGCCGAGCGACATGCTGATGATGTTGACCCTCTGGCGGCCGCAGTAGTTGATGGCCTTGGTGATGACCGACGACGAGGCGCTGCCGGTGGCGTCGAACACCTTGGCGATGACGAGCTTGAACTGCTTGTTCGCGCCGACGCCGACCACGCCCACGCTGTTGTTCAGCGCCGCGATGGTGCCGGTCACGTGCGTGCCGTGCGAGTCCTCGTCGGTATTCCAGCTGCCCGAGCCGCTGAAGTTCTTGCCGCTGAAGTTGTTGCCGGCCAGGTCCTCGTGGGTGGCGTCGACACCGGAGTCGATGATGCAGATCTTGGGCGACCACAGCGGCGTGCCGCTCACCTGGTCGGCCTGCACCTGCGTGATGCCGTAGGGCGTGGTCTGCGGGGTGCCCGGCAGCGCGTAGGTGCGCACCGGCGCGCGCATGCCCTGGATCGTGCGGATGACGTCTTCCTCGACGTAGTCCACGCCGCGCGCGGCGCGCAGCGCGGCCACGGCCGAGCGCGGCACCGAGACGGCCAGCGCGTCCGAGTCCTCGATGGTGTCGAGCACGCGTCCGCCGAGTGCGGTGACCGCGTTGGTCGCGGCCTGGGCATTGCCGGCCTTGTAGGCCACGATCATGCGGACACGGCCGTGGTCGGCGGCCTGGGCCGTCAGCGCCGTGACGGCCAGGGCGGCCGCGGCGCAGGACGCCAGTAGGGAACGCGGGAAGCGGATCATGGAAGCCATCTCCTGAGGGGCAGTCGAAGCTGGGCACTGTCCGCGAGTGACCCAAAGCCGGTCAATCCCCGCGAACGAGGGGATCACACGTCCACTTCGACCGCGTCGCCGCGCAGCTCCATCAGTTCGCGCCGGGCCTGGGCTTCGCCCTTCCCCATCAATCGTGTCAGCGCGGCAACGGTGGCGTCGAAACCCTGCGCGCCGAAGCCCACCGGCAGCAGCCGCCGCGTGTCGGGGTTGAGCGTGGTCTCCCACAGCTGCTCGGCGTTCATCTCGCCCAGGCCCTTGAAGCGGCTGATGCTCCACGAGCCTTCGCGCGCGCCTTCCTTGCGCAGCTTGTCCAGCGTGGCCTCGAGCTCGCCTTCGTCGAGCGCGTAGAGCTTGGCCGCCGGCCGCTTGCCGCGCGCCGGCGCATCGACGCGGAACAGCGGCGGCTTGGCGATGTAGACGTGCCCGCGCTCGATGAGCTTTGGGAAGTGGCGGAAGAACAGCGTCAGCAGCAGCACCTGGATGTGCGAGCCGTCGACGTCGGCGTCGGAGAGGATGCAGACCTTGCCGTAGCGCAGGCCGCTGAAGTCGGGGTCGTTTGCAGGGCCATGGGGGTCGACGCCGATCGCGACCGCGATGTCGTGGATCTCGGTGTTGGCGAACAGGCGGTCGCGCTCCACCTCCCAGGCGTTGAGCACCTTGCCGCGCAGCGGCAGCACGGCCTGGGTCTCCTTGTCGCGGCCCATCTTGGCGCTGCCGCCGGCGGAGTCGCCCTCGACCAGGAAGACCTCGTTGAAGGCGAGGTCGCGGCTCTCGCAGTCGGTCAGCTTGCCGGGCAGCACCGCCACGCCCGAGCCCTTGCGCTTCTCCACCTTCTGGCTCGCGCGCTGGCGCGTCTGCGCCTGCCGGATCACCAGGTCGGCCAGCTTGCGGCCGTACTCCACGTGCTGGTGGAGCCAGAGTTCGAGCGCCGGCCGCACGTAGGTGGCCACCAGCCGCAGCGCGTCGCGGCTGTTCAGCCGCTCCTTGATCTGGCCCTGGAACTGCGGGTCCAGCACCTTGGCACTGAGCACGAAGCTGGCGCGCGAGAACACGTCCTCGGGCATCAGCTTCACGCCCTTGGGCAGCAGCGAATGCAGCTCGATGAAACCCTTGATGGCGCCGAACAGGCCGTCCTTGAGCCCGCTCTCGTGGGTGCCGCCGGCGACCGTGGGGATCAGGTTGACGTAGCTCTCGCGCAGCGTGGTGCCTTCCTCGGTGAAGGCCACGCACCAGGCGGCGCCCTCGCCTTCGGCGAAGTTCTCGGTTTCGTTGGCGGTGGCGAACTGCGCGCCTTCGAAGAGCGGGATCAGCGGGTCGGCCGGCAGGCTCTGCATCAGGTAGTCGCGCAGGCCGCCTTCGTACTTCCAGGTCTGGGTCTCGCCCGCCTTCTCGTGCACGAGCGTCACCGTCACGCCCGGCATCAGCACGGCCTTGCTGCGCAGCAGGTGCACCAGTTCGTGGCGCGGCAGCTCGGCGCTCTCGAAGTATTTCGGGTCGGGCCACACGCGCACGCGGGTGCCGTGCCGGCGGTCGGCGGCGGGCGCCTTGCGCACCGAAAGCTTCTCGGCGACGTCGCCGCCCTCGAAGGCGATCGTCGCCACCTGCCCTTCGCGCCACACCGTCACCTGCATCCGCCTGGCGAGCGCGTTGGTCACGCTCACGCCCACGCCGTGCAGGCCGCCGCTGAAGCTGTAGGCGCCGCCGGCCCCCTTGTCGAACTTGCCACCGGCGTGCAGCCGGGTGTAGACGATCTCGATCACCGGCACCTTCTCTTCCGGGTGCAGGCCGATCGGGATGCCGCGGCCGTCGTCATCGACGCTGACGCTGCCGTCGGCATGCAGCGTGACGGCGATGCGCTCGCCGAAGCCGGCCAGCGCCTCGTCGGCGGCGTTGTCGATGACCTCCTGCACCACGTGCAGCGGGTTGTCGGTGCGGGTGTACATGCCCGGGCGCTGCTTGACGGGCTCC
>CAYVXO010000145.1:0-15618 GCA_964454485.1 uncultured Rubrivivax sp.
TGGTGTGCACGTTGCCGTCGCCGGCGTGCATGTGCAGCGCCACCCAGACGCGGCCGCGCAGCACCTGCTGGTGGATGGCGCGGCAGGCCTCGATCACCGGCGCGAAGGCGGCGCCGGCGAAGACCTGCTGCAGCGGCTTGAGGATCTGCGCCTTCCACGACGCGCGCAGCGTGTCGTCCTGCAGCTGCGCGAAGACCGTGCGCTCCTGCCCTTCGGGCACCGCGTCCAGCCGCTCCAGCCAGCCCTGCCAGAGCGCACGCACCTCGCGCACCAGCGCCAGCGTCTGCTGCACGCGGTCTTCCAGCAGTTCGGCGCTGGGGATCTCGCCGGCGTCGTCGCTGCGGCCCAGCGGCAGCGAGCCCTGCGCGAAGAAGGCGTCCAGGCGGTCGGCGAGCTCGATCTTGTTGCGCAGGCTGAGCTCGATGTTGATGCGCTCGATGCCTTCGGTGTACTCGCCCATCCGCGGCAGCGGGATCACCACGTCCTCGTTGATCTTGAAGGCGTTGGTGTGCTTCGCGATCGCGGCGGTGCGCTTGCGGTCGAGCCAGAACTTCTTGCGCGCGTCGGCGCTCACGGCGACGAAGCCCTCGCCGTGGCGGCCGTTGGCCAGGCGCACCACCTCGCTGGTGGCGCGTGCGACCGCGGCTTCGTCGTCGCCGACGATGTCGCCCACCAGCACCATCTTCGGCAGCCCGCTGCCGCCGAGCGCGCGCTTGCTCTTGGTGGCGTAGCCCACCGCCTTCAGGTAGCGGTCGTCCAGGTGCTCCAGGCCGGCGAGGATGGCGCCGGCCGGGCGCTTCGCCTCGGCGAACATGAAGTCCTTGATCTCGACGATCGAGGGCACGCAGTCCTTCGGGTTGCCGAAGAATTCCAGGCACACGGTGCGCACGTGCTTCGGCATCCGGTGCACGACCCAGCGCGCGCTGGTGATCAGGCCGTCGCAGCCTTCCTTCTGCACGCCGGGCAGGCCGGCGAGGAACTTGTCGGTGACGTCCTTGCCCAGGCCGGTCTTGCGGAAGCGGCTGCCCGGCACCTCGAGGATTTCCTCCGAGAGCGGCTTGCCGGTGGCGGAATCGCTGCGGCGCACGCGGAACTTCGCCAGCGCCTGGTCGTGGATTTTTCCCAGGTTATGTCCGAGGCGCTCAACTTCCAGCCAGTTGCCGTCGGGATCGACCATCTTCCACGAGGCCAGGTTGTCGAGCGCCGTGCCCCACAGCACGGCCTTCTTGCCGCCGGCGTTCATGGCGATGTTGCCGCCGATGCAGGAGGCGTCGGCCGAGGTCGGGTCGACGGCGAAGACGAGCCCCGCCTCCTCGGCGGCTTCCATCACGCGCCGCGTCACCACGCCGGCGCCGCAGTGGATGGTCGCGCAGGGCCGGTCCGTGCCGGGCAAAGTCAGTTCCTGCGGCACGGCGAGGCGGTCGAGCTTCTCGGTGTTGATGACGGCCGAGCGGGCATCGAGCGGCACGGCGCCGCCGGTGTAGCCGGTGCCGCCGCCGCGCGGGATGATCGTCAGCCCGAGCGCGATGCAGTCCTTCACCAGGCCGGGGATCTCGTCCTCGGTGTCCGGACAGAGCACGACGAAGGGGTATTCGACGCGCCAGTCGGTGGCGTCGGTGACGTGCGAGACGCGCGCGAGGCCGTCGAAGCAGATGTTGTCGCGCCGCGTGTGCTTCGAGAGGGCGCGCAGCACCCTGGCACGCAGGGCGGCGGTGTCGGCGAAGGCGGCGGCGAAGCGTTCGACGGCGACGTGCGCCGCCGACAGCAGTTGCGCGACGCTCTCGTTGCCCTGCCGGCGCTTCTCGATCTCGGCCAGGCGGTGGCGCAGGGCGCCGACCAGCGCCTCGCGGCGGTCGCGGTTGGCGAGCAGGTCGTCCTCGAGGTAGGGATTGCGCTGCACCACCCAGATGTCGCCCAGCACCTCGTAGAGCATGCGCGCCGAGCGGCCCGTGCGGCGCTCCTGGCGCAGAAGCGCCAGCAGTTCCCAGGCGCGCGGGCCCAGCAGCCGCAGCACGATCTCGCGGTCGCTGAACGAGGTGTAGTTGTACGGGATCTCGCGCAGGCGGACCGCGCCGGCGTCCTCGTCCGCGGCGGCCGGTCCCACGGCGGAGCCCAGGGGCAATGGCGCGTTCATGGGAGAACTTCGGATGCTACCGCACTGCAGCATTCGGGCCCGGGGCGCGCCTTCGGCCCGAAAGGGGTTATCCCCGTTGCCCGCGGCGGCGCTTCCGTGACAGAAACCCAGTTGTCACGAACGGCCGGCAGCATCGGCGGTTCGACCCCCACAGAGTTTCCCCGGAGCCTTCATGAAACGCATGTTCCTTGCCGCGGCCGTGGCCGCGACGCTTTCGCTGCCCGCGCAGGCGCAGACCGAGATCCAGTGGTGGCACGCCATGAGCGGCCAACTCGGCGAATGGGTCAACGGCCTCGCCAAGGGCTTCAACGACAGCCAGAAGGAATTCAAGGTGGTGCCCGTCTTCAAGGGCACCTACCCGGAGGCGCTGACCGCCGGCATCGCCGCCTTCCGCGCCGGCAACGCGCCGCACATCCTGCAGGTGTTCGAAGTCGGCACCGCCAACATGATGGCCAGCAAGGGCGCCATCGTGCCGGTGACCGAGGTCATGAAGATCGGCGGCGTGAAGTTCGACCCCGGCGTCTACGTGCCCGCCGTGGCCGGCTACTACACGGCGCCCAACGGCCAGATGCTGAGCCTGCCCTTCAACAGCAGCACGACCGTCTTCCACTACAACAAGGACGCGTTCAAGGCCGCTGGCCTGGACCCCGAGACGCCGCCGAAGACCTGGCCCGAGGTGGCGCTGGCCGCCGCCAAGCTGAAGGCCGCCGGCCACAAGTGCCCCTTCACCACCAGCTGGCAGAGCTGGACGCAGCTGGAAAGCTTCAGCGCCTGGCACAACGTGGAGTACGCCACCCTGCGCAACGGCTTCAACGGCCTGGGCACGCGGATGGCGATCACGACGCCGCTGCACCAGCGCCACATCGAGAACCTGGCCAACATGGCGGCGCAGGGGCTGTTCGTCTACAAGGGCCGCAACAACGCGGCCGACGCCACCTTCGTCTCCGGCGAGTGCGCGATGACCACCGGCTCGTCGGCGCTGTACGGCGCGGTCAAGCGCAACGCCAAGTTCACCGGCGGCATCGGCGCCCTGCCCTATTACCCCGACGTGCCCGGCGCGCCGCAGAACACCGTGATCGGCGGCGCCAGCCTGTGGGTGATGGCCGGCAAGAAGCCCGAGGAATACAAGGGCGTGGCGAAGTTCTTCCAGTACCTCTCCGACCCCGAGGTGCAGGCGAAGAGCCACCAGGAGACCGGCTACCTGCCGATCACCACCAAGGCCTTCGAGCTGACCGAGAAGAGCGGCTTCTACAAGCAGAACCCCGGCACCGACGTCAGCGTGACGCAGATGATCCGCAAGACCACCGACAAGTCGCGCGGCATCCGGCTGGGCAACTTCCTGCAGGTGCGCACCATCATCGACGAGGAGCTGGAACAGGTCTGGGCCGGCAAGAAGAGCGCGAAGGAAGGGCTGGAAGCCATCAAGAAGCGCGCCGACGTCGAACTGGAGAAGTTCGAAAAGGCGAACAAGTCCTGACGCGCCCGACGTGACGGTCGAGAAGCGCGTCCGCTTCAGGAGCTGGTGGCTGCCGTGGGCGCTGGTCGCCCCGCAGCTCGTGGTCGTGCTCGTCTTCTTCTTCTGGCCTGCCGGCCAGGCGTTGTGGTACAGCGTGCTGCAGCAGGACGCCTTCGGCACCAGCACGCAGTTCGTGGGGCTGGACAACTTCAAGGCCCTGTTCGACGACGAGAGCTACATCGCCTCGTTCAAGACGACCGCGGTGTTCTCGCTGCTGGTGGCCACGGTCGGGCTGTCGTTCTCGATGCTGCTGGCGGTGATGGCCGACCGCGTGGTCAAGGGCGCCGCCTTCTACAAGACGCTGCTCATCTGGCCCTACGCGGTGGCGCCGGTGGTCGCCGGCGTGCTGTGGCTGTTCATGTTCGCGCCCTCGATCGGCGTCGTCAGCTACGCGCTGCGCGCCGCCGGCATCGACTGGAACCACCTGCTCAACGGCACCCACGCGATGATCCTCATCGTGATGGCCGCGGTCTGGAAGCAGGTGTCCTACAACTTCCTGTTCTTCCTGGCCGGCCTGCAGTCGGTGCCCAAGAGCCTGATCGAGGCCGCCGCGATCGACGGTGCCGGCCCCTGGCGCCGCTTCTGGACGGTGCAGTTCCCGCTGCTCACGCCGACCACCTTCTTCCTGCTCGTCATCAACGTCGTCTACGCCTTCTTCGACACCTTCGCGATCGTCGACACCGCCACCCACGGCGGCCCGGGCAAGGAGACCGCGATCCTCGTCTACAAGCTCTACTACGACGGCTTCAAGGCGCTCGACCTGGGCGGCTCGGCGGCGCAGTCGGTGGTGCTGATGGCCGTCGTCGTCGTGCTCACCGTGGTGCAGTTCCGCTACGTCGAGAAGCGCGTCCAGTACTGACATGGTCGAGAACCGCCCCGCCGCCACGGTGCTGTCGCACCTCGTGCTGATCCTCGGCGTCGTGATCGTCGCCTTCCCGATCTACGTCACCTTCGTCGCGTCGACGCAGACCTCGCAGCAGATCGTGCAGAACGCGCCGATGTCGCTGCTGCCCGGCGGCCACATGCTCGAGACCTACCGCGTGGCGCTCGGGGGCGAGGAGACGAGCTACGGCCAGAAGGTGCCGCCGGTAGCGCCGATGATGCTGGTCAGTCTCGTCACGGCGCTGGTCATCTCGATCGGCAAGATCGCGATCTCGCTGATCTCGGCCTTCGCCTTCGTCTACTTCCGTTTTCCCGGCCGCGGCCTGTGCTTCTGGATGATCTTCATCACGCTGATGCTGCCGGTGGAGGTGCGCATCTTCCCCACCTACCAGGTGATGTCCGACCTGAGGCTGCTCAACACCTACGCCGGGCTGACCGTGCCGCTGATCGCGTCGGCCACGGCCACCTTCCTGTTCCGCCAGTTCTTCCTCACCGTGCCCGACGAACTGGTGGAGGCGGCGCGCATCGACGGCGCGGGACCGATGCGCTTCTTCAAGGACGTGCTGGTGCCGCTGTCGGCCACCAGCGTGGCGGCGCTGTTCGTGATCCAGTTCATCTACGGCTGGAACCAGTACCTGTGGCCGCTGCTGGTGACCACCAGCGAGGACATGTACCCGGTGGTGCTGGGCATCAAGCGCATGATCTCCGGCGGCGACGCCGCCACCGAGTGGAACGCGGTGATGGCCACAGCGTTGCTGGCGATGATCCCGCCCGCGCTCGTCGTGCTGCTGATGCAGAAGTGGTTCGTCAAGGGCCTGGTCGACTCCGAGAAGTAGAAACAAGCAACGCATGGGCGCGATCTCACTCAAGGCGGTCGAGAAGACCTACGGCGGCGGCGCCAAGGCCGTGAAGGTGATCCACGGCGTCAACGCCGAGATCGCCGACGGCGAGTTCATCGTCATCGTCGGCCCTTCGGGCTGCGGCAAGAGCACGCTGCTGCGCATGGTGGCGGGGCTGGAGGAGATCACCGGCGGCACCATCGCCATCGGCGGCCGGGTGGTCAACCGGCTGGAACCGGCCGAGCGCGACATCGCGATGGTGTTCCAGAACTACGCGCTCTACCCGCACATGAGCGTGTACGACAACATGGCCTACGGCCTGAAGATCGCCAAGGTGCCGAAGGCCGAGATCGACGTGCGGGTGCAGAAGGCGGCGAAGATCCTGGAGCTCGGCGCCCTGCTCGACCGCAAGCCGCGCCAGCTCTCCGGCGGCCAGCGCCAGCGCGTCGCGATGGGGCGCGCCATCGTGCGCCAGCCGCAGGTCTTCCTGTTCGACGAGCCGCTGTCGAATCTCGACGCCAAGCTGCGCGCGCAGACCCGGCTGGAGATCCAGAAGCTGCACCGCGAGCTGGGCGTGACCTCGCTCTTCGTCACCCACGACCAGGTCGAGGCGATGACGCTGGGCCAGCGACTGCTGGTCATGAACGCCGGCCGCATCGAGCAGATCGGCACCCCGGAAGAGGTCTACGGCCGCCCGGCCAGCACCTTCGTCGCCGGCTTCATCGGCAGCCCGCCGATGAACCTGCTGCCGGGCCAGGCCGACGCGTCGCGCTTCGTCGTCGGCGGCGTCACGGTGGCGCTGCCGGCCGCCGCGCCGCGCGCCGGCGCGCTGACGCTGGCGCTGCGGCCCGAGCACGCCGAGCTGGTGGACGCCGGCAGCGGCTGGCCGCTGGCGGTCGAGATGATCGAGATGCTGGGCGCCGAGCGGCTGGTGCACGGCCGGCTGGGCGACGCCGCCTTCACGCTGCGCATCGACGCCACGCGGCCGCCGCCGAAGGCCGGCCAGAGCGTGGGCCTGCGCGCGCCGCGCGAGCACCTGCACTGGTTCGACAGCGGCACCGGCGTGCGCGTGGCGTGACGATGCAGTCCTGGCCCTACCCTCTGTGGATCGCGCACCGCGGCGCCGGCCGGCTGGCGCCGGAGAACACGCTCGCCGCCTTCCGCGTCGGCGCGGCGCACGGCTACCGCGCGTTCGAGTGCGACGTCAAGCTCAGTGCCGACGGCGTGCCTTTCCTGCTGCATGACGCCACGCTGGACCGCACGACGCCCGAACGGGGCGTGGCGGGCGACCGGCCGTGGAGCGAGCTGTCGCGCCTCGACGCCGGCGGCTGGCATTCGCGCGCCTATGCGGGCGAGCCGCTGCCCAGCCTGGACGCCATCGCGCGCTACGTGCAGCGCAACGGCTTCGCGCTCGACATCGAGATCAAGCCGACGCCGAAGACCGAGCACGCCACCGGCGTGGCAGTGGGCGAGGCCTGCCGGCGCCTGTGGCCGGCGGCCGCGACGCCGCCGCTCTTCAGCTCGTTCCGCCCCGAGGCGCTGCAGGGCGCGCGCGAGAGCGCCCCCGGCATCCCGCGCGCGCTGCTCGTCGACACGCTGTGGCCGGGCTGGTTCGAGATGGCGCGTTCGCTCGACTGCGTGGCCGTCATCACCAACGCCAACGTGATGGACGCCGCCGTGATCGGCCAGCTGCACGGCGCTGGCCTGCGCGCGCTCTGCTACACGGTGAACGACCCGCCGGAAGCCCGGCGCCTGCTGGCGCTGGGCATCGACGGGATCGTCACCGACGCGGTCGACCGCTTCTCGCCCGCGCCTTCAGGCGTGTTCGACTGAGACGGCGTGCGGCGCGCGCGGCAGCGCGCGCACGCCGCGGATCACCGGGTGGCGTGCCGCCGCCAGCACCAGCAGCGCGAGGATCGCCGCCGCGCAGCCGAGCGCAGCACGCAGGCCGAAGTGCTCGCCCAGCCAGCCGCCCAGCAAGGCGCCGGGGCCGGCCGGCAGCAGGATCAGCCAGCGCATCGTGCTCGTCATGCGGCCCAGCAGCGGCTCCGGCGTCACCGCCTGGCGCAGCGCCAGGAAGTTGATGAACACCAGCACCGCGCCGGTGCCGAAGAGCGCCAGCATGAGCGCGAACGCGGCCACACCCCAGGGCCCGACCGGCGCCACCGCCAGCAGCGCCCAGCCGCTGCCGGCGACCGCGAAGCCGGTCACCATGCAGGGCCCGGGGCCGAGCCGGCGGCTGATGCGGTGACCGAACACGCTGGCCAGCACCGTGCCCACGCCGAGGCCGACGTAGCTCAGGCCCACGGCCTGCTCCGACAGGCCCAGCACGCGCGTCGCGAAGAGGATCTGCACCACCATCGCCACGTTCAGCGCCAGCTGCCATCCGCCGACCGCGAGGGCCAGCGCCACCAGCAGCCGCTGGCCGAGAACGAAGCGCAGGCCGGCCGCGAGGTCGCGCCCGAAGTGCGCGTCGGCACGCGGCGTGCGCACCTCGTCGACGCGAATGCCCTTCAGGATGGCGGCCGACACCACGACCAGCACCGCGTCCAGCAGCAGCGTGAGCGGCGCGCCGAAGAGCTTGATGAGCGCGCCCGCGATTCCGGGGCCGACCACTTCGGCGCCGGAACCGGCGAGCGCGTTCTTCGCGTGCGCCTCCACGAGCCTTTCGCGTGCCACCACCTGCGTGAGCACGATCTGCGCGGCGCTGCCCGCGGTGGTGTAGACGGTGCCGATCACGAAGGCGGCGCAGTACAGCCACGCCGTCGAGAGCCAGCCCATCGCCCAGGCGAGCGGCACGCTGGCCACCGACACGCCGATGAGCAGTTCGCCGCCGATGTAGACCGGCAGCTTGCGCACCCGGTCGAGCCAGACGCCGGTGGGCAGCGAGAACAGCACGAAGGGCACGATCTCCATCGCCGTGAGCCAGCCCATCTGCTGCGGACTGGCGTGCAGCAGCACCGCCGCCGTGAGCGGCAGCGCCAGCATCGTGACCTGGCCGCCGACCGAGCTGATGAGGATGGAGGCGAACAGGCGCCGGTAGGTCGCGTCGCGCAGCAGGTCGCCTTCGGGCAGGCGGGCCCAGGCCGGGAGGCGTTGCAGGCATCGCGCCATCCATGGCGCGACGTCTCGGTGGAGGGGTCTCACGTCTTCTTCTCCCTGTCTTCCGACGCCAGGACCCTGGTGGGGTCCGGTCGGGTGGTCTGCCGGCGGATGGCAATGAGCCGAAGGGTCCGCCGGATCGCTCGGCGGGCCGATCGGGCCGGGACCGAGGGGTGGCTAGATGGCCGTCAGGAATCCGGAGACCCAGCCGGCACAGGCACTGCGCGTGGCGCTGGGAATCTCCGCTTCCGGTGCGGCCCCGCTGGCGGCGAGGCCGGCGGCAGCGGCGAGCCCGAGGACCACCGCCACGCGCGCGGCCACCTCGCCCTGGCGGGCGCGACGGCGTGCGTTGGGTTGGTGGCTCATCTCGAGGGCTCTCCGGGTGTTCGTTGGGGCGCGATCGTAGCAGCGCCCCCGCCGCGCATCAAGTGCTAACGCGCGGATTGGGGAGCGCTCATCCACACGGATGCTGAGGGGGAACCTGCCGGCGCGCAGCGCCCGAACCCTAGTCGCGCGGGTCGTCGGGCAGCGTCTGCCGGTAGAGGACGTAGTCGGCTTCGTAGGTCACGAGCGCCTTCCTGGCGATGTCCTCGGTGCCGGCGCAGCCGCTCGTCGGTGCCGTGCCGCCGACAGTGTTCACGCGCTGGATGAAGCGCGTCACGAGCAGCCGGTTGCCGCCGGTGGGACCGTCCCCGACGACGCTCGCCTCGAGCAGCAGCCAGGGAATGGCCCCGGGCCTCACGAACGCCGGATCGGTCGACGAGGCGAGCACCTGGCCCCACACGGCGCTGGAGTCGCGCGAGTGCTGCCAGGTCGGCGCGGGCAACAGGCTGTACGGCGTGGCGCTGAGGAAGTGGGTCGCGACCTGATGGCCGTCCGCATCGAACAGCGTGGCCTGCGGGCCGAAGAAGGCCCACTGGTAACCGGTGGCAGTGGCGACGCAGGCATAACCCTGCGTGCCGACCGCGTGCCCGGCGAAGAACGGCCGGTAGCCCATGGGCACCTGGATCGTGTCCGGCACGGGCGGCGCGGCGACACGGTCTTCGGCACGAGCCGCGGGCGGCAGCACGAAGGCCGCAGCGAGCAGGAGAGTGGAAACGGAAGTCTTCATGAGGGGTGGCTCTCGCAATGTTGAGGAAGCAAGAGCCAATGTGCCGGGCGCGGCGTTCCGCCGGCGTTCCACGGGCGCCGTTGCGCCCGCCCCGGTCAGGAACGGTAGTCGGCGTTGATGCTGACGTAGTCGTGCGAGAGGTCGCAGGTCCACACCAGCGCCTGCGCCGGCCCGCGGTGCAGGTCGACGCGGATCGTGATCTCGCTCTGCTTCATCACGCGCTGGCCGTCGGCCTCCTGGTACTGCGGCCGGCGGCCGCCGCGTTCGACCACGTGCACGTCGTCGAGGAAGAGGTCGATCAGGCCCTGGTCGAGATCGCCGATGCCGGCATAACCCACCGCGGCCAGGATGCGGCCCAGGTTGGGGTCGCTCGCGAAGAAGGCCGTCTTCACCAGCGGCGAATGGGCGATCGCGTAGGCGGCAAGCCGGCACTCGTCTTCGCTGCGGCCGCCCTGCACCTGCACGGTGATGAACTTGGTGGCGCCTTCGCCGTCGCGCACGATGGCCTGCGCCAGCTGTTCGGCCACCGCGAACACGGCGTCGGCGAGCGCGCGCCCTTCGGCCGATTCGAGCGACGTGATCGGCGCGTTGCCGGCGCGCCCGGTCGCCACCAGCACGAAGGAGTCGTTGGTCGAGGTGTCGCCGTCGATCGTGATGCGGTTGAAGCTGCGGTCGGCCGCCTGCTTCACCAGCGGCTGCGGCAGCGCCGGGTCGATTGCGGCGTCGGTGGCGACGAAGCCCAGCATGGTCGCCATGTTGGGCCGGATCATGCCGGCGCCCTTGGAGATGCCGGTCACGTTCACCGTGCGCCCGCCGATGCTGATGCGGCGCGACGCCGCCTTCGGCAGCGTGTCGGTGGTCATGATGCCCTGGGCCGCTTCGGCCCAGCCGTCGGCCTTCAGCGCCGCCAGCGCGGCCGGCAGGCCGGCTTCGATGCGCTCCACCGGCAGAGTCTCCATGATGACGCCGGTGGAAAACGGCAGCACCTGCTGCGGCGTGACGCTCAGTTTCGCGGCCAGCGCCTCGCAGGTGCGACGCGCCCGCGCCAGGCCGTCGGCGCCGGTGCCCGCGTTCGCGTTGCCGGTGTTGACGACGATGGCGCGCACCGCGGCGCCGGCGCCCAGGTGCTCGCGGCACAGCTGCACCGGGGCGGCGCAGAAGCGGTTCTGCGTGAACACGCCGGCCACCGCGCTGCCTTCGTCGAGCACGAAGACCACCAGGTCGCGCCGGTTCGCCTTGCGCACGCCGGCCATCGCGGTGCCGATGCGCACGCCGGCCACGGCATGCAGTTGCGAAGGATCGGGGGCGACGAGATTGACGGGCATGGCGGGCTTTCGCGGTGCGGCGGGCGGCATTCTAGGAGCGCCGCCGGGCGCGCCCGGCTCAGCGCGGCGCCGGGTCGCCGCGCAGCCGCGCCAGCACCACCTGGTCCGACAGCCGGCCCTGCGGGTCGCGCTCCACGCTGCGCATCAGCCCTTCGTAGAGCAGGCCCAGCGTCTGCGCGAAATGGATCGAGCGCGTGTTGCGCAGGTCGCACCAGGCCTCCACGCGCTCGAAGCCGAGCCGGAACGCGAGCTCGATGACGGCCAGCGCCGCTTCGCGCATGAGGCCGCGGCCGGCGAGCCGGCTGTCGCCCACGTAGCCGACCTGGCAGCGCGGCACGTCGAAGTCGAAGGTGTGCAGGTCCAGGTTGCCGACGAAGCGGCCGGTCTCGCGTTCGAAGGCGAAGTAGATCAGGCACTCGCCGGCGGCCACCTGCTCGGCGTCGGCTTCGCAGAAGCGGCGTGCGTCGTCCTCGTCGAACGGGCGCTGGGCCCAGCGCACGAAGCCCAGGCCGGGCAGCGAGACGTTGACGCTGTCGCGCACCGCGGCCGCATGGGCGGCCCGCGGGTGCTCCAGCCGCAGGCGCGCGGTCTCGAGCGTGTTCGGCGCGCGTTCGACGATCACCTTGCGCGACAGCGGCCGCGTGGTTTCCATCGGCGGCGCTGCGCCCTGCCGGCTTTCGATCATGCTTCTCCGCAAGCCCTGAGTGCGCGGCATTCTAGGAGTGGCCCTGCTGTCGTCCTGCCTTCGCGCCAGCCCCCCGAATGCGGGGTGGGCGGGCAAACCGCGGGGCCCACGCCGCGGGGTGGCTCACCATAATCGACCGCACTTCGCAGGGGTCGCTCGGCTGCCTGACCCTGCGAGCCCGGAGCCCGCCCCTCGCGACGCGCCCCATCCGGCACCAGCGCGACAGCGGGCCCGCCACACGTACGGGCCGGCCAGGAGAGAACTGCCGCCACGAGCGGCGTTCGCCAGAGGAGTTCCACGCATGAAGAAGAAGTCGCCCTTGTCGACGGCGCTGACGGCGGTTGCCGCCGCTGCAGCGTTCGCGGTGTCCTTCGGCGCTGCGGCGCAGGGTTCGGTGCCGGCGTCGGCGGCCGAGAACGGACGCGCCTGGTTCGTCGAGTTCGCCGGCTCGCCGGTGGCCGACGGCAACACGCTGGCCGCGGTGCGCGCCGAGAAGGACAGCTTCCGCCGCAACGCCGCCGCCGCGGGCGTGCGGTTCAAGGAACGCCGCGCCTACCACACGCTGTTCAACGGCATCTCGATCGAGGCCGACGCCGCCACGCGGCTGAAGATCTCGCGCATGCCCGGCGTGAAGGCGATGTACCCGGTGGCGATCGTCGAGCGCCCGGCCACCGTGCGCGCCGATGCGACGGCACCCAGCGACGACGGGTCGCTGCCGATGACCGGCGTGGACATCGCGCAGAACCAGCTCGGCCTGTCGGGCGCCGGCATCAAGGTCGGCATCATCGACACCGGCATCGACATCGACCACCCGGCCTTCGGCGGCACCGGCACGCCCGGCACCACCGCGTTCCCGAACGCGAAGGTGGTGGCCGGCTACGACCTGGTGGGCGACAACTACGACTCCAGCGGCAGCGGCGACCAGCTGGTGCCGCACCCGGACGCGGTGCCCGACGACTGCGCCGGCCACGGCACGCACGTCTCCGGCATCGTGGCCGCCGACGGCGGCGGCGTGAAGGGCGTGGCGCCGAAGGCCACGCTGGCGATGTACCGCGTGTTCGGCTGCACCGGCACGACCGAGGACGACGTCATCCTGGAAGCGCTCGAGCGCGCCTATGCCGACGGCGTGCAGGTGATCAACCAGAGCCTGGGCGCAGCGCGCCAGTGGCCCGAATACCCCACCGCGCAGGCCACCAGCCGGCTGGTGAACAAGGGCGTGGTGATGGTCGCCTCGATCGGCAACAACGGCCCCGGCGGCAGCTCGCCCGACGCGTTGTTCGCGGCCGGCGCGCCCGGCGTGGGCGACAAGGTGATCGGCGTCGCCAGCTTCGACAACCAGCAACGCGCGTTCAGCGTAGCCGGCACGCCTTACGGCTACAACAATGCCACGGGGGCGCCGACGGCGCCCACCAGCGGCAGCCTGCCGATGGCCAAGACCGGCACCCCCAGCACCGCCGACGACGGCTGCACCGCACTCCCCGCGGGCACCTTCACCGGCCAGGCGGTGCTGATCCGCCGCGGCACCTGCAGCTTCTACATCAAGGCGTCGAACGCGCAGGCCGCCGGCGCGGGCGCGGTGGTGCTCTACAACAACGCCGCCGGAGCGCTGAACCCCACCGTGGCCGGCACGCCCGCGGTCGCGATCCCGGTGGTCGCCATCACCGCGGCACAGGGTGCCGCGCTGGACGGCCTGATCACTGCCGGCGCGACCACGCTCAACTGGGGCAGCAACTACGTGAGCTTCCCGTACGGCACCGGCGGGCTGATCTCCTCGTTCAGCTCGTTCGGCCTCACCGCCGAGCTGGGCCTGAAGCCGAACATCGGCGCCCCGGGCGGCGCGATCCTGTCGACCTACCCGCTGGAACTGGGCGGCACCGCGGTGCTCTCGGGCACCTCGATGTCGTCGCCGCACGTCGCCGGCGCCGCGGCGCTGGTGCTCGAGGCCAACCCGCGCATCAACTCGCAGCAGATGATGGCGCGCATGCAGAACGTGGCCGACCCGAAGAACTGGTCGGGCAACGCCTCGCTGGGCCTGCTGGACCACAGCTTCCGCCAGGGCGCCGGCATGCTGGACGTGCCCGGCATCGTGACGGCCACCGCGACCGTCTCGCCGGGCCAGATCTCCACCGGCGAAAGCGCCAACGGGGCCTACACGCAGACGCTGACGGTGCGCAACCTGTCCACGTCGCCGGCCAGCTACGACATCGGCCATGTCGCCGGCGTCGCCGCGGGCCCGAACACGACCTCGGGAGCGACCTACGCGCTCACGGGCGTCTTCGACGCCCCGGCCACGGTGAGCTTCAGCACCACGCACATCAACCTGAGCCCGCGGGGCAGCGCCACCTTCGACGTCACGATCGCGGCCAACGCCTCGCTGCCCGACCGCAGCCTGTACGGCGGCTACATCACGCTCACGCCCACGGGGGCCGGCACGAAGATGAGCGTGCCCTACGCCGGCTTCAAGGGCGATTACCAGAGCACGCAGGTGCTGCTGCCCACCGCCAACGGCTTCCCGTGGCTGGCCAAGCTGTCGGGCACGTCGTACACCAACCAGCCCGGCGGTGCCAGCTACACACTGGCCAACGGCGACATCCCGTACTTCCTGATGCACCTGGACCACTACTCGCGCGAGATCAAGATCGAGGCCTTCGACGCGGTCTCCGGCAAGTCGTGGAACAAGGTGAGCGACGACGAGTACGTCACCCGCAACAGCACCCCGGGCGGCTTCTTCGCCTTCACCTGGGACGGCGCCACCTTCAAGGGCACGGCCGACCGGCCGCGCCAGGTGCAGGACGTGCCCAACGGCCAGTACGTGGTGAAGGTCTCGGTGCTGAAGGCGCTGGGCGACCCGAACAACGCGTCGCACTGGGAGACCTGGACCTCGCCGGTGATCACGATCGCGCGCCCGTAGGCGCAATCGCCGTCACGGCAATGCGAAAGGGGCCCCGCGGGGCCCCTTTCTTCTGGCGGCGCCGGCCGGCTCAGGCCAGCTTGCCGTGGCAGTTCTTGTACTTGCGGCCGCTGCCGCAGGGGCAGGGGTCGTTGCGGCCCACGCGCGGCACCTGCGCCACCGCGGTCGCGGGGTCGGCTTCCTGCGAGACGCTGCCGTCCTCGTTCGGGTGGGTGTAGGTCACGTTCGAGACGGCGCCGGCCTGCTGCTCGATCTGCTCGGCCGCCTGCGCCACCTGGTCCTGGGTCTGGATGCGCACCGTGAGCAGCACGCGCGTGACTTCCATCTTCACCACGTCCAGCAGCTGGCTGAAGAGCTCGAAGGCCTCGCGCTTGTATTCCTGCTTCGGATTCTTCTGCGCGTAGCCGCGCAGGTGGATGCCCTGGCGCAGGTAGTCCAGCGCGGCCAGGTGCTCGCGCCAGTGGCTGTCGATCGACTGCAGCAGCACCATGCGCATGAAGGGCGTGAACTGCTCGTGGCCGACGAGCTCCAGCTTGGCGGCGAACAGGCGGTCGGCGGCGGCCACCACCTGCTCGACGATGTCCTCGTCGGTGATGGTCTCGGCCTTCTCGACGACGCCCTTGAGGTCGACCTCGATCTGCCATTCATCCTTCAGCACCTTCTCCAGCGCCGGCAGGTCCCACTGCTCTTCCAGGCTCTCGGGCGGCACGAAGGTGCGCACGACGTCGGTCATCGTGGCGCGCCGCAGGTTGGCGATCTGCGCGTCCAGCGACTCAGCCTCGAGGATGTCGTTGCGCTGCTGGTAGATGACCTTGCGCTGGTCGTTCGAGACGTCGTCGTACTCCAGCAGCTGCTTGCGGATGTCGAAGTTGCGCGCCTCCACCTTGCGCTGGGCGCCTTCGATCGAGCGGTTCACGATGCCGGCCTCGATCGCCTCGCCCTCGGGCATCTTGAGCCGGTCCATGATGCTGCGCACGCGGTCGCCCGCGAAGATGCGCATCAGCGGGTCGTCCAGGCTCAGGTAGAAGCGGCTCGAGCCGGGGTCGCCCTGGCGGCCGGAGCGGCCGCGCAGCTGGTTGTCGATGCGCCGGCTCTCGTGGCGCTCGGTGGCCA
>CAYVXO010000146.1:0-15575 GCA_964454485.1 uncultured Rubrivivax sp.
GACGAGCTGCGCGGCAACGACTGGATGAGCCGCGGCGACCGCCGCCACCAGCGCAGCATCGAGCAGGCGGTGCACAAGCTGGAGCAGAAGTTCGGCCGCGCGCCCAGCGAAAGCGAGATCGCGCGCGAGATGGGCCTGTCCCTGCAGGAATACCAGGAACTGCTGGGCAAAGTGCGCGGCACGCAGCTGCTGTACCTGGAAGACATGAGCGGCGACGAGGGCGACGACGACTACCTGGACCGCCACGTGGCCGACGAGGACGCCAACCCGCTGGGCCGGCTGCAGGACCAGCGAATGCGCGAGGCGCTGGTCGAGGCGATCAAGAACCTGCCCGAGCGCGAGCAGTACGTCATGAGCATGTACTACGAGCACGACATGAACCTCAAGGAGATCGCCGCCGTGCTGGGCGTCACCGAGAGCCGCGTCTGCCAGCTGCACAGCCAGAGCATCGCGCGCCTGCGCACGCGGCTGCGCGACTGGTGACGCGCCACGAGAGCATTCAAGAAGTGCCAGGAGGAGTCCCCATGAAGAAGACCTTGCGTGCGTTCCTGTTCGCTGCCGCGGCCGCCTGCGCCGGTGCCGCGCTGGCCGATCCGGTGGCCTACGACGAGGCGGTCTCGGGCGACCTGGAGGAGTTCCCGTCCACGGTGCTGGTGCTGGGCACGGGCGAGAACACCATCGCCGGCAGCATGACGCTGGGCTCGCTCACGCCCGACCTGGACACCTGGGCCTACCGGCTGCAGAGCGGCCAGGTGCTCACTGCCGCCTGGCTGAGCTTTGCGACCACGCAGGAAGGACCGGGCCAGCCCTTCACCACCGCCACGGTGGACCTGTTCGGCTGCGCCGGCCTCGACGGCTGCGCGCCGGACACCGAGCAGACCTGGAACCTGCTGGGCGCCTCGCCGCTGGACCTGACGGTCTTCGTGCTGCCGCAGACCGAGGGCACCTACACCATCAGCCCCGACACCACGGCCTTCGGCCCGCGCAGCGAGGTGGACCACCTGCTGAGCACGGCCTACACGCTGCACCTGCTGGTGGCCGACGCCACGGCGACGGCCATCCCCGAGCCGGGCACGGCAGCGCTGGCGGGGCTGGGGCTGCTGGCGGTCTTCGCGGGGCGGCGCCGGCGCGGCTGAACGCGGGCCGCCGCCGTCTGGGTGGCCGAGGCCAGGCAGGGCGAAGCCTCGGACCGGCGCCGTGCGCCGTCGCGCGCTTCAGTCGCCGGGCAAGGGCGGACCCGGCCGGTACTTGTCCAGCCAGGACGGCGTGAAGTCGAATCGTTCGGCGGCGAACACGGCGGTGAAGCAGGGCCGGGCCTGCCAGCCCTTCGCGACCGTCACGTAGATCCAGCGGCCGTCCCGCTGAATCATCAGCACCTGCGCCGGCGCGAAGCCGCCCCGCTGGTAGAGCGGGTAACGCGCCTGCGCCGCGTCGTGGAACCGTACCCGGTCGGCATCGTCGAGTGTCGCGCGCGCGGTGGCGGCCGGCACCCGCAGCGGCGCGCTGCCGCGCACGCAGCTGGCGAATTCGATCTCGGCATCCGGCTGCGCATGCGCCAGCGTCGCCGCCAGGGCCAGCCATCCTGTCCACCAGCCGGGTCGCGTCTGCATCGACACTCCTTCGGGGCGGAACCGTCCGCAAGGCATCGTAGGCCTGCCTGCCGGCTGGCGTTGTGCAGGGTTTCCAGGAGCCTTCGGTCCGGCACCGGTCGCCGGCGTCGGCGCGGACTGCGGCAGCCGGGCAGGGGACCGTCCGAGGGGCCTGCCTTCGGTTCGGCCGTCGTCGATCAGGCTGAGCCGGAAGTCGCCGCCCATCGGCTCCTTGCGGTCGGCCGCCCCGCCCATCCCGCGGAGCCTGCAGCCGGTCACGTCCGCGGTTTTCAACGCGACGGCTGGCCCAGGCCACGATGCCCCGCGCCGCACGCGGAGCGCTTCCAATCGGGACGCGTCGAGGTGGTGAGGATCGCCATGAACGGGTACCGGCCCTTTCCGCCAGTCGGCGCCGTACCGCCTGCAGGCCTGCAGCGCGGCCGGCTGCGTCGACTCCAACGGGGTCGCGGCGGCGCCGTGCATGTCGACTGAGGCCGCGGGAAGCGGCCTGCCGCCGCGCTACGTTCCGCGCCGCGGCGCCTGCGCTTCGGGTTCGGCGTCGTACAGCTCCGCCGGTGCCAGCCGGATCAGCGCGCGTGCCTGCTCCACGGTACCGTGCAGCCAGGTGTCGACGTCGGCGGCCTCCACCGGCACCACCGAGCGCTTGTCCTGCCGGTCCGGCGGCAGCTTGGGGTCGGGCTTGTGCATGCGGCCCATCAGCGGGTGGCCGTCGGCGTTGATCGTCAGCAGCGTGTAGCTCTCGACGACTTCGCCGGTGGCGCGGTCGGTCCAGGTGTTCCATAGACCGGCCAGCCCGAAGGGTTCGCCGTCGGCGCGGCGGAACACCCAGGGCACGTGGCGACCGGTCTCCCAGCAAGGTTCGAAGAAGGCGCTCGCGGGGACGACGCAGCGCTGGCCGCGCTGCCAGGGTTGCTTGTAGCTGGCCTTCTGCGCGAGCTCCTCGCTGCGCGCGTTCACGGTGGCATAAGGCAGGCGCGGCGTCTTCGCGAACCAGGGCACCAGCGCCCATTGGCCGACGACCAGCTCGCGCTCGGGCTCGACGCTGTCGCGCGCACGGCGGATGAAGGGGCCCGGGTAGCGCGGGAACATCTCGCCCGGGCGCCAGGGGTTGCGGCCGCCGACATGCCAGGCGCGTTCGACGTCCGCGGTCTCGGGGCTGATGTAGCGCGTGCACATGGCGCCGATGCTAGCGGGCGTGCGCTCGCGCCCTGCCGCCAGCCTTCCCGCAGCGCCGGCACCCGGGGCCGAGGCCGGGGCCGGGGCCGATAATCGCCTCGACATGTCCACCGCCCCCGAAGCGCTGCCCGCCGCCGCCTACACCGCGCTCGGCGAGCGCCACTACCGTTCGAGCGTGCTCACGCGCGGCCCCTGGCACCCGGAGCACCAGCATGCCGGCCCGCCGATCGCGCTCGTGTGCCGCGAGATCCTGCATGCCGCGCAGGCGCACGGGCTTACGCACCTGGCGCGCATCACCGCCAACCTGCTGCGTCCGGTGCCGATCGCCGAGCTGACGGTGGAAGTCATGACCGATTACGCCGGCCGCAACGCGGCGCACTTCTCGGCCCACCTGTGGGCCGGCAGCAAGGACGTCGGCCGCTTCACCGCGCTCGTGCAGCGCGAGGTGCCGGTGACGCTGCCGCCCGGCCTGCCGGGCCACCCGCTGCCGGCCATGCTGCCGCCGCCGGAGGACTGCCCGGTCGCGCGCTTCCCGTTCGCGGGCCGTCATGTCGGCTACTCGGACCTGGTGGAGACGCGCAGCGCGCGCGGCACCATCTTCCAGGGGCCGGCCGCGATCTGGTTCCGGCTGCGCCACCCGCTGGTCGAAGGCGACGCCGCCGGCACCACGCCGCCGGTGGCCGTGTTCGCCGATTCGGGCAACGGCATCAGCGCGGTGCTGGACATCCGCCACTACTCGTTCGTCAACTCCGACCTCACGATCAACCTCGTGCGGCCGCCGGTGGGCGAATGGATCGGCCTCGACGCGCGCTCCCTTGTCGGCCCGGCCGGCGGCGGTCTCGCCGAGTCGGTGCTCTACGACACGCAGGGGCTGATCGGGCGCGCCACGCAGAGCCTGGCCGTGCGCGTGCACCCCGGCTGAATCAGCCCAGCAGCGACAGCGCGTCGGTGCAGGGCAGCCCCAGGCTGGCCGCCACCGCCGGGTGGGTGACGCGGCCGCCCACCACGTTGAGCCCGGCGCGCAGGTGCGGGTCTTCGGCGCAGGCGCGGCGCCAGCCGAGGTCGGCGATCCGCAGCGCGTGCCCCAGCGTCGCGTTGTTGAGCGCGAAGGTCGAGGTGCGCGGCACCGCGCCCGGCATGTTGGCCACGCAGTAGTGCACCACGCCGTCGACCACGAAGGTCGGCTCGGCGTGGGTGGTGGGGCGCGAGGTCTCGCAGCAGCCGCCCTGGTCGATGGCGACGTCGACGATCACCGAGCCGGGTTTCATGGCCGCGACCATCGCGCGCGTCACCAGCTTGGGCGCGGCGGCGCCGGGCAGCAACACGCCGCCCACCACCACGTCGGCCTGGCGCACCGCTTCGTCGATGGCGTGCGCGTTCGAGAACGCGGTCGCGATGCGGTTGCCGAACACCAGGTCCAGCTGGCGCAGGCGGTCCACGTTGCGGTCGAGCACCGTCACGCGCGCGCCCGCGCCCACCGCCATCTGCAGCGCGTTGGTGCCGACGACGCCGGCGCCGATGATCACCACGTGCGCAGGGTGCACGCCGGGCACGCCGCCCAGCAGCAGGCCCATGCCGCCGTGCGGCTTCTCCAGGTGGGTGGCGGCGGCCTGCACCGCCATGCGGCCGGCCACCTCGCTCATCGGCGCCAGCAGCGGCAGCCCGCCGCCGGGGCCGGTGATGGTCTCGTAGGCGATGCAGACGGCGCCAGACTTCAGCAGCGCCTGCGTCTGCGCCGGGTCGGGCGCCAAGTGCAGGTAGGTGTAGAGCAGCTGGCCATCGCGCAGGCGCGCGCATTCGGCGGGCTGCGGCTCCTTCACCTTGACGATCATCTCCGCCGCGGCGAAGACCTCGGCCGCGTCGGCGGCGATGCGCGCGCCGGCCTGGCGGTAGCGTTCGTCGTCCAGGCCGATGGCGGCGCCGGCGCCGCTCTCGACCCGGACCTCGTGGCCGTGGGCCACCAGCTCGTGCACGCTGGCCGGGGTCAGGCCGACACGGTATTCCTGGACCTTGATCTCGCGTGGGACGCCGATGCGCATGCCGTTCTCCCGAAAGGGCCGACGAACGGGCGCCAGCTTAGGCCGCGCCGCCAGGCACCGGCCGGTGCCAGATCAAGCCTGCGCGGGGTCGGCCTCGACGTCGTGCCCGTACAGCCAGGCGCTCTGGCGCAGCGGGTCGCCGCGCGCCAGTTCGGCGTCGCGCTGGCGCTGCTCGGGGCCGTCGGGCAGGTGGTTGCGGATCTCGCGGCCGCGGCTCATCAATTGCACCTCGCTCGCGCGCGGGCGGCGCAGCGCCTCGTAGCGCTGCAGCGCGGCGGGCGCGCTCTGGCGGTCGGCGCCGCGAAGGCAGGCGGCGAGCACCACCGCGTCTTCGAGCGCCTGCGCCGCGCCCTGGGCGAAGAAGGGCAGCATCGCGTGCGCGGCGTCGCCCAGCAGGGTGGCGCGGCCGGCGGTCCAGCGCTCCAGCGGCGAGCGGTCGTAGAGCGCCCAGCGCTTGGTCTCGCGCGCCGAATGCACCAGCTGCAGCACGCGTTCGTCCCAGCCTTCGAAGGCGGCGGCCATGTCGGCCACGGCGCCGTCGGCGGTCCAGGATTCGGTGCGCCATTCGCCCGCCGGCACGATGGCGACCACGTTGACCAGCCGGCCGGCCGAGATCGGGTAGTGCACGAAGTGCCGGCCCGGCCCCAGCCACAGCGTCTGCACCGGGCGCAGCGCCATCGGCGGCGCCTCGGCCGCCGGCACCAGGCAGCGGAAGGCGCACAGGCCGGAGAAGCGCGCCTCGGCCGCCGGCGCCACGGCGGCGCGTACCACCGAGTGGATGCCGTCGGCGCCGATCACCAGGTCGGCGCGCTCGGTGACGCTGCGGCCGTCGCGCGTGGCGAAGTCGAGCTCGACGCCGCCCTCGCCCTGGCGCAGCGCGGTGCAGCGGCGGTCGCCGGTCACGGTGCCGGCGGGCAGGGCCTCCAGCAGCATCGCCAGCAGGTCGGCGCGGTGCGCCACGTAGCAGTGGCAGCCATAGAGGCCGACGCAGACCTCGCCCATCGGCTGCACCGAGAGCACCTCGCCGGTCTGCCAGCGGCGGAACTCCCAGGCCGCTTCCAGCCGCACTGCGAAGCGTGCCAGTGCCGGTTCGAGCCCGGCGCGGGCGAGGGCGCGCACCATGTTCGGCGGCACCACGATGCCGGCGCCGACCTCGCGCGGCTCGGGCGCCTGCTCATAGACGCGCGCCCGGACGCCGGCGCGCTGCAGCCACAGCGCCGCCGCCAGGCCGCCGATGCCGCCGCCGACGACGGCCACCTGCAGCGTCACCGCTGCGCTCCGGCTGTGGACATCCGATCCATGGACATACGGGCGCCAAGGGTAGCGCATGGCCGGGCCGCGGCCACGCCTTGACAGCGCTCAATCCCGGCGCCGCCGCGACGGTCCACCATGAGGCTCCGTTGGCGGCTCAACCGGACCAGGCGATGATCGACAGGCCCACCACGATGCACTTGCGGCGCACCGCGCCGGTGTGCCTGCTGTGGGTGGCGGCCACTGCGTGCGCGCAGGGCACGCCCGCGGCCGTCGATGCCGGGCGCGAACTCTTCGCCGCCCAGTGCAGCCGCTGCCATGGCGCCGACGCCACCGGCACCGCCAACGGGCCCGATCTGCGCCGGCGCGTCGCCGGCATGAGCGAAGAGGCCTTCACCGCCGCCGTGCTGCAGCGCTACCGCTTCGGCATCTCCGCCGCCGAGGCGGGCAGCGAGTCGTCGGCGCGCGAAGCCATGCTGCGCGGCGTGCTCACGCGGCGCGAAGGCGCGGCCGAGATGCCGGCTTGGCAGTCGAACGCGGCCGTCGAGGCCGGCATCAAGCCGCTGTACGCCTGGCTGAAGGCACCGGCGCGCTGAGCCGGCCGTGCGGGCCGTGTGCGTCGGACGCCCGCAGCCCCTGTGGGAGACTCGCTCCCACCATGACACCACCTGCCCGCGCGCTCAGTCCCAAGGCCTTCGTGATGCTGCTGCTGCTGGCGTCGATGTTCGGCGCCAACCACGTGGCCGCGCGCGTCGCGCTCGACCACGGCGTGGACGTGGCCACCGCGGTGGCGGTGCGCAGCCTGGCCACCGCCGCGGTGGTGGCGCTGATCGTCGCCGCCGAGCGCGTGCCGCTGGTGCTGGACGCGCGCCAGCGCCGCGTGATGCCGCTGATCGCGCTGCTCGTCGCGGTGCAGAGCGGCTGCCTGTATTCGGCGGTCGCGCGCATCCCGGTGGCGCTGGCGCTGCTGGCCTTCAACACCTACCCGCTCTGGACCGCGTTCGCCGCCTGGGTGCTGTACCGCCACCGGCCCGAGCGTGCGGTGCTGCTGGCGATGCCGGTGATCCTGGCCGGGCTGGCGCTGGCGCTCGACGTCTCGGGCGCGGCCTCGGGGCTGGAGGCGGGCGCGCAGTGGCAGCGCATCGGCAGCGGCGTGGCTTTCGCGGTCTTCGCGGGGGCCGTGTTCGGCTTCGTGCTCGCGCTCACGCAGCACGAGGTGGCCGCGCTCGACGGCCGCCTGCGCACCACCATCACGATGGGCATCGTCGGCCTGCTGGCGCTGGGCGCCGGCCTGCTCGGTGGCGGCCTGCACTGGCCGAATGCGAGCGCGGGCTGGTGGGGGCTGGTGCTGCTGAGCCTGCTCTACGGCACCGCGTTCACGGTGCTCTTCACGCTGCTGCCGCGGCTGGGCGTGGTCGGCAACTCGCCGATCCTCAACGTGGAGCCGGTGGCCGCGCTGGTGCTTGCCTGGGCGCTGCTGGGGCAGCGCATCGCGCCGGTGCAGGTGGCCGGCGCGCTGCTGGTGGTGGGGACGGTGATGGCGCTGGGACTGCGGCGGCGCTGAGCGCTGCCGCTGCCCCAGGGATCAGGCCAGCAGGCTGCCCGAATGGGCGGCGCGGTCGGCGCCGCCGGCGCTGGCGTAGACGCCGCCGCCCAGGCCGGGCAGCAGCACGTCGATGGCGCGGTCGAGCGAGGCGGTGGCGCGCGCCAGCGCTTCGCGCTGCGCGGCGACCTGGCCGCTGGCCAGGGCCAGCCGCTGGCGCAGCGGCGCGGGCACGCGGCCTTCGCGCGCGGCGCGGCTGAAATGTTCGATCGCCGCGGCCAGCGCGCGGTGCAGCGCGGCGGCCTCCGACTCGATCGCGTCGGCGTCGTTGCGGCACATCGCGCCGCCGAGCGCGGCGAGGCGGTCCTCGACCGCGGCCAGCGGCGTTTCCAGGTCGGCCGCGCGTTGCACGGCCTGAAGTTCGGCGGTGGTGGTCAGCATCGGGCGGCCGCGCGCGGCGCTCAGTTGGCGTTCTTGCCGAGCAGTTCGCGCGCGTTGGCGATCAGCTTGTCGGCGATCGCCTCCGGGTTGACCTTGAACTTGCCGTCCTTGATGGCCTGCGCGATGCGTTCGACCTTCTGGCTGTCGAAGCTGCCGTCGGCCGCGTCGGTGCCGCCGGCAAGCGCCGTGGCCGCCGGGGAGAGGGCGACATGCGCGCTCGGTTGCGCGCCCTGGCCGGCCGTGGCGGCAGGGGCCTTGCGCTCGCTGGCCGCCGGCGCGGCGGCCGGCTTGGACTCGAGGGGACCGATCTTCATCTTGGACTCCAACGGGGCCTGCCGGAACCGGCCCACCCCTTTGACATGATCGTGCTATCGGATGCCCGGCGGCGGAACTTTAGCCCGCCACCGATCATTTTGTCCGATCCCCCCGGATCGCGGGGCCGGGTGTTCTTCACAGCGCCACCTCCAGCCGGCGTTCGCCGGCCGGCTGGCCCACCACCACGCGGCCGGCCTCGGTGCGCACGCGCGCCACCTGGCCTTCGACGCCCGCGGTGAGCGCCTGTCCTTCGCTCGTCACCTCGTAGCCGCTGCCGGCGGCGACGATGCGCACCGTCTCGCCGGCCGCGAACCACTGGCGCGGCTTCAGGTCGGCGGCATGCAGCGGCTGGCCGCCGGCCAGCGAATGCGCCAGCGTGCGGCCCAGCAGGTCTTCGGCACGCGCCACGGGCACTTGAGGCGCGGCCGACCAGTCGACCGTGGCCTCGGCCAGGTGCTGCGCTTCCAGCACGGCGCCGGCGCCAGCACGGTCACGGTCATCGGCAAGGTCACGGTCCAGGGCTTCGCCCCCCGGGTGCAGCGCAGCGCCACGCGGGTGCGGCCCCAGGCGCGCGCGCCTGCGGGCCAGGAAGCCTCCACCTCTTCGCAGGGCGCCAGGCGCAGCCGCGGGTCGGGTGCGCCGGGCAGGGCGACGACGCGCGCGCCCGCGGGCGCCAGCGCCTGCGCCGAGCGTTCGGCCAGCGCCGTCGCCCGGGCCAGCGCCGGAGCCGGCAGCGCCTGCGCCGCGGCCACGAGCGGGCCGGCGGCCAGCACCAGGCAGACGGACGTACGCACGATCTCCATGGGGCGCCAATCTAGCCGCCGGGGCCGCCGCCCCGGGCCGGAATAGCGCCGGGTTGGCCGCCTTATTCGAGGCCTTGCCGGCGGGGGGTCTGCCCAGAATGGCCACATCCCGTAAAGCAGGCGCCACACCATGATCCAGGGTCTGACCGGCGTGCTCGACTTCCAGGCCGAAGCGCTCGTCCTGCGCGCCGAGCGCCAGCGCCTGATCGCCAGCAACATCGCCAACGCCGACACGCCCGGCTACCGCGCGCGCGACTTCGATTTCGCCAGCGCGCTGCGCGACGCCACCGCGTCGGCCGGCGGCGGCAACCCCGGCAGCGCGCTCGGCGGCCCGGTGGCGCGCGACCTGCTGGCCGCGCCCGGCAGCCGCGTCGAGCCGCAGCTGCGCTACGCGATGCCGGCCCAGGCCAACCTGGACAGCAACTCGGTGGACATGGACCGCGAGCGCGCCGCCTTCGCCGACAACGCGCTCAAGTACGAGTCCACGCTGCGCTTCATCAACGGCAGCGTGCGCACGATGCTCGACGCGATGAAGAGCCCCAACCAGGCATGAGGTGAGCGATGAGCATGTTCCGCATCTTCGACGTCGCCGGCAGCGCGGTCAGCGCGCAGAGCCAGCGCCTGAACGTCGTCGCCTCCAACCTGGCCAACGCCGACACCGTGGCCGGCCCCGACGGCCAGGCCTACAAGGCGCGCCAGGTGGTCTTCCAGACCGTGCTGATGGGCCAGACCGGCGCCAACCCCGAGGCCAGCGCCGGCGTGAAGGTCTCCACCGTGACCGAGGACAACTCGCCCGGCCGCCGCGTGCACGACCCCAAGCACCCGGCCGCCGACGCCGACGGCTACGTGACCTACAGCAACGTGAACCCGGTGGAGGAGATGGTCAACATGATCGCCGCCTCGCGTTCGTACCAGAACAACGTCGAGGTGATGAACACCGCCAAGACCCTGCTGCAGAAGACGCTGCAGCTGGGCCAGTCGTGAACGGGGGCTGAAGCATGACCACCACCTCCGCCGTCGACCCCTACGCCGCGCTGAACACGGCGACGAGCGCCGGTTCGAGCTCGAACGCCAGCGCCGCCGGCAGCGCCGACCGCTTCCTGAAGCTGCTGGTCGCGCAGATGCAGAACCAGGACCCGCTGAACCCGATGGACAACGCGCAGATCACGAGCCAGATGGCCCAGATCAACACGGTCAACGGGATCCAGACGCTCAACACCACGGTGCAGTCGCTGAGCTCGCAGTTCGCGCAGCTGCAGGCGCTGCAGGGCGCGGCGCTGGTCGGCCACGACGTCACGGTGCCCGGCAAGTCGATCGCCATCGAAAACGGCGTCGGTGTCGGCGGCTACGAGCTCGCCGGCCCGGCCGACCGCGTGAAGCTGGAGGTGCTGGACGCCTCCGGCCGCGTCGTCGACACGCTGCAGCTGGGCGCGCAGGAAAGCGGCCGCCACGAATTCGAATGGCCGGGCGCGGCGAACGCCGCCGCCGGCGACTACAGCTTCCGCATCACCGCCAATTCGGGCACCGCCACGGTGAGCACGACCACGCTGATGCGCGACCGCGTCGACGCGGTCAGCACCGACAACGGCACCCTGATGCTCGAGCTCGCCCGCTCGGGCGCGGTCGAGTACAGCGCTGTCAAGGCGTTCAACTGAATCCAACCAGAAGGTAGCGCGACATGGGTTTCCAGCAAGGCCTCTCGGGGCTGAACGCCACCAGCAAGAACCTCGAGATCATCGGCAACAACATCGCCAACGCGAACACCTACGGCGCCAAGTCGTCGCGCGCGGAGTTCAGCGACATGTACGCCAACGCGATCAACGGCGCCGGCAGCAACGCCATCGGCATCGGCACCAACCTGGCGGCGGTGGCGCAGCAGTTCACGCCGGGCAGCATCACCAACACCGGCAACGCGCTCGACCTGGCGATCAACGGCTCGGGCTTCTTCCAGCTGGCCGACCCCTCGGGGCCGATCCACTACAGCCGCAACGGCCAGTTCAAGATCGACCGCGACGGCTTCATCGTCAACAACCAGGAGCAGAAGCTCATGGGTTACGCGGCCGACGCCTCCGGCGTCATCCTGCCGGGCACCGCGACCCCGCTGCAGCTGCCCACCGCCGGCATCGCGCCGGCGCAGACGACGCGGGTGACGATGGAGCTGAACCTCGACTCGCGCGCCAAGGTCACCAACCCGGGCGCCGGCGTGGTGCCGCAGATCGACTTCAACAACCCCGACACCTACAACAACGCCACCTCGGTGACCGTGTTCGACGCCAAGGGCCAGGACATGACGGTGACCTACTACTTCCAGAAGGTCGACACCGACCAGTGGAACATCTTCGTCACCGCCAACGGCGAGCCGATCGCCGGCACGCCGGCCGACCCGGGGCCGCTGACGGCCACGCCGATCAGCTTCCTCAGCGACGGCAGCGGCGCCAGCATTCCGGTGAGCGCGCTGCCGGTGTCCATCGGCGGGCCGATCACGACGTCCAGCGGGGCGGCGATCGTCACGCCGATGAGCTTCGACCTCAACATGTCGCGCGCCACCCAGTACGGCGCCTCGTTCGGCGTGACGGACATGGTGCAGGACGGCTACGCGCCGGGCCAGCTGACCAACATCGCGATCGAGAGCACCGGCGTCATCACCGCGCGCTACAGCAACGGCCAGAGCAAGCCGGCCGGCCAGCTGGAGCTGGCCAACTTCCGCAGCCCGCAGGGCCTGCAGTCGATGGGCGGCAACAGCTGGACCCAGACCTTCGCCTCCGGGCCGGCGGTGACGGGCGTGCCCAACGAAGGCAACATGGGCGTCATCCAGGCCGGCGCGCTGGAGGAGTCGAACGTCGACCTCACCGGCGAGCTGGTCAGCATGATCACCGCGCAGCGCGTCTACCAGGCGAATGCGCAGTCGATCAAGACCGAGGACCAGATCCTCCAGACCATCGTCAACCTCCGATAGCAGGTGAACTGAGTGGACCGCGTCGTCTACCTGGCGATGAGCGGCGCGAAGGCCGCGCTGCAGCGCCAGGACGTGCTGGCCAACAACCTGGCGAACGCCTCCACGCCCGGCTTCCGTGCCGAGCTGCAGGCCTTCCGCGCGGTGCCGGTGCGCGGCGACGGCGCGACGACGCGCGTCTACGCGCTCGAGTCGACGGTCGGCCACGACGAGGCCTCCGGCCCGGTGCAGAGCACCGGCCGTGCGCTCGACGTGGCGGTGCGCGGCAAGTCCTGGCTGGCGGTGCAGGGGCTGGACGGCACCGAGGCCTACACCCGCGCCGGCGCGCTGCAGGTCGGGCCCGAAGGCCAGCTCACCACTGTCTCCGGCCTGCCGGTGCTGGGCGACGGCGGCACGATCACGGTGCCGCCGAACACCACGCTGGAGATCGCGACCGACGGCACCATCACCGCCACCGGCGCCAACGGCAAGCCGCAGCAGGTGGGCAAGCTCAAGCTGGTGACGCCAGAGGCGCCTCTGCAGCGCGGCACCGACGGCCTGTTCCGCCCCGGCGACGGTGCCGACCTGCCGGCCGACCCGGCGGCGCGCGTGCAGAGCGGCGCGCTCGAAGGCAGCAACGTCAGCCCGGTGGAGACGATGGTCTCGATGATCGCGGCGGCGCGTCAGTTCGAGCAGCAGATGAAGATGCTGCAGACGGCCGACCAGAAGGAACAGTCGGCGACGAAGCTGCTGTCGCCTTAGGTTCCGCCGCAAGCCGCCGCGCCAGCCGCGGCGCCACCATCGGCACCGTGAGCATGGTGCTGGCCACCGCCATCAGCAGCAGGGCGGTGAACGTGGCCGACGTGATGACCTGCTTGTCCAGCAGCACGTTCGAGAACACGATCATGATGAGCGCCTTGGTCTGCAGCAGCCAGCCGATGAGCAGCCCTTCGCCCTTCGGCCAGCCCAGCAGCCGCGCGGCCAGCCCCACGCCGGCCAGCTTGCCCGCCACCGAGGCCACCAGCAGCAGCGCCGCCGCCAGGAACACCGAGGCACCGCCCAGCGTCCAACTGGTGCGCAGGCCGGTCGAGAGGAAGAACACCGGCATCACCACCAGCAGCACGTGGTGGCGCAGCAGGTCCATCTGCTCCTGCGGGAACCATTCGGCGTCGATCACGGCGCCGGCCAGGAAGGCGCCCACCATGAAGTGCAGGCCCGACCAGTCGGCGCCCAGCGCCACCAGCGCCAGCCAGACCAGCGCCACGTACCAGCGGTCGCGCTCGGGAATGCGCCGCAGCAGCGCGCGCAGGGCCGCCGCGGCGAACGCGAAGGCGATCAGGAAGCCGGCCTGGCGCCCGATGCGGTGCCAGTCCATCAGGATCAGCGCCAGCACGCCCCAGATCATGATGTCGTCCAGGCTGGCGTAGCGCAGGATGCGCTGGCCGAGCGGGCTGCGCAGGATCTGCAGCTTCTCCATGAAGAGGATCAGGATCGGCAGCGCCGTCACCGCGCAGGACATGCCCACGCCGAGCACGAACTGCCAGTCCTGCGCCGCCGGACCCACCCAGCCGGGCGTGGGCAGCAGCGCCAGCGCGGCGATGCAGCCGACGGCCAGCGGCGTGCCCAGCGCCAGGCCGGCGGTGAGCCCGCTCTCGCCGCGGTGCTTCCAGGCCAGCTTGAGGTCCAGCTCGACGCCGGCGATGAAGACGAACAGCATCACCGCCCACCAGGCGATGCCGTTGAGCGCCTGCACCACCGGCGTCGTGAAGACGGCGCGGTAGGCCTCCGGGAAGGCCGCGCCCAGCAGGCCGGGGCCGAGCACGATGCCGGTCAGGATCTGCACCACCACCAGCGGCGCCCAGTACTCGGTGCGCCCGAGCCGCCAGACCCCGTAGGGCACCGAGAAGATCAGCGTCATCGCGATCAGGAACAGCTCGGAAGTGGTCAGGGCGGGGGTCATGGGCGGGCGGGCGTGCCAGGGCGCGAGGCGCGATTCTGGCCGAAGGCCCGAAGGGACCGGAGAAGCGCGCCCAAGCGACCGCTTATCCCGCTAATGCTGCGCCGCCCAGGCGCCACCATGACAGTCCCCGAACGAGGAACTTCGTCATGCTCCGCTCGCTGTGGATCGCCAAGACCGGCATGGAAGGCCAGCAGACCCGGCTGGACCAGATCTCGAACAACCTGGCCAACGTGGGCACCAACGGCTTCAAGCGCGGCGACGTCGTGTTCGAGGACCTGATGTACCAGAACCTGCGCCCCTCCGGCTCGGCCACCTCGGAGCAGACCCAGCTGCCCACCGGCCTGCAGGCCGGCCTGGGCGTGCGCGCCGCCGGCACCACGCGCAGCTTCACGCAGGGCAACCTGCAGGCCACCGGCAACAACTACGACCTCGCCATCAAGGGCAACGGCTTCTTCCAGATCCAGCTGCCCGACGGCACCACCGGCTACACGCGCGACGGCGCCTTCCAGGTCGACGCCGCCGGCCAGCTGGTCACCAACAGCGGCTACGTGCTGCAGCCGGGCATCACCATTCCCGCCACCGCGCTGTCGGTGACGGTCGGCGCCGACGGCACGGTGCAGGTCACCACGCCCGGCGCCACCGCCACCCCGCAGACGGTGGGCCAGATCCAGCTCGCCAGCTTCGTCAACCCGGCCGGGCTGGAGCCGCGCGGCGGCAACATCTTCACCGAGACCGCGGCCAGCGGCACGCCCAACGCGGCGGCGCCGCAGAGCAACGGCCTGGGCTCGCTGCAGCAGGGTTTCGTCGAGACCAGCAACGTCAACGTGGTCGAGGAGCTGGTGACGATGATCGCCACCCAGCGCGCCTACGAGCTGAACTCGAAGGCGATCCAGACCAGCGACCAGATGCTGCAGCGCCTGGGGCAGCTGTGATGCGCGCCGCCTGCGCCCTGGCCGCGGCCGCCGCGCTGGCCGGCTGCAGCTACATGACGCCGCGGGTGGACATCGCCGAGCCCACCGCCGCGATGCCGCAGCCGCAGCCCTACAGCGCGCCCACCAGCGGCGCCATCTTCCAGTCGGGCAACTACCGGCCGCTGTTCGAGGACCACCGCGCGCGCCTGGTCGGCGACACGCTGGTGGTGCAGATCGTCGAGAAGGTGAGCGCGAGCCAGAAGTCCACCAGCTCGATCGACAAGTCCAGCGACATGTCCGGCAGCGTCACCGCGCTGCCCTTCCTCAACGGCAGCAAGGCGCTGGGCCGGGCTTCGCTGGGCGGCAGCGCCGCCAACAGCTTCGCCGGCAAGGGCGCGACCGAGAACACCAACGACTTCAGCGGCACCATCACCGTCACCGTGCGCCAGGTGCTGCCCAACGGCCACCTGCTGGTGGCCGGCGAGAAGCAGATCGGCGTCAACGCCAACGTCGACGTGCTGCGCTTCTCCGGCCAGGTGGACCCGCGCGCCATCCAGCCCGGCAACAGCGTGCCCAGCTCGCAGATCGCCAACG
>CAYVXO010000147.1:0-1475 GCA_964454485.1 uncultured Rubrivivax sp.
GCTGGTGGACTGGTCCGTCCTCGATCCTGCAACCGATGCCGCGAACGCCGAGCACATGGCCTTCGTGCTGGCCAGCCACTCGGACCACCCGGTGTCTCGCGCCATCGCCGCGGGGCTCAAGTCCAACAGCGTGCAGGCGGAGAACTTCAAGGCGCTGGCCGGTCGCGGGGTGCAAGCGGACATCGCCGGCACCACCTATGTGCTGGGCAACCACCGGCTGATCGAAGAGCGTGGCCAGTGCTCACCGGCCCTCGAGGCGAGCTTGCGCACGCATGAGGAAGCGGGCCGCACCGTCAGCCTGCTGGCCTCCGACGCCGGCCCGATCGCCTTGTTTGCCGTTGCCGACACGATCAAGGCCTCGTCGCGTGAAGCCGTCTCAGCGCTGAAGGCCCTGGGCATCACACCGGTGATGCTGACCGGCGACAACCAGGCGACGGCCACGGCCATCGCCCACGAAGCCGGCATCGACGAAGCGCGCGGGAACCTGTTGCCCGAGGACAAGCTCGATGCGATCAAGGCGCTCCAGGCAGAGCACGGTCCGACCGCGATGACCGGCGACGGCATCAACGACGCACCGGCCCTGGCCCAGGCCGACATCGGCGTGGCGATGGGGGCAGCCGGCACCGACACCGCCATGGAGGCGGCTGATGTCGTGGTGATGAACGATGACCTGCGCCGCATTGCCGAGACGGTTCAACTGTCCCGCTCCACACATGTCGTGCTGTGGCAGAACATCACGCTGGCTCTGGGCATCAAGGCTGTGTTCCTGGTGCTCGCGGTCTTCGGCAGCGCGACGATGTGGATGGCGATCTTCGCCGACATGGGGGCCAGTCTCCTGGTGGTGGGCAACGGGCTTCGGCTGCTCAAGAAGGGGGGGAAGGCGGTATGACACCGGGGTCGGTCCTGGGCGCTGCTTCGGAGGGAGCCGTCTGTGAATGCTCTTCTCCGCCGGCCGCCTGTCGAGGTGGCCATCCCGTGGCCATGAGGGACGAGCAAATGCCGATGCCTCGTCCCTGTATCTATCCCACCAGATTCCGAGCATCTGCTCGGCAATGAGGAGTCAGAAAGTGGATTGTCCCGTGTGCAAGACCGAACGCCTGTCGATGATGGAGCGTCAGGGCATCGAAATTGACTACTGCCCCAAGTGCCGTGGCGTTTGGCTGGACCGCGGTGAACTCGACAAGATCGTCGAACGCTCGGCCATGGAATCGAGTGCGGCGGCTCCCCTTCCGATGCCCGCCGCACCGCAGTTCCCTTCAGCGACGTCCGAGCACGGACACGGAGGTCACCGTTCGCGGCATGACGACCGCTACGCCAGCGATCACAAGCGCAAGTCGTTCCTGCGAGATCTTTTCGATTGAACGCCGGGTCCGCGAACCCATGCCATTGATCGAGGCCCACGAACGATGACGCACGCACCTGCCGGTCTCGCCGCACCACGCGCTGCGAGGGCTGCCCGGCACCGGCTCTGGTGG
>CAYVXO010000147.1:1575-3021 GCA_964454485.1 uncultured Rubrivivax sp.
GCGCAGGTGACCGTCGATGGCGCCTGGGCACGCGCCACTGTGCCGAACCAGTCGGCCACCGGCGCCTTCATGCGGCTGACCGCCCAGAAGGATGTTGTGCTGACGGGCGCCAGTTCCCCGGTCGCCGGCATCGTCGAAGTGCACGAGATGTGGCTGGACCAGGGCATCATGCGGATGCGCGCCGCCGATCGCTTGGCCTTGAAGGCAGGGCAGACGATCGAGCTGAAGTCGGGCGGCCTGCACATCATGATGATGGACCTGAAGAGGCAGATCAAGGCGGGAGAGCGCGTGCCCCTGACACTCTCGTTCAAGGCGGCCGACGGTACCCTGTCGACGGTCGAGACGAACGCGACGGCTGGTTTCGCGCCACCGGCACGATGAGCAAGGAAGGCACCGTGCAGGGCGGCGAGGGCCCGAACGCCACGTTCTGGACGCCGCTGTTCCTGGCCTGGCTGCTGGCGCTGCTGGCCACGGCTGGCGCCTTGTTTCTGGGCGAGGTGATGGGCAAGGCGCCATGCGTGCTGTGCTGGTACCAGCGCATCGCGATGTTTCCGCTGGTGCTGGTCCTTGGCATGGGCCTGATCGCATCGGACGTGCTCAGCGTGCGATACGCACTGCCGCTGGCCGGCGTGGGATGGGGCATCGCCGCCTACCACGTGCTGATCTTCTGGGGCGTGGTATCGAAAGACCTCGTGCCGTGCGGCAAGGGATCGTCATGCGCCGACGCCGACGTTCAGATGGCCGGCGTGGTGCCGATTCCGTTGCTGTCGCTGGCGGCGTTCACGGGCATCCTGGTGGCGTTGTGGGTGGCAAGAGCAAGGGCTGGGAGGGCAATGGCATGAACAGGAAATGGATCGTTCTCGGCACGGCCTTGGCGGTCGTTCTGGCCTTCGTGGCCGGCGTCGCGGTCTTCACGAACCGCTCGAACCAGGAGGTGAAGCAGGCGGCGCAGATCAACAGCGAAGCGCTGGTCAGGCCGCACTCGCCCGTTTTCGGCAACCCGGCGGCGAAGGTGACGATCGTCGAGTTCTTTGATCCGTCCTGCGAGACCTGCCGGGTCTTCTACCCGATCGTCAAGGGCATGGTCAACGCGAGCTTCGGCCAGGTCAGGCTCGTGATGCGCAATGCCCCGCTGCATCATGGGTCCGACACCGCCGTCAAGATCCTCGAGGCGGCGCGGGTGCAGGGCAAGTACTGGGAAGCGCTCGAGCGCGCCCTTGCTGCCCAGCCTCAATGGGCCTCTCATGACCGTCCACAGCCCGACATGATCTGGGCACTCATCGGCGACATCGGTCTGGACATGACGAAGGCCAAGGCGGATGCCGACGGGCCGACCATCGACCAGCTGCTGCGGCAGGACATCGCGGACATGCAGGCACTGAAAGTCGATCGGACACCCGGGTTCTTCGTCAACGGCACGCCGCTGCGCGAGTTCGGCGAGGCGCA
>CAYVXO010000147.1:3121-15438 GCA_964454485.1 uncultured Rubrivivax sp.
GGATGCCAAGAAGCTGGACCGCATGCCCGCGCCCGGCCGCGCTCGGGACATCGCGGGCAGTTGCCTCTGACCGTCAGGCCGGTTCGGTGGGCGTCGTCGGGATGACGAGCCCGATGGATGTGATTCCGTCGCTCGAGGTGGCCACCACCCGCCCACCGTGCATTCGTGCGATGGCGGCCACGATGGCCAGGCCCAGCCCGTGGTTGCGGGCCGCTCCGCTGCGAGAGGCATCGACCCGGTAGAACCGATCGAACAGACGCGGCAGGTGTTCGGGCGCGATCGTCGCACCTTGATTCACCACGCTCAGCGAGGTCTCGTCACGGCTCCCCTCGATCCGCACAACCACCTCGCTGCCCCGCTGCGCGTGTCGAGTGGCATTTCCAATGAGATTGGACAGGGCCCGCTGGAGCAAGCGGGCGTCGACGGCCCCACCCGCGTCGCCGTCGACGCGCCAACGCAGTCCAGCCTCTTCCATGTGTGCCTCGTGCAGTTCGGCCACTGCGCCGGCGACGTCGGCAAGGCTCTGCACGGTCTCGCGCCGCGCCTTCGCGCCACGGTCAGCCTGGGACAGGAAGAGCATGTCCTGAACGATGAGCGACATGCGCTGCAGTTCTTCGAGGTGCTCGCCCAGTACGTCGCGCAGTTCATCGGCTTCGCGCGCCTTGCGCAGGGCGACTTCCGTACCTCCGATCAGCGTCGCCAGCGGCGTGAACAGTTCGTGCGCGACGTCGGCATTGAAGGCCTCCAGCTGCTCGTAGGCCCGGTGCAATCGGTCCAGCAGATCGTTGACATGCTGAACCAGTGCGGCGAGCTCCTCCGGCTGGGCCGATCCATCGAGCCGGCGATCCAGTGTGTCGGCCGCCAATGCCTGGACCTGCAAAGCGAGGTTGCGGACCGGGCGCAGTCCGAGCTGCACCAGCGTGAAGCCGCCAATTGCAATGATGATCGACCCGGTCAGCGCGGCTGCGGCGAGCGTGCGGGCGAGTCTGGACAGCACACGGTCGTCTTCGGTGGTGTCCAGAGTCAGGGTCGCCTGGACCGGACCGGATGCCGTTGCCGCCTCGAACCGCGTGACCAGGGTCTGGCGCAACGGCGGCGCGGTGGGTCCGGCATACAGGACCTGGCCCTTCGCATCGGTGAGCACCAGTGTCAGGTCCTGCCGGCCGACCATCGCATCGTCGAGCTTGTGCGTCAGCGCCGCATTCCCCACCACGCCGGCCTCGGCGATGAGGTGACGCACCTGGAGTTGCTTCTGGCGCAGCGTGTCCGCCTGTCGGTCCTCGAAGCTCAGGGCTGTCACCGTGTAGACGCCCAGGCACGTCAGCGTGAGCCCCGCCAGGGCCAGCAGTGCGAGCCAGCGAGCCAGGCGGCGGTCGAGCGATCCAGCGTGCAGCCGACTCATGGGCTGCGGTCCTCGAGCACGTAGCCCATGCCGCGCACGGTGTGCAGCAGCGGGTACTCGAAGGGCAGGTCCAGCTTCCCGCGCAGGCGCCGGATGGCGACGTCGATCACATTGGTGCCGTGGTCGAAATTGACGTCCCAGACCTGCTCGGCGATCTCGGTACGGGAGAGCACCTCGCCCTTGCGCCGCATCAGCAGCGTCAGAAGCTGAAACTCCTTTGCGGACAGTTCCAGACGCTGGCCGGCGCGCACGGCACGTCGCCGCGCCAGGTCCACCTGCAGGTCACCCAGAGACAGCAGCAGGGCGTCGGGCGCCGGCGCGGCGCCGGCGGCGCGGCGCAGCAGCACCTCGATGCGGGCCACCAGTTCGGAGAAGGCGAACGGCTTGACGAGATAGTCGTCTGCGCCGGCTTTCAGGCCGCGCACCCGGTCTTCCACACGGTGCCGGGCGGTCAGCATGATCACCGGCGTCTGCCTGCTCTGGCGCAGCGCTGCGAGCAGGCCGAGCCCGTCGATGCCGGGCAGCATGGTGTCGAGCACGATGAGGTCGTGGCTGCCTTCGGTCGCCATGTGCAGCCCGTCGACGCCATTGCTGGCCACCTCGACGACGTAGCCTTCTTCCGCGAGACCCTTGCGCAGGTAGTCGGCCAGCTTGGCCTCGTCCTCCACGATCAGGAGCTTCATGGCCGTGCCCCCGCCTGTTGCCGCACGCAGCCTGTCCAAACTGTCATCTGCTCGTTTCCTTCGTGTGGGGCGCCGATTCCTACAGTGGGCGCATGCCTTCGGGCATGCCATCGCAGGTCTCCTGCTCTTCCCCCTGAAAGGATCTCGACATGAATGTCTTCCGTCTCGCTCTGGTCCCTGCCGTCGCCTTCGCGTTCACGCTGCCGCTGGCGGCGCAGGCCAACTCGGTCTGGCACACCGCGGGCGGCGAAGCCGGTGTGACTTACCACCCCGAGCACTTCAAGAGCGCCAAGACCCGTGCCCAGGTGATGGCCGAGGTCGACGCAGCGCGCAAGGACGGCACGCTGGCGCTGTTGCAGCGTGGAGCGCCGCTGCCGGTCAAGAGTTCCGAGCCGCCGAAGACGCGGCAGCAGGTCATCGACGAGATGCGCGCCGAGTCGCCCGATGCCCGCCGCACGCGCCTCGAACTGCTGACGGGCGGCTGATCTCGGCACACCTTTCACGGGCGGCGCGGCGGCTTCTTCCTCGCGGTCTTGCCGCGCCGCCTGCGCTTCGTGCCCTTGTTCATGTTCTTCTGCAATCGCTGGCTCAGTTCGGCGGAGTAGCTCAGCGGTGCTGGTGGCTGCTTGCGCGGATGTCCACGGCGCCACCAGCGGAAGATGCCATACGCCACCAGCGCGGCCAGCAGCACGCCGATCCAGATCCAGGTCATCGCCAGCGAGAGCTCGGGATCGGCCAGTCGGGGTCTCATGCTGGAATTCGCTGGCCCGTGCTGACCGGGTACCGGCGGGCGCTCGTGTCACGAGGCCGCAAGCGCCTTCAACCAACGTCCGCAACCAGTCGGAGGTTGCGCGTGCGTTCGCGGGCGTCGTCGATCGTTCCTGGCTCGAGGCGGTACTTGCTGCCCCAGGCCCAGACTTGGCCGATCACCTCCACCACCAGCACTTCGCCAGCCTTGCCTGAGATTTCCAGGCCCGCCGTTCCTTCGGGCCACGTGGCGGTCAGCAAGTGCTGCCCGGGCGCCAGCCGCAGGCGCGCGAAGCTCTCGGGCACGGTTTGCGCTGGGGCCGCCCCTGGGGTCGACACCGAGATCACGTGCTCCGTATCACCCCAACGCTTGCGCACGAGGTAGACCGTGAGGCGATCGGCCGATGCACCGAAATCGCGAGCCTGCGACTCGACTTGCGCGGAGGGAACGGGACCTGGCGTGCAGGTGAGTTTGGGGCGGTAGCTCTTGCCGATGCGGTAGCAGTACGTCCCATCGGCGTTGGCCGGGCGCAATGGTTTGGTCATGCAACCGGTGGTTAGCAGCGCCGTGCCGCCCAGGGCTGCGGCCAGCAGCTTGCGTCGATCGAAGCTCATTCAGTTCTCCTTAAGTTGGCGGAAATGGCGCGTGGTCGCCGTGGTGACGATCGGACACGCCGGTGGTTGGGGCCGCAGTCGCCGCGGCTTCGGGCGCAACCATGGCTCCATGGCGCACGCCGGTCCGGTGGCCCACGCTGCAGGCCTAGGCATGGGCATCCTCACGCGACGCCGGTTCGCCACTGCCCCCGGGGCCAACGGCCATGTCGGCCTGTGCGCAGGGCTGGGTCTCGAGCTGAACCGTCGTGTGGGTGATGTGATGGTCCGCCGCGAGGACTTCGCGTGCCCGCGCGAGAAGATCTGCCGGCGCCGCGACGTCGGGGGCATGCACCAGGTGAACCGTGAGACTGGTCCGGCCGCTGGTGACGGCCCACACGTGAAGATCGTGCACACCCAGCACGCCCGGCAGGCCCAGCAGGGACTGCCTGACCGCCGCCATGTCGATGCCTTCGGGAACCCCTTCCAGCAGGATGTTCAGGGTGTCCTTCAAGAGCACCCAGGTCCGCGGCAGCACCCACAGTCCGATGGCCACCGCGATCACCGAGTCGACCCAGTTCCACCCGGTGACGCGAATGACGAGAGCGCCAGCAATCACGCCGATCGATCCCAGCATGTCGCTCCACACCTCGAGATAGGCACCCTTGACGTTCAGGCTGGCGTCCTTGCCCGAACGCAGCATCCACATGCTCGCGAGGTTCACCACCAGCCCGAGCGCCGCCACCACCAGCACCCCGGTCGTCTGCACCTCCTCGGGCTGGCGCCAGCGCTGCCACGCTTCGAAGAGGATGTAGCCGGCGACGCCGAACAACAGCAGCGCATTGAAGGCCGCTGCCAGGATCTCGAAGCGGTGATAGCCAAAGGTTCGGCGCTGGTCCGCCGGCCGGCGGGCGATCCTGATGGCCGCCAATGCGATCGCGAGCGCGGCCACGTCGGTGAACATGTGCGCGGCATCGGACAGCAGCGCAAGGCTGTTCAGAACGACGCCCCCGACGACCTCGGCAATGAGGAAGGCCGACGTCAGGACCAATGCCCAGCCCAGCGAGCGCTCCTTGGTCGTCGCCGGCAAGGCGTGGCCGTGCCCCGCGCTCATCGCCCGACCTTCGCGCGCGGCCGAGCCGGGCAGGCCTGCTGTCGAGTCATCGGATCGGCTCGGCCGAAGCGATGTCCATCACGTAGATCCAGCCGGCCACGGCCGACCCGGTCCTTGCCGTGCGCCGGATGACGTCCACCAGCGCGGGCACATCGTCGTCGTGGCAATGCAGCTCGACCTTGTACTCGTTGATGATCTCTTCGCCGAGTTCCAGGGAGTAGTGGCGCTCGGCATCGTCCAGGGGCACGAGCGACCCCTTCACGACGTAGACCGCCAGGTTGTGTTCGTCGTGATTCGGATCGCCCCAGACCGTCGAGCCCTTCAGCCCGGCGATGACGTCGGCGATGCGGCTGGCGTGGACGTAGGCCTTGATTTCCTTCATGGTGTCGCTCCTTCAATGGCGGGAACCGGTTGGGGCTGCTTGCGGCGCTCGGCACGCAGTTCAGCCCACTCGTAAATCAGGGGCAGCAGCAGCAGCGTCAGTGCCGTCGAGGTGATCAGCCCGCCGACAACGACGGTCGCCAATGGCCGCTGGGTCTCGGCGCCGACGCCCGTGGACAGCAGCATGGGGATCAAGCCGAGGATGGCCACCGAAGCCGTCATCAGCACGGGTCGCAGCCGCAGCGCCGCCCCTTGCCGGACCGCCTCTCTCACCGACAGCCCGTGTCGTCGCTGATCGTTGAGGAACGAGACCAGCACGATGCCGTTGAGCATCGCGACCCCGAAGACCGCGATGAATCCGATCGCCGACGGGACCGAGACGTACTGCCCCGTGACGAACAAGCCGATGATGCCGCCGATGATTGCGAAGGGCACGTTGGCGATGATGATCGTCGCGTGCCGCAGCGAATTGAACGCGGTGTACAGCAAGAGGAAGATCAGACCGATGGTCAGCGGCACGATCAGGGCCAGCCGGGCCAGCGCGCGCTGCTGGTTCTCGAAGGCGCCGCCCCACTCGACCCAGTAGCCGGCCGGCATCTGCACCGCCTCCTTGAGCTTCGCGTCAGCCTCCTTCACGAAGCTGTCGACGTCGCGGCCCTTGACGTCCATCTGCAGCACGGCATACCGCTGCAGGGCCTCGCGACGCACGAACGAATACCCCTCGTCGAGCTCCAGCGTGGCCACCTGCGAGAAGGGCACGAGCGCTCCTTCGGCGGTGCGGATCGGGATGGAGCCGATCGCCTCCGGATCCGCCCGGAAGCCGTCGGCCAGGCGTACGGCGATGTCGAAGCGCTTGGTGCCATCGATCAGCGTCGACACGGCGCTGCCGCCAATGCCGGCCTGCACGACCTCCAGGATCTCGTCGGCGTTGATGCCATAGCGCGAGGCCGCTTCGCGGTTGACCTTGATGACAAGCTGGGGCTTGCCCTTGTTCGCCTCCGCCGACAGGTCGGTGACGCCTGGCACCTTCTCCAGAACGCTCTTGGCTTGCGCCGTCAGGCGGTCCAGCGTCTCCAGATCCTCGCCATACAACTTCAGCGCCAGCGTGGCGCGCACCCCCGAGATGAGCTCTTCCACCCGCATCTGGATGGGCTGCGTGGCACCGAAGACGGAAGTCGGGACGACCTTCTCCAGGTCCTCCTGCATCTGCGATGCCAGCGCCGAGTAGGAGGCCTTTTCGGGCCACTCGGCCTGCGGTTTCATGTCCACCAGCACTTCCATGTAGTTCACGTCCGCGGTCTCGCCCTTCTCGGCGCGGCCGATCGTGGCGAGCACGGAGCGAACCTGCGGGTACTTCGTGCGCAGGGTGGTATCGACCGCCTGAGACACCTGCAGCGATTCGTCCAGCGAGGTCGACGGGATGCCGGTGACGCGGAACATGATGGCGCCCTCCTGCAACTGCGGCATGAACTCCTTGCCGAGCAGCGGGAACAGGGCCAGCGTGCCCACGAGCAGCACGAGTGCCGTGCCGATCACGCGCTTCTTGCGCTCCAGCGCCCAGTCCAGCAGCGGCACGTAAGCCTTCTTGGCCCACCGCACGAGGAACGTGTCCTTCTCTTCCTTGGGCTTGAGGATGAGGGCGGCCAGCACCGGCACCAACGTGAGCGACAGGACCAGCGAGCCGGCCATAGCGAACGTGATGGTCAGGGCCATCGGCTTGAAGAGCTTGCCCTCGAGGCCGGTCAGGGAAAAGAGCGGCAGGAACACGACGATGATGATCAGGATCGCAAACGCGATCGGGTTGACCACCTCGCGAGCGGCTTCCAGCATCACGTGCGTTTTGTTGATCGGCTTGCCGGACTCGCGAGCATGCGAGAGCAGCCGGAACGCGTTCTCGACCATGACCACGGCGCCGTCCACCATCATCCCGGTGCCGATCGCCAGCCCGGCAAGCGACATGAGGTTGGCCGACAGTCCGAACCGCTGCATCAGGATGAAGGCGATCAGCATCGACAGGGGCAGCGTGACGATCACGACAATAGCGGACCGGAACTCCCCCAGGAAGAGGAACAGGATCACCGCCACCAGGATCGCCCCCTCGACCAGGGAGCTCTCTGCGGTCTTCAGCGCCTTCTCGACAATCTCGGTGCGGTCGTAGATCGGCTTGAGTGTCACGCCCTTGGGCAGCGCGGCCTGCGCGATGGCGAGCTTGGCCTTGACGGCGTCGACCACGGTCTTGGCGTTCTCGTTCACGCGCGACAGCGCCATGCCCAGTACGGCTTCCTTGCCGTCGCGGGTGACGGCACCGAAGCGCGGTGCCGGCGCCTCGACGACCTTTGCCACGTCGCGCACGCGGATCGGCGCACCACCGCGTTCGGCGACCACGATGCCGCCGATGTCCGTCACATTGCTCACCAGGCCCAGGCCGCGCACCAGGTACTGCTCACGGCCCAGGTTGATGGACTGCCCGCCGACCTGCTTGTTGTTGGCCGTCAGCGCTTCCATCACCTGCTTGAACGACAGCTTGTACTTGACGAGTGCGTTCGGGTCGATCTGCACCTGGAACTGCTTTTCGTCGCCGCCCCAGGTGATGATGTCGTCCACGCCGGGTGCGGTGCGCAGGATCAGCCTGACGGTCCAGTCGTGCAGCGTCCGCAGGTCCATGGTGGACAGGTTCTTGTCCGCGGACTCGACCGTGTACCAGAAGACCTGGCCCAGCCCGGAGCTGTTCGGGCCGAGAACCGGTTCGCCGTAGCCCTGGGGCAATCGGCCCTTCACGTCCTGCAGCTTCTCGCCGACCAGGCGGCGTGCGAAGTAGATGTCGACGTCGTCGTCGAAGTAGACGCCGACATAGGACAGGCCGAACAGCGAGACGGACCTGACCTCCTGAACCCCGGGCAGGCCGGCGAGCGCACCTTCGATCGGGGCCGTGAGCAGTTTCTCGACGTCTTCGGCTGCAAGGCCGGGTGACTCGGTGTAGACGTTGACCTGGATCGGTGTGACGTCCGGGAAGGCATCGACCGGGACCTGGCGAAACGCCTGCACCCCGAGACCGATGACGATCAGGAAAGCGACGATGACCAGGACCTTGTATCGAAGCGAGGCATCGACAATGGCGTTGAGCATGATGGGTGATCTTTCTCAGTGGCCTTCGCCGATTTGCGACTTCAGCAGCCGCGCTTTCAGGGCGTACGCCCCTTCGGCAACCACCTGCTCACCGGCCTTGACTCCGGCCTTGACCACCGTGCGTCCGCCGACCTTGTCCCCGGGTTCGATGGCCCGCGGTTCGAAGCCGCCGCCTTCGGCCACGAACACCGTGGGCTGCCCCTGCAGCAGCAAAATCGCCGAGCTGGGCACGGACAGCGCGGGCGCACGCGCCGCACCGGTCTCGATCGTGGCGCTGGCGAACATCTCCGGCTTGAGCCTGCCGTCCTTGTTGGGGACCTCGATGCGTGCGGGTGTCGTGCGGCTGTCCTTGTCGAGCATGCTGGCGACATAGGTCACGCGGCCGGCAAAGCGCTCGTTCGGATAGGCATTGACGGTGACCGTCGCCGCCGCGCCGACTTTCACGCGCGCGAGCTTGTCCTCGGTCAGGTCGGCCTCGATCCAGACCGTCGAGAGGTCGGCCACGGAGAACAGCGGCTCCGCGGGAGAACCCAGTTCGCCGATCGTGGCCTTCTTCTGGACCACCGTTCCGCCCAGCGGGGCGGTGAGGGCGAACGTTGATGCGGCGCGTTCGGTGTGCGACGCGGTACCTCCCAACAGGCGCAACTTGTCTTCTGCTGCGTGGAGGTCGGCGTTTGCCGTCTCCAGCGCGGACTTGGCGCGCAGGAGTTCGCGCTGCGGGATGATCTCGTCCTTGGCCAGCGACTCCGCGCGGGCGTAGTCGGCCTGCGCCACGCGCTGTGCCGATCGCGCCCGCTCCAGGGCAGACTGTGCTTCGCCAAGGGCCAGGCTGTCCAGGACGGCCAGCACCTGACCGGCCTTGACGGTGTCACCCAACTTCGCGGTGACTTGCACGATGCGCCCTTCGACGCGCGGCGCCACGCGGGCCACGCGATCCTGGTTCGGACGAATCGTCGCTGTGACGGTCACCGTGTCGGCGAAGCCCTGCTCAGCGAGCTTCTCGAGCTTGATGCCGGCGCGCTGCGCTTCCTCGGCCGAAAGTTTCAGGCCGCCTTCCTCCTTGTGCCCTCCCTCGGGAGCGGAAGCAGCCTTCTCAGCGGACTTGGCCTCGGCGGATTTCTCGCCGCCGCCACAGGCGGACAGGGCGACTGCCAGAGCGAGGGCCAGCGTCGTCAGCACCAGCGACGTGGACGAGCCGTGCGGTTTCGAGTTCTTCATGGTTGGGTTCCTTCTTGCGGCCAGCCGGCTGCGAGTTCGAGGGCAATGCGGGTGCTCTGGTAGTCGGCAAGCGCGTCGATCAGGTCGCGCCTGGCATCCAGGGATTGCCGGCTGACGACGATCAGTTCGAGCAGGCCGATCTGTCCCGCTTGTTGCGACTTGATGGAGAGTTGCTGGTTGTCCGCCAGGGCAGGGAGCACGGACTCCTGCAGCCGGCGAATCCGATCCTCGAGGCTGGCCAGCCGCGTCCACAGCGAACTGACGCTTGCGCGGGCATCGCGTTGCGCCGCCTGCCGCTCGATCTGGGCCTGCGTGAGCTCGGTCTGGGCTGTGCCGATGCCTGCGGAATTGCGCTTGAACAACGGCAAGGGCACGGACAGGGTCAAGGTCGTCAGGCGTTCGCGCGCCGCGCCGGGCCCCTCGCGACCAACGTTCAGGCCCACGGTCACGTCCGGGTAGGTGCTGGCCCGTTCGAGCTTCAGCCGCGCGGCGGCACTGGTCTCGCGCGCAGCCAGTGCGCCGGCGCGAGGCTGGTTATCGGCGCTCGCAAGCAGGGCGTCGAGGGAGTAGCCGGGGCGCTGCGCCGAGAGTTCACCTGTCGCCATCGGCAGGCTCCCGGGCGGCAGTTGCAATTGCCTGGCCAGCTCGGCGCGGGCTTCGAGCAGTTGCTCCTGAATCTGGGCCAGCTGATTGCGCGCGCGCTCGGCTTCGACGCGAGCGACGTTGGCGTCGAGCCGCGTGTCCTCGCCCGCCTGCCGTCTTCGCTGCACCGCCGTGGCCGTGTCATCGAACAGCTTCAGCGCCTGCGTCTCCGTGTCGGCCCGCTGCTGCAGCGCGAGCACGCGCGTGTGTCGCTCGGCCACTTCGGCGCGAACGCGGCGGCGGACGTCGGCGATCTCCAGCCGCAGGGCGGTCAGTGCCGCACTGGTGGCTTCGCGACGGTAGGACGGTTGTCCGCCCACCTCGAAGGTCTGGGACAGACCCGCACCCCACTCGCTGCGGCGTTCCGACCCCGAGGTCGAAGGCACGGATCGTCGCGTCTGGTCGACGGACAACTGCGGGTTGTTGTAGAGCCACGCGGCTGCGTCGGCACGCTGCCCTTCGGCCGCCGACAGTTCGGCCATCTTCAGGCGCAGGGTCGGGCTTGCCGCCTCGGCCAGGGCAAGGGCTTCCGCGAGGCTCAGACGCTGCTGCGCCTGCGTCGGTGCGGTTTCCGGGGGGAGGACGCCAGGCTTTTGCGCCGGGACTTGCGCCTGCCCGATGTTGGACAGGCAGAGCAGGGCACCGGCAAGGGCCAGCGACTTCGTTCGCATCGAATTCTCCAGGTTGCAATGAACAACAAAGCGGAAGAATTCGGCGAGGCGTCAGTCGCTAGGGGGCAACCTCAATGGATGTGACAGTCCCTCGCCGAATCAGGCGGCGAGAGACCATTTGGGCCGTTCGATTCGGCCAGGGCGACCGGAATCCGGAGGAAGAAGCGTGGGCAGCGCCAGGACGGCAGACCGGATCGCAGCAACCGAAGCGGTCTGACTGGCACAGGGTTGCACGCAGCCCAGGTGGCAAAACGCACAGTCCAGGTCGTCTGCAAGCACAGAGGACTTCTTGGCAGCGGAGCCTGAATCGGACTCGGCTTTCGCTTGGTGCTGATGGCTGTGGTGGCCGAAGTGCCCTGAACTTGGAGCCTTCTCGTGGCCGCAGTAGGTCGCTGCCGCACCCCAGGCAAACTGGAGCGGCAGAACGGCCAGCAGAAAGAGAAGCACAAAGCGACGCACGAGATGAGTTTAGCGGACTCGGACGAAACGCTGCTCGCCGAGCCTCGCGGCGGACATTCCGGTGGAGGTCAAACTCCCCTTTGGCGCGACATGTTGCCGGTTTCGTTGTGACCACATCCCGTCTTCCTCGTCGGATCTTGCACAGTTGAGCGTGTCCCAGACGCTTTGAGATGTCGCGGAGGACTCGGCGCTGGTGGATGTCCCGCGGGCCACTTCGCGCGCATCCGGGCGAGTGAAGCGGGGCGCGATTGAGCCTGATGACAGTGAGCAAGCGGTCCGTGATCGGCTCGCCGGCGAAGTCGGGCAACTGGGTGCAGTTGGGCCACCGGCTCAGAGTGGTGCGTACCAACATGGGCTTGTTGCGCGGTGGGGATGGCCGGTCACCGCTGCGGTGCGCGATGATTGCGACCGCATGCTTACGAACAAGAATGAGGTGTTGGCCGCGGCGCTGGACCAGACCAATACTTGGCTTGCCCAGACTCTAGGAAGGCCGGACCTTCAACTCCAGCTGATCAGCCAGCCCATCGCTAGGGCGACTGCCATGCAGTTCGAGCGAGGAGGCGGGCTCAGGCGCAAGGTGCACTGGAACTGGGAGGAGATCTTCTTTTCCCGAGTGCGGCATCAGGACGCCTGGATGTACGCGATGGTGCGTGCAGGCCGCCCGCGCGCGATGTGCTACGGGCGCATCCAAGTAAAAGGGGCCTATGTGTCGCTTGAATACCTCGAGCGCGCGCCCAACGCTCGCGGGATCCGCGGCTTCACAGCGCCGACCGCCTTCCAGTTCGCCCGCGCCGTGGCCTTGCTGCTCGACCTCACGGAGGTGCGGCTCAACGAGCCGTTCCCGCACCTTGTGCAGTATTACGAACGGGTGCTGGAGGGAGCGATTCGACACCCTGCGGCGGGTCCGGTAAAGTACCTGTTGGTGAAGGTCTCAACATGAAGCGCGTGCGAGTTGCCCCAGGCAAGTTTGTCGTCGTCTCCCAGGGGATGGCGGAAAAGGCCGCGCGCGTGTTTGCCACGGGCGCGTTCACCCGGGATCAGGTGCGCGAGATGGCTGCGGCCGAGCCTAAGGGTGCGAGCGGAGTGTTCCTTGGCAAGGCCACTGCCAAGCGAGCAGGAGCCGTGTCGGGTAAGACTGGAACGTTCGTGCGCCAGACCACGGGCCATGTTGTGGTGGCTGGCGTCGACCGCGCACCGACCAAGCGCAAGGCTGCTTAGGTCCGCAACCCAGCCGGCTGGCGGTTCTCCGGGTGGCAAAGTACGCTACGAGTTGACATAAACAT
>CAYVXO010000148.1:0-15414 GCA_964454485.1 uncultured Rubrivivax sp.
TGCGCTGGGCCTTGGTCGTGGCGACCTTGACCATGCGCCAGTTCTTCAGGATGTATTCGTGGATCTCGGCCTTGATCCAGTGCAGCGCGTAGCTGACCAGGCGCACGCCCTGCGCGGGGTCGAAGCGCTTCACGGCCTTCATGAGGCCGACGTTGCCTTCCTGGATCAGGTCGCCCTGCGGCAGGCCGTAGCCCAGGTACTGGCGCGAGACCGAGACGACCAGCCGAAGGTGCGACAGCACCAGGCGGCCGGCGGCTTCCAGGTCGCCGTTCTGGCGCAGGCGCTCGGCGAGCGACACCTCTTCCTGCGCGGTGAGCATCGGAATCCGGTTCACCGCCGAGATGTAGGCGTCGAGGTTGCCGATCGACGGCACCACGGCCCAGGGGTCGCGGACGGAGAGAGCGGTGCTGGTGGACAGGTTCATGGACGCTTGGGACCCGAACATGGCTGCTGAGTTCCTGGAATATTAGCACTCGCTGCCGAAGAGTGCTAAGCAAGGCCCGATCAAAAGTGAGCCAGTGCACACATGCTGGTTTGTCTCGGCAGATCAGATGTGAAGGCCGCGTCAGCCCGGCGAAGCGCCCGGCATGGCGACCGGCAGGCGGCCTTCGGCGCCGAGCCGTTCGCAGGCCTCCAGCAGCCACAGCGCCATGAAGTCCAGGTCCGGGCGCTCGACCAGCAGCCACAGGCGTTCGGCGTCCCGCCGCAGCAGCGTCACCGCCAAGTCCGCGCAGCGCGAGCGCGTCGCCGCGCCCGGGCGGCGCGGCAGCGCGCCGGCGTCGAGCAGGCGCGGCATCAGCACGTCGATGCCCGGTCCGGAGAGTTCGACCGCCTGCAGCGCCTGCGAGAGATCGACCGCGCAGCGCAGCGGCTCGCGGCCGGGCGCCAGCGCCTCGAGCATCCGCGCGGCGACCCCGGCGTCCTGCGTCAGCGCCAGCGCCTCGTTCGGGCTGCGCCAAAGCAGGCAGGGGTCGTCGCCGCAACTGTCGCCCGGGGCGGGCCAGTGCGCTGCAGCGGGCGGCGGCGGGTCGCCGGGGCCGCCGGCGTCCAGATGGCGCAGGCTGATCACGTGCAGCGACTGCAGCAGGCCGAGCTGTACAGGGGCCTGCGCGGCGTGCGCGCGCGCCAGCGCCTCCACGGCGGGCAGCGGCTCAGGCGCCATGGAGGCGGGCCCCCTGCGGGTCGAAGAAGGGGGTCGGGCAGACCTCGGCGCGGATCGCGCGCCCCAGGTGCCACAGCGTGACCTGCTCGCCCAGGCGCGCGCGGCCGCGGCGCAGCAGCGCGAGTGCCACCGGGTGGCCGAGCGCGGGGCTGTGGCAGGCGCTGGTGACGAAACCTTCGGCCGGCGCCGGCGGCGCGCGGTCGCATACGTGGGCACCCACCGGCAGCGGCGTGCGCCGGTCCAGCGGCACCAGGCCCACGCCCTGCAGCCGCTGCGGGTCGAGTGCCGCCGGCCGCAGCAGCGAACGGCGGCCGACGAAGTTCGCCGCCTTGCGCGCGGCGCCGCGGTCCAGGCCCACGTCGCCGGGCAGGGTGGTGCCGTCGGTGTCGGCGCCCACGTGCAGGTAGCCCTTCTCGGTGCGCAGCACCATCAGCGCCTCGACGCCGAAGGGCAGCACGCCCAGCGGCGCGCCGGCCTGCGCCAGCCGGTCGAGCAGTGCTTCGGTGTGCGCCGCCGGCACGTTGATCTCGTAGCCCAGCTCGCCGGTGTAGCTGGCGCGCAGCACGCGCAGGGGCAGGCCCTGCCAGGTGGTCTCGCGCATCGACATGTGCGGCATGCGGTCGGGCGCCAGCGCGGGGTCGAAGCCGGCGTCGTGCAGCAGGGTCCAGGCGCGCGGCCCGCTCACGGTGACGTTGCCCCACTGCGCCCCCACCGGCGTGACCAGCACGCGGTGCTGCAGGTACTCGCACTGCAGCCATTCCTCGAACGCCAGCGCGACCTTGTTCGCCCCGGCGGAAGTGGTGTTGACCCAGAAGTGCTGCGCACCCAGGCGCGCCACGATGCCGTCGTCGGCGACGACGCCGTTCTCGTCCAGCAGCACCGCGTAGCGCGCGCCGCCCACCGGCAGCGTGGACAACGTGCCGACGTACATCAGGTCCAGGAAGTCCGCCGCGCCGGGGCCGTAGAGCTCGATCTTGCCCAGCGGCGAGGCCTCGAACAGCCCCACCGAGAGGCGCACCTGGCCGGCCTCGCGCGTGGCGGCCTCGGCCAGCGTCTCGCCCGCGCGCGGGTAGGCGGCCGGGCGCAGCCAGCCGCCGAACTCCTCCATCAGGGCCTGCTGGCGCAGGTGCCATTCGTGGCCGGGCATGCGGCGCAGCGGCCGGCAACGCGCCCCGGTGCGGCCGCCGGCCAGCGTGGCCAGCGTCACCGGCTTGAAAGGCGGCCGGAAGCGCGTGGTGCCGACCTCGGCCGCGCCACGGCCGCTGTGCGCCCCCAGCAGCACGAGCGCGTTGACGTTACTCGTCTTGCCCTGGTCGGTGCCCATGCCCAGCGTGGTGTAGCGCTTCAGGTGCTCGACCGAGCGGTAGTTCTCGCGCACGGCCAGCGCCACGTCGTCGGCAGAGACGTCGTTCTGCAGGTCGACGAACATCTTGCCGGCGCGACGCGGCAGCAGGTCCGCGCCCGGCCGCAGGTCGGCCGGCACGCGGCCCAGCCCACCCACCGGCGCAGGCCCGCCGTCACCGGCCCCGACGCGCCTTGCGTGTTCCAGCGCAGCGGCCCAGTCGAAGGCGCCGGCCGCGGCGCCGACGCTCTGCACGCCGTCGGCCACCGCTGCGGGCACGAACATCGACGCCTCGTCGTTCCACTGCAGGCGGCCGCCGGCCATCGAGTGCAGGTGCACGGTGGGGGTCCAGCCGCCCGCGCTGGCCACCAGGTCGGCCTCGATCGCCTGCATCGAGTCGCCGGCCCGCACCACCACGCCGCGCACCGCGCGCCGCCCCTGCACCGCCACGACGGCGGCGCCGCGGTGCACCGGCACGCCGGGCGGCACTTCGGCGGCGGCGTCGGGCCGCAGGTCCACGACGGCGGCCACCGTCAGGCCCGCGGCCAGGAGCGCGCGCGCGCTCGCGTAGCCGCTGTCGCAGGCCGTCGCCACCACCACGCGGCGGCCGCAGGCCACGCCGTGCAGCGCGGCGTAGCGCTGCACGGCCGAAGCGAGCATCACGCCCGGGCGGTCGTTGTCGGGGAACAGCATCGGCCGTTCGATCGCACCGGTGGCCAGCACGATGCGGCGCGCGCGGATCTTCCACAGCCGCTCGCGCACGCCGTCGGCCTGCTGCTGCACCGCCACCGCCAGCCCGTGGTCGTACAGGCCGGCCACCGTGCAGCGCACGAGGCATTCCACGCCCGCGGCCACCGCCTCCGACGCCAGCGCCTGCACCTCGGCCGCCCGCGGGTCGTCTTCGGCCGCGGCCCAGCCGCCCAGGTGCGGCGCCGATTCGGCCAGCAGCACCTGGCGGCCCTGCGCCGCGGCCGCCAGCGCCGCCACCAGGCCCGCGGCGCCGCCGCCCACCACCAGCAGGTCGACGTGGCGCGAGACCTCGTCGTGGTGGTCCCCGGCCGCGCCGGGTACCGCGTCGGCCGCATGCCCGAGCCCGGCGAGCCGGCGGATCATCGGCTCCCACCACGACCAGCGCGGCGCCATGAAGGTCTTGTAGTAGAAGCCCGCCGGCAGCAGGCCCGCGAGGCGGTCGTTGATCGCGGTCAGGTCCAGGCGCGGCCCGGGCCAGGCGTTGCCGCTGCGGCATTCCAGGCCGTCGTGCACCTCGATCTCGGTGGCTCGGGTGTCGGGCACGCGCCCGGGGCCGCGGCCCACGTCCAGCAGCGCACAGGGCTCCTCGGGGCCCCAGCCGAAGATGCCGCGCGGCCGGTGCAGCTTCTGGCTGCGCGCCACCAGCGTGATGCCGGCGGCCAGCAGCGCCGAAGCGACGCTGTCGCCGGCGAAGGCCGGCACCGGCCGCCCTTCGAAGCGCCACTGCAGCGGCCGCCGGCGGTCGATCCAGCGCCCGGCCGGCGCGGGCAGGCGCCAGCCGCTCACGGCAAGGCTCCCGGCGGCGGCTCGACGATGCCGAACGGTTCGCTCGTGCGGTGGCTGACGGTGTCGCGCACGAGGTTGAACCACTGCCCGCAGCCGAAGGTGTGGCGCCAGCGCTCGGCATGTGCCCCCTTGGGGTTGGCGCGGAAGAACAGGTATTGCGCCCAGGTTTCGTCGTCGCAGTCCAGCGGCGGCCGCGCGATGCCGGTCGTGCCGCCGCAGTCGAACTCGTTCTCCGGCCGCGGGCCGCACCAGGGGCAGCGCAGTTGCATCATGGTGTCGGCTGCCGTCCTTCTGTCAGTGCGCGATGCCGGCGGCGCCGGCCTCGTCGATCAGGCGGCCGGTGTGGAAGCGCTCGAGCTGGAACGGCTCGGCCAGTTCGTGCGGGCGGCCGGTGGCCAGCGCATGCGCGAGCGTCCAGCCGCCCACCGGGATCGCCTTGAAGCCGCCGGTGCCCCAGCCGCAGTTCAGGAACAGGCCGGGCACGCGGGTGGCGCCGATGATCGGGCTCGAGTCGTGCACGACGTCGACGACGCCGGCCCATTGCCGCAGCAGGCGCAGCCGCGCCAGCGAGGGCAGCATCTCGCAGGTGGCGGCCACCACGCGCTGCATCACGTCGAAGCTGCCGCGCTGCGCGTAGCTCGGGAAGCGGTCGAGCGCGCCGCCGATGACCACCTCGCCCTTGTCGCTCTGGCTCCAGTAGCTGCCCAGCGCCGGCGAGAGCGTCACGCTGCGCAGCACCGGCTTCACCGGCTCGGTCACCATCGCCTGCAGCGCGTAGCTGGTGACGGGCAGGCGCAACCCCGCCATCGCCGCCAGCACCGAGGAATGACCGGCCGCGACCAGCGCCACCTGCGGGGCGTCGATGTCGAGCTCGCGCCCCCGCCAGCGCACGCGCACGCCGGCCATGCGGTCCGCCGAACGGCGCAGGGCCACCACCTCGCAGTTCTGCACGATGTCCACGCCCAGCGCCGAGGCCGCGCGTGCGTAGCCCCAGGCGACCGCGTCGTGGCGCGCCGAGCCGGCGCGCCGCTGCACCAGGCCGCCGAGGATGGGGAAGCGTGCCGCCGGCCCGGTGTTCAGCCGCGGCTCCAGCGCCTGCACGCCGCGCGGGTCCAGCAGCTCGGCGTCGATGCCGTTGCACTGCATCGCGTTCGCCCAGCGGTTCTGCGCGTCGAGGTCGTGGCGCGAATGGGCCAGCGTGAGCACGCCGCGCTGACTGAACATGATGTTGAAATTGAGCTCGCGCGCCAAGCCTTCGTACAGGCGCAGCGAGAAGTCGTACAGGCGCGCGCTCTCGGGGTAGAGGTAGTTCGAGCGCACGATGGTCGTGTTGCGGCCGGTGTTGCCGCCGCCGATCCAGCCTGCCTCCAGCACCGCGACGCGGCGCACCCCGTGCTCGCGCGCCAGGTAGTACGCGGTCGCCAGGCCGTGGCCGCCGCCGCCGACGACGATCACGTCGTAGCGCGGCGCGGGCTCGGCGTCGCGCCAGGCCGGCGCCCAGTCCGCATGGCCACGGCGGGCGGCGGCAATCAGCTCGCGCAGCGAGTAGCGGCTGCGCATGGCGGGGCCAGGCCGTCGACGATGTCGCGCACGAGGCGGACCACGAAGTCCGGGTCCTCGTACGGGAAGAGGTGGCTGGTGCCGGCCGGCGTGACGATGCGCCGCGCGCGGCTCGATGCCGCGAGATAGCGCTCGCGCGTGCGGGCGATGACGCGCGCGATGCGCTCGCGCTCCGGCGGCCCGGCGGCGGCGTACTCCCGCAGCTGCGGCAGTTCGGGCTCGACGCGGTCGGGCGCCACCAGGTACAGCGGCAGGTCGCCCAGGTCGCCGTCGTAGACCGCGGTCTCCCAGGCGGCCGCGGCCATGCCTTCGGGCTGCAGCTCGGCGAAGATCGACGCCGTGGCGATGAAGCCGCGCGAACGCACGCCGAGCGCGCGGTCCACCTGCAGCGCGGGTCCCAGCGCGCGCTCCCAGGCCGAGCCCGCGACCGGCCGATCTTGTGCCCGTTCGTGCGCCCGTTCCTGTGCCCGTTCGTGCGCCCGCTGGTGCACCCCCACCAGGCGCAGCACGCCGGTGAGCCAGGTCTGGCGGCCGAGCGCGCGCAGGCCGGCCTGGCGCGGGCCGTAGACGATGGTGTCCGGCGGTGTCGCGTCCAGCAGCACCAGCGCGGCCGTCGCTTCCAGCCGGCGGCGCGCCATGTTGGCCGCCAGCAGGCCGCCGAACGAGTGGCCGATGAAGACGAAGGGTCCGCGCTCGCCGGCGGCGTCGAGCGCGCGCAGGCATTCCACGGCCTCGCGCGCGGTGCTGCGCGGGAACGGGCCGGGGTCGCTCCAGCCCGCGCCGGCGCGGTCGATCAGCACCGAACGCGTGTGGCCGCGCAGCGCGTCGTGCAGGTGGCGGATCGACAGGCCGCCGGCGTGGGCGCCGGCGAACCACACCAGCGTCGGCCGCCCGGCTTCGACGGGCCCTTCGGCCAGCACGTGCATCGACCAGCCGCCGACGTCGACCCGCCGCCCCGGCGGCGGGTGGCGCCGCATCGTCGCGCGCACGGCCAGCAGGTGGCGCAGCGAACCCAGCGCCAGCACGAGTGCGACGGCGCCGACCGGCAACGCGGCCGCGCTGCCGCGCGCGGCCAGCGCCAGCGCGCCCAGCAGCAGCGCCGCGACGAGGCCCGACGCGTCGCGCGCCAGCACGGCATCGACCCAGGCGCGCATCGGCAGAAGACTCAGCCCGCCGGCTGCCCGGCCGCGCCGAGCGGCTGCGCTTCGGCCGCCTCGTCGTGGCCCTGGCGCGGCAGCAGCCAGCCGGCGGCCACCGCGGCGGCGAAGCTGACGGCGGCGCAGGTCAGCGAGAGCTGGTAGTCGCCGGTGCTGTCGCGCATCAGCCCCGAGAGCCAGGGCGCCAGGCTGCCGCCGATGCCGCTGGCCAGCATCTGCGTGCCGCTGGCCTGGCCGTACAGGCGGCCGCCGAAGTAGAAACGCGCCAGGAAGGCCGAGAGGCTGCCGTCGCTGCCGCTGGCCAGGCCCAGCACCGCCGCCGCCATCACCAGCGCGCCGTAGGTGCTGCCGGCCAGCATCAGCAGGGCGGAAGCGAGCGGCATCGTCATCAGCAGCCAGGCCATGCGCTGCGGGCTCAGCCGGTCGACCAGCCAGCCGGCGACCAGGTTGCCCGCGAAGTGGCTCGCGCCGACCACGCTGGCCGCCACGCCGATGAGCGTGGGCGCGACGCCGCGGTCGTGCAGCAGGGCCGCGAAGTGCACCATGATGCAGCCGCTGCCGAAGGCGAACAGCAGGTTCCACAGCGCCAGCGTCCACCAGTCGCGGCGCGAGAGGAAGGCCAGCATTGGCGCCTTCTCGCCTCGTGCCGCCGGCGCCGGCGGCCGCGCCACCGCCGGCGGTTCGCGCACCAGCAGCAGCACCGCGAGCAGGCCGCCGACCACGTGCATCGCCGCCATCACCAGGAAGGCCTGGCGCCAGCCCGAGGACTGGATCACCGCCGTCACCACCAGCGGGTGCAGCACGCCGCCGACCGCGCCGCAGGCGAAGGCCAGCCCGAGCGCGATGCCCAGCCGCTTGTCGAACCAGCCCTGCACCAGCTTGGCCAGCACGATGGGCGAGGCGCCGATGGTGGTGAAGGCCATCGCCACCACCAGCGCGTAGAACTGCCAGATCGACGGGCCCACGAAGGCGTAGCCGGCCAGGTTGGCGCCGCCCAGCAGCAGGCCGGCCACGAGCAGCGGGCGCAGGCGCAGGTGGTCGGCCACCCAGCCGGCGATCAGCACCGACAGCCACGACACCGCCATCGTCAGCGTGAGCGAGAACGCGATGTCGGCGCGCTTCCAGCCCAGCGTCTGCTCGAAGGGCACCATGAACAGCCCGAAGGTCGAGCCGAACAGTGCCGGCACGCCGAACACCGCGACCATGCCCGCGCCCGCCAGCGCGCGCCAGGCGGCCGGCGAGTCGGGGGCGGGCGGGGCGCTGGCGGCCAAGCGGCTTCAGTAGTCGTAGCGGCCCGACACCGTGAGCGTGCGCGGGCGTTGCAGGAAGTATTGCGCGAAGGCGCCTTCGCCGGCCGGCGCGCCGGTGATGCTGAGCACGCCCTTGCCGTTGGTGGCATTGGCGAGCCCGAAGGCCAGCGTCCAGTGGTCGCGCGCGAAGTCGAGGCCCAGGTCCAGCGTGCCGTAGGCGTCGGCCGGCTTGTTGCCGCCCAGGAACATGACGCGCTTGCCGACATGCGTGTAGGTGGCGTTGAAGCGGCCGGCCGACTCCAGCGGGCCGGCGAAGCGCAGGTTGGCCTGCAGCGCGGCCTGCAGGTCGGGCGTGCCGGGCAGGCGCGAGCCGGACTCCGCCGTCTTCGAGGTCGGGCCGCCGGTCGGGATGACCACGTCGACCTTGGTCCTGGCGTCGATCGACGCCAGCGAGAGGCCGATGTCGAAGCTCGTGTCGGGCCGCCAGCGCAGCGCCAGTTCGACGCCCGTGCTGCGCGCCTTGCCGACGTTGCTGATGCACGAGGTGGGCAGGCCGCCGCCGGCGGTGAAGTAGGTGAACTGGGCGTCCTTCCAGTCGAGCACGAAGGCCGTCAGGTCGACCTGCAGGCCGGCGACCGGCGTGAGGCGCACGCCGGATTCGTAGTTCCACAGCGAGTCGGACTTGAACTCGGCCGGGCAGCCCGGGCTGCCGTTGGCGCCGCCGTAGCGGTAGCCCTTGGAGACCAGCGCGTACCAGAGGTTGTCGCCGAAGCGGTACTTGGCCGTGATCTTCGGCGTCGTGCCGCTGTCCGAGCTGTGCAGCGGCCCCACCGGGCTGGGCGCGCCGAAGACGGTGCCGGTCTGCAGGAAGTCGGTCTCGGTGCGGTAGTAGCGGCCGCCGGCACCCACGCTCCAGGCGTCGCCGAGCTTGAACTCGGTGTCGGCGAAGAGCGCCTTCTCGCTGCCGCCGCTGTCGGTGGTGAGGTCCACCAGGTCGGTGAGGCCGAAGGCACCCGAAGGGTCGATCTGCTTGGCCGCGCCGTTGGCCTTGCTCTTCTGATAGAAGGCGCCGACGACGTAGCCGAAGGCCGAACCGGGGTTGCTGGCCACGCGCAGTTCCTGCGAGGTGGCGTGCTCCGAGCCCGAGCCGGGCCGGATGACCTGCGGCAGCGGCACGCCGACGCTGGCGAACAGCTCGGTGTCGTCGATGAGCGTCGTGCTGGCGTTCTTCCACCAGCCGGTGATCGAGGTCAGCGTCGCGGGGCCGAAGTCGTAGTCGACGGTGAGGCTGGCGAAGTCGCTCTTGCTGGTGCGGCGCGAGTTGTTGGGCGCCGTGTGCTCCAGCCGGTCGGGGTCGGGCGAGACGCTGAAGGTGTCGCCCTGCTTCGTCTTCTGCGTGCTGGCCACCAGCGTGGCGTTGAGTCCCTTCACCGGCCGCACGGTCATGAGCGCGCGCCCGCCGGTCTGGTCGAGGTCGTTCGCGTCCTTCGTCTGGGTGCCCAGGTTGTCGATGTAGCCCGGGTCCTTGCGGTCGTAGGCCACCACGCGCAGCGCGGCCACGCCCTCGGCCAGCGGCGCGTTGACCATGCCGTAGACCGAGAACGTGCCGGCGCCCGCGCTCGCCTTCGCGTACTCGCCCTTCGCGCTGGCCTCGAAGGCGTCCAGGCGCGGCTTGGCGAACAGGTAGCGCACCGCGCCGCCGAGCGAGCCGGAGCCGAACAGCGCGCCCTGCGGGCCGCGCAGCACCTCCACCCGGTCCAGGTCCCAGGCGAGCGGGTCCAGCACCGTGCCCTTGCCCTGCGGCGAGGCGAGCGGCACGTCCTCCAGGTACTGGCCGGTCGGGCCCTGCTGGGCGCCGCTGCCTTCGTTGGTGGTGCTGGTGCCGATGCCGCGGATGGTGATGGTGTTGCTGGCGATGTCGCCCTTGTTGAACTGCACGCCGGGGGTCAGCTTGAGCATCGATTCCTGGTCGCGCGCGAGCCGCCGTTCGAGGTCGCTGCCGTCCAGCACCGAGACCGTGCCCGCCACCTCGCGCTGCGGCTCGGCGCGCTTGTTGGAGGTGATGACCACGCGCTGCCCTTCGTCTTCCTTCGGGTCGGCGGCCTGCTGGGCCCAGGCGGTGGCGCCGCCCAGCAGGCCGGCCGCGGCCAGGGCCTGGGCCAGCGTCGCGAGCCGGGGGACGGGGTGCCGGGGTGATGCGGCGCTGCGGGTGGCCTTCATGACGGGGCTCCTCTGCTGGGATGTCCCTGCTCGGGGCAGGGCGGCCGCAGCATAGGCGGGCCGCCCGCGGCCGGCGTGCGCCCTTGCACGAAAAACTTAGGCGATCCGACCGATTTCGGGCGAACCCCTAGCGGCCGGACCGCCCCGCCCGGCCGCCGCGGCGCGCCGGCGCCGGCGGCCCTTCCAGCGGCAGGCTGAACGGGGCGCGGTGGCGCCGGTACTCGCGCGGCGACATGCCCACGTGGCCGCGGAAGGCGGCGGTGAAGCTGCTCTGGTGCTCGTAGCCCACGCGCTCGGCCACCTGCGCGATCGTGAGCGCGGCCTCCAGCAGCAGCTGCTGCGCCTCGCGGATGCGCCGCTCCAGGCAGTACTCGGCCATCGTGACCCCGAAGGCGGCCTTGAACACGGCCTTGAGCTTGTTCTGGCTGGTGCCGACCTCGCGCGCCAGCGCGCCGAACGGGGGCGGCCGCCGGTAATCGTGGTCGAGCCGGCGCCGCGCCTCCTGCGCCAGGTCCAGGTCGCGCCGGCGCGGCAGCATCGCGCTGCGCTGGCCGGCGTGGCCGATCATCGCGTCCACCGCGTAGGCCACCAGCTCGGCCACGCGGCCGGCGATCTGCAGCGTGCGCAGCTCGCCGTGCAGCTGGCTGTCCAGCGTGTCGGCCACCAGCGCGGCCACCCGGTGGTCGACCGGGAACGAGGCGATGCGGCCGACGCCGGCACGCCCGTCCAGCGCCGCCTGCAACTCGGGCGGCAGGTCCTCCGGCTGCAGCCCGAAGCGCTCGGCGAAGCGGTCGGCGCGCAGCACCGCCACGATGCCCTGCTGGCGCACGCCGGGCGCGATCACGGCCGACATCGCCAGCCCGCGCGGGATGCAGCCCAGCGTCAGCTCCGGGTGGTCGAACACCATCGGCGGCGCCTGTCCGAAGCGGAACTCGACCGCGCAGGCGAGCGAGGCGCGCAGCATGATGAGCGACTCGTCGTTCACGTAGTCCCAGCGCGTGGCGCGCGGCATCACGCAGTTGATGACGTTGACCAGCGCGTCGGGGCCCAGGCGCACGGTGTCGGTGGTGCCGCTGCCGCCGCCCCCGGTGTAGAGCGTGCGCACCACGTTGCGCGAGAGCACGCGCGAGGCCCCCGCCTCGTCGGCGGCGCGGTGCCACTCGCGCTCGAAGTCCAGCGCCGAGGCGGCCGCGGCGGCGTCGGCCGGGTGGGGAGCCATGGGGTGCATTCCCCTAAAACTTGGATGCCCGAGCCTAACCCATCGCGACGTGCGCGCCCGTAACCTCGCTGCCCGATGGCTCCCGTCACCGACGCCGCTGCCCGCCTGATCGAGACCAGCCTGGTCTGGGACCACCATGTCTGCATGCCGCTGCGGCCGGCGGACCCGGGCTTCCTGCCCCAGCTGCAGCGCCACCGCGCCGCCGGCTTCGACGCCGTGACGCTGAACATCGGCTTCGGCGAGCAGGGCGTCGAGGCGCACCTGCGCATGCTGGCCTCGCTGCGCGCCTGGCTGCTGGCGCGGCCGGACGAGTACGTGCTGGTGCGCACGGCGGAGGACATCGAGCGCGCGCGCGCCAGCGGCCGGCTTGCGGTGAGCTTCGACATCGAGGGCGCGAACGCGGTCGACGACCAGTTGAGCCTGGTGCCGCTATACCACCAGCTCGGCGTGCGCTGGATGCTGCTGGCCTACAACCGCGCCAACCGCGCCGGCGGCGGCTGCCAGGAGCCCGACGGCGGCCTCACCGACTTCGGCCGCGCGCTCATCGCCGAGATGGAACGCGTGGGCATGCTGGTCTGCCTCAGCCACACCGGCCACCGCACCGCGCGCGAGGCCCTCGCGGTGGCGACGCGGCCGGTGATCTTCTCGCACAGCAACTGCGCGGCGCTGCACGCGCACCCGCGCAACATCCCCGACGACCTGATCCGCGCCTGCGCCGCCAGCGGCGGCGTGGTCGGCCTCAACGGCGTGGGCATCTTCCTGGGCGCCAACGACACCGCCAGCGAGACCTACGCGCGCCACGTCGACCACGTGGTGCAGCTGGTGGGGCCGGCGCACGCCGCGATCGCGCTCGACTACGTCTACGATCCCGCCGAGCTGGACGAGTACATGCGCCAGATGCGCCACACCTTCCCGCCCGGGCTGGGCTACGAGCTGGGCGCGCGCTTCGTGCCGCCGGAGCAGATCGGCGAGATCGTCGCCACGCTGCAGTCCTGGGGCTACCGCGACGAGGACCTGCGCGCGCTGCTGGGCGGCAACCTGATGCGCCTGGCGCGCACCGTGTGGAACGCGCCCGCCGATGCCTGAGACGCCTGCCGCCGCCGCCGTGCTGGACGCGTTCGCCGAACGCTTCTGGCAGTTCCAGCGGCGCGAGTTCCCGATGACGGCGCTGCTGGCCGGCCAGCCGGCCGACGACCCGACGCTGTTCCGCGAAGGCCCGCAGGACTTCGAGCGCCGTGCCGACTGGGCGCGCGACGCGCTGGCCGAGCTGGCCGCGCTGCCGGCCGACGGGCTGGACCTGCAGCGCCGCGCCACCCAGCGCCTGCTGGCGCGCGAGCTGTCCGACCTGGTGCAGGTGCCGGCCACGCTGTCGCACCTGCGGCCCTGGCTGCTGCCGGTGGGGCCGGAGTTCAACACCATCTACCTGGCCAACGTCACCCAGGTCGGCGACCGCGCGGCGGCCGAGGCCTGGGCGGCGCGCCTGGCCAGCGTGCCGGCCTTCTTCGACGACTGCGTGCGCTGCCTGCGCGAAGGCCGCGCGCGCGGCCTGCGCTACCCGCGCGTGGTGGTCGAAGGCGCGCTGGCCAACCTGCGCCAGACGCTGGACGTGCGGGCCGAGGACTCGCCGTGGACGGGGCCCTTCCGGCGCTCGCCCGCCGCCGGCGCGCCCGCGGTGGCGGCGGCGGCGCGGCAGGCGCAGGACGGCGTCGACTCGGCGCTGCTGCCGGCGCTGCGCCGGCTGGCCGCCTGCCTGCAGGAAGAGCTGCTGCCGGCCGCGCGCGAGACGGTGAGCTGCCTGGACGACCCGCTGGGCCACGAGGCCTACGCGTTCTGGACGCGCCACTTCACCACCGACCCGGCGCTGTCGCCGCAGGCGGTGCACGAGCTGGGCCTGGCCGAGGTCGGGCGGCTGGAAGGCGAACTCGCCGCCGTCGCCGCCGAAGCCGGCCATGGCGGCGACCTGCCGGGCTACCGCCGTTTCCTGGCCACCGACACGCGCTTCCTCGCCCCGTCGGCCGAGGCGCTGCGCGAGCAGCTCGAGGTGGTGGCCAAGCGCATCGACGGCCGGCTGCCGGCCTTCTTCGGCCGCCTGCCGCGCATCACCTGGGGCGTGCAGAGCATCCCGCCTTCGATGTCCGGGCGCATGCCGCCGGCCTACGCGCAACCCAACCCGGCCGACGGCAGCGCCGCCGGCATCTTCTGGATCAGCGGCCTGCCGGAGAAGGCCCCGGGCTACCTGCACGTGGGGCTGGCGCTGCACGAAGGCTGGCCCGGGCACCTGATGCACATCGCGCTCATGCAGGAGACCGCCTCGCTGCCGGCGTTCCGGCGCGCCAACTTCACGAAGTACTCGGCCTTCATCGAGGGCTGGGCGCTGTACTGCGAGACGCTCGGCGCCGAGATGGGCCTTTACCGCGACGTGCACGACCGCTTCGGCTGCCTGGACATGGAGATGTGGCGGGCCTGCCGGCTCGTCGTCGACACCGGCCTCCACCTGCACGGCTGGAGCCGCACGCAGGCGGTGGAGTACATGGCCGCGCGCCTGACGCTCAGCCGGGTCACGATCGAGGCCGAGGTCGACCGCTACATCGCGATGCCGGCGCAGGCGCTGGGCTACCAGGTCGGCGGCCTGCGCCTGCGCGAACTGCGCCGGCGCGCCGAGCAGCGCCTGGGCGACCGCTTCGACCGCCGCGCCTTCCACGACACGATCCTGGGCGCCGGGCCGGTGACGCTGCCGGTGCTGGAGGAGATCGTGGAAGACTGGCTCTCCCACCGCTGACGATGCCGCTCGACCCCCGCACCGGCGTCTTCTATGCGCTGCACGGCCCGGCCGATGGCGTGCCGCTGATGATCGGCCTGCCGCTGTTCGCCAGCATCGAAGCCGTGCTCGGCCCCGAGGCGCTGCCGGTGCAGCAGGCCTACCTGGCCGCGCTCACCGACCGCTACCGCGTGCTGCTGGTGGACTACCCCTCGATCGGCGGCAGCGCCGACATCGCGCCCGAGGCGCTCACGGTCGAACGGGTCTGCCGCGACCTGCTGGGCGTGGCCGGCGCGGCCGGCTTCGACCGCTTCGCCTGCTGGGGCTATTCGTGGGGCGGCGCGATGGCGCTCCAGCTGGCCGTGCGCAGCGCGCGCGTGAACGCGCTCGTGATGGGCGGCTGGCCGCCGCTGGACGCCCCGTACGCCGCCATCCTGTCCGCCGCGCGCCTGAAGGCGCCGGCGCCCGAGCCTTCGTCGATGAAGGTGCTGCGCAACGCGGCGCAGTACCGGCAGTGGATCACCTGCTACGAGAGCCTGCAGGGCTGGGACGAGGCGGCCGCGGTGCGCTCGCTCGCCATCCCGCGGCTGCTGATGTTCGGTGCCGAAGGCGACCTCGTGGAGGCGGGCATCGAGGTGCCGATCGCCTCGCGCTGCCGCGCCCGCCGCGCCGGGCTGCAGGCGCAGGGCTGGGAAGTGCACGAGGTGCCCGGCCAGGGCCATGGCCTCTGTATGCAGCCCGGCCTCGTGCTGCCGCCGGTGCGCGCCTTCCTCGACCGCTCGCTGCCCCGATCATGAACGCCGACGTCGCCGTGCTGATGAATCCCTGGCCCGGCCCGGCGGGCGGCCTGCCGCCGTGGGACCACGCCACGCCGCAGGCGCTGGAAGCGGCGCTGCACGAGGCGGTGGCTCTGCGGCGTGCCGAGCTGGCGGCGATCGCGGGCAACCCGGCGCCGCCGGACTTCGAGAACACCGTCGCCGCGCTGGAGGACAGCGGGCGCGCCGTGCAGCGCGTGCAGCGGCTGCTGCGGTCGGTGGCGACGACGAACGGCGGCGCCGAGATCGACGCCGTCGCCCGCCGCGTGGCCGCGCTCGCGCCGCCGCTCGTGGACGAAGCGGCGCGCGACGCGCGGCTGTTCGCGCGCGTGCAGGCGGTGTGGCGCGCGCGCGAGGCGGCGCTGAACCGCTTCCCGCAGTTCATGACAAATATC
>CAYVXO010000149.1:0-15186 GCA_964454485.1 uncultured Rubrivivax sp.
CCAGCAAGGCCGGCGCCGACCCGGCCAAGGTGCGCCAGGCGCTGATGGGCGGCTTCGCCGCCAGCCGCATCCTGGAAGTGCATGGCGAGCGCATGATCAAGCGCACCTTCGCCCCGGGCTTCCGCATCAAGCTGCACCAGAAGGACCTGGCGCTGGCGATGGCCGGCGCACGCGCCCTCGGCGTGGCGCTGCCGCAGACCGCCGGTGCCGCGCAGCTGATGCAGGCCTGCGCCGCCAACGGCATGGAAGAGCTGGACCACTCGGCGCTGGTGCGTGCGCTGGAGCTGATGGCGCGCCACGACGTGGCCCAGGGCTGATGGAACCCCGCGCGCTCCTGCGCGCCCTGTACGACGCCGCCGTGCAGCGCGCGCTTCCGGCGCACAACACGGCGCCATACCTGCCGCCGCCGCCGAAGGGCCGCACGCTGGTGCTGGGCGCCGGCAAGGCCGGCGGCGCGATGGCGGCCGCGGTCGACGCTTTGTGGCCTCGTGACGCCAAGCTTTCCGGCCTGGTCGTCACCCGCTACGACCACGTGCCGCCCGCCTACAAGGCAAACGGCGGCCGCATCGAGGTGGTCGAGGCGCGCCACCCGGTGCCCGACGAGGCCGGCCGCCGCGCCGCGCAGCGCATCGCCGACCTCGCGCGCGGGCTCACGGCCGACGACCTGGTGCTGTGCCTGATCTCGGGCGGCGGCTCGGCGCTGCTGTCGCTGCCCGCGCCGGGGCTCACGCTGGAAGACAAGCAGGCCGTCAACAAGGCGCTGCTCGAAAGCGGCGCCGCCATCGACGAGATGAACTGCGTGCGCAAGCACCTCAGCGCCATCAAGGGCGGCCGGCTGGCCGCGATGTGCGCGCCGGCGAAGGTGGTCACGCTGCTCATCAGCGACGTGCCGGGCGATTCGCCCGCCGTCATCGCCAGCGGCCCCACGGTGCCCGACCCCACGACCTGCGCCGACGCGCTGGCCATCCTGAAGCGCTACGGCATCGCGGTGCCGCAGGCGGCACGGCAGGGCCTGGAAAGCGGCGCCTTCGAGACGCCCAAGCCCGACGACCCGCGTTTCGCCGGCCACGCGGTGCACATGATCGCGACGCCGCAGCAAAGCCTGGAAGCGGCGGCGGCGCTGGCGCGTTCGCACGGCGTCGAGCCGCACATCCTCAGCGACGAGATCGAAGGCGAGAGCCGCGAGGTCGGCAAGGTGCACGCCGCGCTGGCGCGCGCGGTGGCGCGGCGCAACGCACCGTTCGCGAAGCCCTGCGTCATCCTCTCCGGCGGCGAGACCACGGTGACGGTGAAGGCCAAGGGCGGCCGCGGAGGCCGCGCCACCGAGTTCCTGCTCGGCTGCGCGATCGCGCTCCAGGGCGAGTCCGGCGTGCACGTGCTGGCGGCGGATACGGACGGCATCGACGGCGTCGAAGACAACGCCGGCGCCATCGTCACGCCGACCACGCTGGCGCGTGCCGCCGGCCTGGGCCTGAAGGCGGCCGAGTTCCTGGACCGCAACGACGCCTACAACTTCTTCAAGCCGCTGGGCGACCTGGTGGTGCCGGGGCCCACGTTCACCAACGTGAACGACTTCAGGGCGCTGCTCATCGCCTGAGACTGAGCGTCACGCGCGGCCGTGGCGGATGCACGTCACCGCCGCGCGGCCGGCCCCTAGCATCGGGGCGCATGCAGTTCCCTTCCTTCGCGCGCCGCGCGCTCGCCGCGGCCGCGCTGGCCGCCGCCGCTGCAGGCGCCGCGGCCGACACCGGCAAGCTCGTGCTCACGGGCGGCGTCACCAGCATCGACGGCGCCGCCGGCGGCGGCATCAGCCCCTGGGCCGTGACCGGCACCCAGGCCACGCAAGGCCAGTGGGGCGCGAGCGCAGCGCTCTCGCGCGCACAGACGCAGGACTTCAGCCTGGACGTGGCCGCCGCCACGCTGGGCTGGAACGACCGCGTCGAAGCGAGCCTCGCGCGCCAGCGCTTCGACACCGGGCCCACCGGCACCGCGCTCGGCCTGCCCGGCCTGAAGCTGGACCTGGACGTCGTCGGCCTCAAGGCCCGCGTGGCCGGCGAAGCGGTGCTCGACGCCGACACCTGGCTGCCGCAGGTCGCCGTCGGCCTGCTGCACAAGCGGCTGCACGCCGGCGGCCTGCAGCCCACGCTGGACGCGCTGGGCGCGAAGCGCGAAGGCACCGAGTTCTACGCCAGCGCGACCAAGCTGTTCCTCGCGCCCGGCCTGCTGCTCAACGCCACGCTGCGCGCCACGAAGGCGAACCAGGACGGCCTGCTCGGCTTCGGCAGCGTGCGCCGCGGTTCGCTGCAGTGGAAGCCCGAGGTCTCGGTGGCCTGGCTGGCGCAGCGCAACCTGGCCTTCGGCGCCGAATGGCGAGCCAAGCCCGACAACCTGAACCACGTGCTGGGCGACGGCGTGCTGCGCGAGGACGACTGGACCGACCTGTTCGTCGCCTGGGCGCCCTGGCGGCAGCTCTCGCTCACCGCCGCCTGGGTCGACCTGGGCCACGTGACGCCGCCCTTCGTGCAACGGCGCCAGCAGGGCGCCTACCTTTCGCTGCAGGTGTCGCTGTGAAGTCGATCGTCGTCGCCCTCTCGCTGGCCGCCACCGCCGCGTTCGCCCAACCCGCCGCGAACGACGCGCTCTGGCGCGACCTCGGCGGCACCGAAGGCATCCAGGCGCTGGCCGGCCGCTTCGTCGACGGCCTCTACGCCGACGCGCGCATCAAGGACTTCTTCAAGGAAACGAAACCCTCGTTCCTGAAGCAGCAGCTGGCCGACCAGTTCTGCCAGCTCGCCGGCGGGCCCTGCGTCTACGACGGCGAGACGATGAAGAAGGCGCACGCCTCGATGCACGTCGCGCGCGCCGACTTCAACGCGCTGGTGGAAGACCTGCAGGACGCGATGGACGCGCGCGCCATTCCCTTCGCCGTGCAGCGCCGGCTGCTGGCGCTGCTGGCGCCGATGCACCGCGACATCGTCGAGCCGCGCTGATCAGGCCGAATCGATGAACAGCAGCGCCGGGTGCTCGAGCAGCCGGCGCACTTCCTGGATGTAGGCCGCGGCCACCGCGCCGTCGACCACGCGGTGGTCGAACGACGAGGAGAGGTTCATCATCTGCCGCACCTGCACCTGGCCTTCGTGCACCACCGGCCGCGCGACGATGCGGTTGATGCCGACGATGGCCACCTCCGGGTGGTTGATGACCGGCGTGGTGACGATGCCGCCCAGCTTGCCCAGGCTGGTGACGGTGAGCGTGGAGCCGGTGAGTTCGTCGCGCGTGGCCTTGCCCGCGCGCGCGGCGGCGGCCAGGCGCGCGATGCCGGCCGAGCAGGCCCAGAGGTCCAGCGCCTCGGCATGGCGCAGCACCGGCACCATGAGGCCGCCGTCGGTCTGCGTGGCCACGCCCAGGTGCACGGCGTCGAAGAGCGTGAGCACCGCGGCCTCGTCGTCGTAGCGCGCGTTCACCTGCGGGTACGCGGCCACCGCACGCACGATGGCGCGGATCACCAGCGCCAGCGGCGAGAGCTCGCCGCGGCGCGGCCCGTGCGCGCGGTTCAGCTCCTCGCGCAGCGCCACCATCTCGGTCACGTCCACCTCCTCGACGTAGGTGTAGTGCGGGATGTGGCGCTTGGACTGCTGCATCTTCTGCGCGATGGCGCGGCGCAGGCCGATCACGCGCACCTCGCGCGTGCCTTCGGCTGCCTGCGCCGGGCGCGCCGCGGCGGCCACGGCGTCCAGGTCGGCGTGCAGCACGCGCCCTTCGGGCCCGCTGCCTTGCAGCGTGGCGAGGTCGATGCCGAGCGCTCGTGCGCGTTCGCGCACCGCCGGCGCGGCGAGCACGCGTGAACCGGCGGGAGCCGGTGCGGGCGACACGGGCGCCGCGGGCGGCGCCGGTTCGGGGGCCGCCGCCGGGACCGGCGCCGGTACATCCACCGTGGCAGGCGCCGGCGCAGCAGCCGACGGCGGCGGTGGCGCGGGCGCCTTCGGCGCAGGGGCCGCCGCCGCGCCCTCGGTCTCGATGCGGATCAGCACCGAGCCCACCGGCATCATCTTCCCGACCGGCCCGCCGAGCTCCACCACGCGGCCGGCCACCGGCGAGGGCACCTCGACCGAGGCCTTGTCGGTCATCACGTCGCACAGCGTCTGGTCCTCGGCCACGCGGTCGCCCGGCGCCACCTTCCATTCGACGACCTCGACCTCGGCGATGCCTTCGCCGATGTCGGGCATCAGCACGGTGTGGATGCTCATGCGGCCCCCATGACCTTGCGGTAGGCCTGGCCGACACGCGCCGGGCCGGGGAAGTACGACCACTCCAGCGCGTGCGGGTAGGGCGTGTCCCAGCCGGTGACGCGCTCGATCGGCGCTTCGAGCTGGAAGAAGCAGTGCTCCTGCACCAGCGCCGTGAGCTCGGCGCCGAAGCCGCTGGTGCGCGTGGCCTCGTGCAGCACCACGCAGCGGCCGGTCTTCTTCACCGAAGCCACGATCGCCGGCAGGTCCAGCGGCCACAGGCTGCGCAGGTCGATCACCTCGGCGTCGATGCCGGTCTCGCGCGCCGCCGCCTCGGCCACGTAGACCATGGTGCCGTAGGTCAGCACGGTGAGGTCCTCGCCCGGCCGCACCACGCGCGCCGATTCCAGCGCCACCGTGTAGTGGCCTTCGGGCACCTCGCTCGCCGGGTGCGCCGACCAGGGCACCACCGGCTGGTCGTGGTGGCCGTCGAAGGGGCCGTTGTAGATGCGCTTGGGCTCCAGGAAGATCACCGGGTCGTCGCACTCGATGGCGGCGATGAGCAGGCCCTTGGCGTCGTACGGGTTGCTGGGCATCACGGTGCGCAGCCCGCAGACGTGCGTGAACAGCGCCTCCGGGCTCTGGCTGTGCGTCTGCCCGCCGTAGATGCCGCCGCCGCAGGGCATGCGGATCACCAGCGGCGAGGTGAAGTCGCCCGCCGAGCGGTAGCGCATGCGCGCCGCCTCGGAGACGATCTGGTCCGAGGCCGGGTAGAAGTAGTCGGCGAACTGCACCTCCACCACCGGCCTGAGGCCGTAGGCGGCCATGCCGATGGCGGTGCCGACGATGCCGCCTTCGGCGATCGGCGCGTCGAACACGCGGTGCTTGCCGTACTTCGCCTGCAGCCCTTCGGTGCAGCGGAAGACGCCGCCGAAGTAGCCCACGTCCTCGCCGAAGACCACCACGCGCTCGTCGCGGCCCAGCATCACGTCCATCGCCGAGCGCAGGGCCTGGATCATGGTCATCGTCGCCATGCTCAGCCCCCCTGCGCGGCGGCCTGCCGCATCTGGTCCTGCAGGTGCGGCGGCATGTCCTTGTAGACGTCCTCGAACATCGTCGCCAGCGGCGGGATGTGGCCGTCCTGCACCGAGCCGAACTTCGACGCCTCCTTCAGCGCCGCCGCCATCTCGTCGTCGAACTGCTTGACGGTGCGCTCGTGCTCTTCTTCCGACCAGGCACCCAGCCCCACGAGGTGCTGCTTCAGGCGCGCCACCGGGTCGCCGAGCGGGAAGTGCTGCCAGTCGTCGCTCGGCCGGTAGCGCGAAGGGTCGTCCGACGTGGAATGCGCGCCGGCGCGGTAGGTGACCCATTCGATCAGCGTCGGCCCCCCGTTGCGGCGCGCGCGCTCGGCGGCCCAGCGCGAAGCCGCCAGCACGGCCAGGAAGTCGTTGCCGTCGACGCGCAGCGAGGCGATGCCGGCGCCCACGCCGCGCGCCGCGAAGGTGGTGCCCTCGCCGCCGGCGATGGCCTGGAAGGTGGAGATCGCCCACTGGTTGTTGACCACGTTCAGGATCACCGGCGCGCGGTACACATGGGCGAAGGTGAGCGCGTTGTGGAAGTCGGCTTCGGCCGTGGAGCCGTCGCCGATCCAGCCGGAGGCGATCTTGGTGTCGCCGCGGATCGCGCTCGCCATCGCCCAGCCCACCGCCTGCACGAACTGCGTCGCCAGGTTGCCGGAGATCGAGAAGAAGCCGGCCCGCTTGTACGAGTACATCACCGGCAGCTGGCGGCCGCGCAGCGGGTCGCGCGAGTTGCTGAGCAGCTGGCACATCAGCTCGACGACGTCGACGTCCTCGCGCGCGATCAGCAGGCCCTGCTGGCGGTAGGTGGGGAAGCACATGTCGCCGTCCTGCAGCGCCTGCGCGTGCGCGACCGCGATCGCCTCCTCGCCCAGGCACTGCATGTAGAACGAGATCTTCTTCTGCCGCTGCGCGATGAGCATGCGGGCGTCGAAGGCGCGCGTGCGCAGCATCGCGCGCAAACCGCGGCGCAGCGCCTCCGGCTCGACCTGCGGCGCCCAGGGGCCGACCGCGCGGCCCTGGTCGTCGAGCACGCGGATCAGCTTCCAGGCCATGGTGCCGGTGTGCGCCGGCACGATGTCCACCGCCGGCCGCGGCACCTCGCCGGCCGCGGTGGCGCGCAGGTAGGAGAAGTCGGTGGCCTGGCCGGGGCGGCCGGTGGGCTCCGGCACGTGCAGGCGTAGCGGGCCTGGCGCTGCGGGCATCGCGTTCCTCCTGCGCCGCGCGCTCGGGCGGCGCCAAGGTCATTCTGGCCGAATTCGGGCCGCGCGCGGCGCCCGGGAGCACCTACCCCGCGAGGTAGCCGGTGCCTTCCACCGGCCGCAGCTCGCGGCCGGTCACGCGCGGCAGCAGCCACACCCAGCCGGCCAGCGCCAGCATCAGCAGGCCGGGCAGCGCCAGCACCAGCGGGTAGCCCAGCGTGGGCACGAAGGCGCCCGCCAGCGGCGGGCCGGCGAGCCCGCCCAGGCCCTTGCCCAGGTTCTGGCAGAAGCCCGGGCCGGTGGCGCGCAGGTGGGTCGGGAACGACTCGGCCATCAGCGTGCCGACGACGCCGTTGATGCCGTAGCCGACCACGACCACCGTGAAGACGACGATCAGGTGCTCCGGCACGCCGGCCGCGCCGCGTGTCACCGCGTACAGCCAGGCCGAGCCGGCGGCGCCGATGGCGCAGAAGAAGGCGAAGGTGGCGCGGCGGCCGAAACGGTCGCTCGCGAGGCCCGCCGCCACCACGCTGGCCAGGGCGCCGATGTTGAGCGCCAGCTGGTAGGGCAGCTGGCCGCGCGTGCCCAGCGCCAGGCCGCCGCGCGCGGCGTCGTCCTGCAGGTAGTTGATGAACACGGTGGAGAAGGCATAGAAGCCGAAGTTCATGAGCGCGAACAGCAGCGTCGCCTTCAGCGTCAGGCCCCGCAGCGGCCCGCGCCACAGCGCCGCCACCGGCACGCGCCTGAACTGCGCCTCGAGCGCGGGGTCGACCTCGCCGCGCGCGCGCGCCTGCTGCCAGGCCTGCCAGACCGGCGACTCGGGCACGCGCAGGCGCAGCCACAGCACCCCGAGCGCCGGCAGCGCCATCAGCCCGAAGGCCAGCCGCCAGCCCAGGCCGGACTGGAACAGCACCACGGCGACGAAGGTGCCCAGGTTGAACATCCCCGCCACCAGGCCGCCGAGACGGCCGCGGCCTTTCGTGCCCTGCAGCTCGGCGATGAGCGCGAAGCCGATCGACCACTCGGCGCCGGTGCCGATGCCGGCGACGAATCGCCAGGCCATCAGCTCGCCGGCGCTGCGCGCGAAGCCCATGCCGGCGGTGGCCAGCGAATAGATCAGCACGCACCAGCCGAGCGCGCGCACGCGGCCGTGGCGGTCGCCCATCTGGGCCAGCACGATGCCGCCGACCGCGCCGCCCAGCAGCCCCACGCCGATGGCCACGCGCACCGCCTGCACGTCGACGCCCAGCGCTTCGGCCACCGGTCGCTGGAACAGCACCAGCAGCACGATGTCGACCGCGCCGAGCATCCAGCCCAGGCAGGCGGCGAGCACGGTGCGCCGTTCGGCGGGTTGCAGCGCGCGGGGGGGCTCGTCGGTCGGTCGGGTGTCCATCTGCGGGCGGGCCGGCGCGGCAGCAGCGCCGCGGCGGCCATTTCAACACGCGGGGCGCGCGCTGGCGCCCACCCGGTTCAGGCGGTTTCCGCCTCGCGTTCGCGCACCCAGGCGCCGAAGGCCGCCACGTCCATCGGCCGCGCCAGGTGGTAGCCCTGGGCCTCGTCGCAGCCCAGCGCCGCCAGGTGGTCGAGGATGGCGCCGTTCTCCACCCCTTCGGCCACCACGGTGAGGCCCAGGCCGTGCGCCAGGTCGACCGTGCTGCGCACGATCTTGGCGTCGCTGGCGTCGCGCTCCATCGCCATCACGAAGCTCTTGTCGATCTTGAGTTCGTTCACCGGCAGCCGCTTCAGGTAGGCCAGGCTCGAATAGCCGGTGCCGAAGTCGTCGATCGAGAGCTTGAAGCCCTGCGCCGCCAGCCGGTGCAGCGTGGCCTCGGCGCGCTCGGGGTCGTCCATGATCGCGCTCTCGGTGATCTCCAGCACCAGCCCTTCGGCGCGCGCGCCGTGGCGCTGCAGCAGGGCCTGCAGCTTCTCGGGCAGTTCACCGTCGAGCAGGTCGCGCGTGGACAGGTTGATCGACACCCGCGCCACGCCCAGCGACGCCAGCTCGCGCTGGCGGCGCGCCACCTGCTCGAACATCCACAGCGTGAGGCGGCGGATGAAGCCGGTCTGCTCGGCGAACGGGATGAAGGCCGCCGGCGGCACCAGCCCGCGCTGCGGGTGCTGCCAGCGCACCAGCGCCTCGGCGCCGCTCAGCGCGCCGCTGGCGATGTCGGTCTTGGGCTGCAGGAACAGGCGCAGCTGCCCTTCGTCGAGCGCGCGCCGCAGTTCCGACAGCAGCGACAGCGTCTGCCCGCTCGCGCTGTCCAGGCTGGCGTCGTAGACCTGCGCGCCGGCGGTGCGGCGCTTGGCGGCGTACATCGCCACCTCGGCGCGCGAGAGCAGCGTGTCGGCGTCGGCGCCGTGCGCGGGCCAGCAGGCGATGCCCAGGCCGGCGCTCAGGTCGACCGTCTGGTCGTCCAGCGTGAGCGGCTGCTCGAAGGCTTCGGCCACGCGCTGCGCGAAGGCGGCGGCGGCCTTCGCGTCGGCGCCGGGCAGCAGCAGCGCGAACTCGTCGCCGCCCAGGCGCGCCACCTCGTCGCCCGGCCGCGCGAGCGCGCGCAGCCGCTCGCCGATGCCCTGCAGCAGGCGGTCGCCGCTGGCGTAGCCGAGCACGTCGTTGACGTGCTTGAAGCGGTCCAGGTCCAGCATCAGCACCGCCAGCGCGTCGCGCGCCGGGTGGCGCTCGGCGACGGCCAGCAGCACCAGGTCGCGGAAGCGCGCGCGGTTGGGCAGGCCGGTGAGGCGGTCCCAGTAGGCCAGGTGGCGGATCTCCTTGCTCTGGCGCGCGATGTTCTGGCGCATGGCGTCGAAGGCGCGCGCCAGGTCGCCGACCTCGTCGCGGCCGCCGGGCGCGATCGGCGTGTCGTATTCGCCGCGGCCCAGCCGCACGCTGGCGTCGGCCAGCGCGCGCAGCGGGCGCGTCACGCGGCCCGCGGTCCAGGCGCTGCCGGCGGCGAACAGCACGAGGCCGGCACCGGTGATGAGCGCCAGCGTCCACTGCAGTTCGCGGTAGGGCGCCACCGCTTCGTCGAGCGACCCGGCCAGCAACAGCTCCAGCCCTTCGGCGACCGCTACGCGGCGTTCCAGCCAGACACCGCCGCCGGCGGCCGGTGGCGCGCCGGCCAGCACGCGGGCCTCGCCATCGCGCGCCAGGCGCAGCGTGCCGCGGATGCCGGAGACGGCCTGCAGTTCGTCGGGCAGCGTGCGGTCGAGCTCGAAGCCCATCGCCACCCAGCCGATCGTGAGCGGCGCGCGCACCGGCACCATCACGAACTGGTAGGCCTTGTCGCCCACCCGAGCGACCGCGCTGCCGCGTTCGGACAGGCGCGGCGCCAGCGCCGCCAGCACCGCGGCCGCGGGCTGCAGCGCGGGGTCGCCGGCATGGGCCAGCGTGCGCATCTTCAGTTGCGGGTCGAGCAGCGCCGACAGCGTGGCGCCGATGCGCGCGCCCTGGTTCTCGAGCGCCGAATCGATGGTCTCGGCGTCGTCGCTGGCCAGCGCGGAGCGGAAGCCGTAGTCGGCCGCCAGCAGCGCGGCGCCCTGCCCCAGCTTGGTGGCGCGCTGCTCGAGCAGGCGGGCCCAGATGCGTTCGCCCACCGCCAGCCGTTCGGCGAGCGCGGCGCGCGCGTTGCGGTCGACGCTGGCGCGCAGCGCGCCGAAGCCGGCCAGCTGCAGCAGCCCGAGCAGCAGCAGCGACAGCAGCACGAGCCGGGTCGACAGCCGCCGGCCGGCGAGGAATCGCTTCACGACGCGCCGCCGCCCAGCTTCACCGCGGCCTGCGCGCCGCCGGCCTCCACGCGCAGCGGCTGCTCGCTCGCCGGCGCGCCGGGCGGCAGGTCCGGGTGCCAGGCGCGCAGCTTGTACTGCCCCGGCGGCACCTGGGCGCCGGTCCAGCGGCCCTGCTCGTCGGTGCGGCCGAACCAGGGCGTGTCGACGATGACGACCCAGGCCGCCATCTTGTCGTGGATGTTGCAGCCCAGCACCGCGATGCCGGGCTGGTCGAACACCACCGGCGCGGCCGGCGTGCCGACGTACAGCTTGATCTCGAAGCGCTTGACGGGCGAGAACGAATAGACGTGGTGGCGCACGGTGTCGCGGTTCGGGAACGCGACCGCGGTGCCCACCGTCACCACGCTCACCGCGGGCACGAACTGCTTGGCCTGCTGCGCGATCTCGGCGCCGGAGAGCGGGCGCACCTGCTCGTGCGCCTCGGGCGATTCGAGGAACACCACCGCGCCGGCCAGCGGGCGGCCGGCGGCGTCGGTGACGCGCACCTCCAGCGGCGCGGCCAGGGCCGGCAGCGCCGAAGCGCAGAAGAGCGCGCAGGCCAGGTCGCAGAGCCGCAGGGTCATGCCCAGGCGATACGGCGGCAGCACCGCGACCCTTGAGGTACGAGTTCACGCGCGGTCTGCGGCCTGCGTGCGCATGTGATGATCGCCCGCATGCCCGAGCCGCCTTCGATCCGCGCCACGCTGCGCCACCGCGCCTTCCGCGCCCTGCTGGGCGGCGGCGCGGTGTACTTCGTCGGCAACGCGATGCAGGGCATGGCCGCGTCATGGCTGATGGTGGAGCTCACCGGCTCCTCGTTCCTGGCCGCGCTGGTGCAGACCGCGGTCTTCCTGCCGATGTTCCTGTTCGCGCTGCCGGCCGGCGTGATGGCCGACACCACCGACCGCCTGCGCCTGGTGACGGGCGCGCTGGCGCTGCAGTGCGGCTTCGTGCTGCTGATGGCGCTGCTGTTCATCGCCGGCAAGGCGGGCGCGGCCTCGCTGCTGGTGCTCACCTTCGCCGCCGGCTGCTGCACGGCGATGCTCTCGCCTTCGTGGAACTCGGCCATCGTCGACGTGGTGCCGCGGCCGGAGCTGCCGCAGGCCATCACCGCCATCGGCATCGCCTACAACGCGGCGCGCGCCCTCGGGCCGGCGGCGGCCGGCTGGGTGTACGCGCAGACCGGGGCCGGCTGGGTCTTCGTGCTCACCGCGCTGGGCGTGCTGGTGCTGCTGGTGCTGGTGCGCCGCCACCCGCCGCGGCCGCACCCGCCTTCGCGCCTGCCGGCCGAACGGCTGTGGGGCGGCATGCTGAGCGCGCTGCGTTTCGCGCGCCATTCGGAGACCGTGCTCGCGCAGCTGGTGCGCACGGTGGCCTACAGCGCCTGCGGCTCGGCGCTATGGGCGCTGCTGCCGGTGATCGGCCAGCGCCAGCTGGGGCTGGGCGCCACCGGCTTCGGCCTGCTGATGGGATGCCTGGGCACCGGCGCGGTGGCGGCGGGCTTCGCCATCGGCACGCTGCGCCAGCGGCTGGGGCTGGAACGGCTGGTGATGATCGGCTCGCTGGTCTTCGCCGGCACGATGGCGGTGGCCGCGCTCTCCACGCTGCGGCCGGCGGTCTATGCCGCGCTGGTGGCCGGCGGCGCTTCGTGGATGAGCGTGCTCTCCACCTACAACACCGCCACCCAGACCAGCGTGCCGCCCTGGGTGCGCGCGCGCGCCACCGCGATGCACACGCTGGCCGCGCTCGGCTCGTTCGCCATCGGCTCGGCCTTCTGGGGCGCCTTGTCCGACCTCGCCGGGCTCACGCCCGCGCTGTTGGCCGGCGCCACTGCGCTGGCGGCCAGCGTGCTGCTGGCGCGCCCGTTCCCGCTGCGCATGGGCGAGCTGGCCGAGGTGACGCAGGCGCCGCTGTCGGAGGATCTCTTCGTCGCCCACGAGCCCGACCCCGAGGCCGGCCCGGTGGCGGTGGAGATCGGCTACCGCGTGAAGGCCGAGGCGGTGCCCGACTTCCTGGAAGACGTGAGCCAGCTGCGCGGCCCGCGCCGGCGCGACGGCGCCACCTTCTGGCGCGTCTACCGCGACCTCTCGGACCCGCAGCGCTTCGTCGAGCGCTTCATCGTCGGCAGCTGGGCCGACTACCTGCACCAGCGCGCGCGGGCCACGCTGGCCGACCAGGAGCTGGAAGCGAAGCTGGCCGCGCACCTGCTGCCGGGACAGGAGCCCGACCTGCAGCACTACATCGCCGAAAGATGATCCAGGCCATTTCCGGTGCCGCCCGCAATGCCTAGCATGGACCGCAAGGTGAAAGCCAGACACAGCCGCGACGAGCCCGACTACGCGCGCCTGGCGGTGGACCGCGTGCCTTCGATGCTCGCGTACTGGGACGCCGACCAGCGCTGCCGCTTCGCCAACAACGCCTACTCCACCTGGTTCGGCGTCGGCCCCGACTGGGTCGTCGGCCGCACGATGCGCGAGTTGCTGGGGCCCGACCTCTACGCGCTCAACCTGCCGCACATCCAGGGCGCGCTGGCCGGCGAGGAGCAGCACTTCGAACGCATGGTGCCGGGCCCGGGGGGGCAGCACCGGCACAGCCTGGCCAGCTACCTGCCCCACCGGGTGGACGGCCGCGTCGCCGGCTTCTTCGTGCAGGTGACCGAGGTCACGCGGCTGAAGGAGACCGAGGCCGCGCTGCAGCACGAGCAGACGCTGCGCCTGCACCTGGAAGCGCATGCGCGGGAACTCGACGCCCTGCTGCGCGAACGCGGCGAGATGCTGGACCTGATCGCGCACGAGGTGCGCCAGCCGCTGCACAACGCCGCCGCGGTGCTGCAGCAGGCCGCCGCCGCCATCGGCACCGACCGCCGGATGCAGCAGTCGCTGGCGCGCGCGCAGGCCGTGCTGGCGCAGGTGAACGCGAGCGTGGACAACACGCTGGCGGTGGCCGGCCTGGTGGCCCGCGCCGAAGCCGTGCGGCGGGTCGACACCGACCTCGAGCTGCTGGTGGCGATCGCCATCGGCGACGTCGCCGCGGCGCAGCGCGCGCGCGTGCACGTGCAGCACCGCGAAGGGCCGAAGAGCGCCGCCGTCGACAGCGGGCTGATGCGGCTGGCGCTGCGCAACCTCATCGGCAACGCGCTGCGCTACAGCCCCGAGGGCAGCGCCGTCGACGTGACGATCGGCCCCGGCCCCGAGCCCGGCAGCGTGGCGATCGACGTCGCCGACCGCGGCCACGGCATCGAGGCCGATCTGCTGCCGCGCCTGTTCGAGCGCGGTGCCCGCGGGCGCACGCCGGCCGGCGCGCCGGCCGGCCACGGCCTGGGCCTGTACATCGCGCGCCGGGTGATGGAACTGCACGGCGGCCGCATCGAGCTGCTGCGCAACACGCGCCGCGGCGCGACGATGCGGCTGGTGATCGGCCCGCCCTGATCAGGGCTGCGGCCAGCGCGGCGGGTCGGTACCCGGCGGCACCGAAGGGCGGCTGAAGCCGGCCGGCGTGCGCGAGAACTGCACCGCGTGGCGCACCACGCGCAGGCGGCCGAAGCCGCTGTCTTCTTCCTCGGTGTACGGCTCGACCTGGGGCCGGCCGATCGCGAACGCGTCGCCGCGCCGGCCCAGCGTGCGCAGCCAGTGGCCGACGCCGGCCAGCGTGACCTCGACCGCCCAGCTGCCGCCTTCGGCCGCCTGCCGCAGCAGCGCCGCCTGGGCGCCGAAGGCCAGCAGGTTGCCGGCCGCGTAGTCCAGGATCTGCAGCGGCAGCGCGCGCGGCTCGGCCTGGCCGAAGGCCTGCGCCTCGGCGTGGTTGAAGCCGGTGGCCGTCTGCACCAGCGAGTCGAAGCCGCGCCGCCCCGCCCACGGCCCTTCGCTGCCGTAGGCCGAGAGCGAGACGTGCACGATGCCGGGCACCGCTTCGGCCAGCGCCTCGGCGCCGAAGCCCAGCGCCGCCAGCGCGCCCGGGCGGTAGCCCTGCAGGAACACGTGGCCCTCGCGCGCCAGCGCCAGCAGCATGTCGCGGCCTTCGGCGCTCTTCAGCTCGACGTGGGCCGAGAGCTTGCCGCGGCTGGTGTCGGCGATGGCGTCGATGTTGGGCAGCGCGGGCGAATTCACCAGCATCACGTCGGCGCCCCAGGCGGCCAGCGTGCGGCCGGCCACCGGGCCGGCGAGGATGCGCGTCAGGTCCAGCACGCGCAGCCCGGCCAGCGGCCGCGCGCCGGCGCCGAGTGCGGGCCAGGCGCGCGGCGGTGCGTCGCCGATGCGGCGCAGCGCGACGGGCGGCTTGCCGGCGAGCGCCTTCGCCTGCGGGTGGGCGTCCCATTCGTCGAAGCGGCGCACCGCGGCCACCACGAGGCCGGCTTCGGCGGCCGCGGCCTCGAAGTCGAGCGCGCGCCAGGACGCGAGCGCGGCCGCCACCGCCGCGCGCTCGGTGGCCTCGCCTGCGGGCAGGCCCAGCAGGCGCAGCGCGCCGTCGCGGTGGTGCGCGAAGTTGGCGTGGATGCGCACGTGCCCTTCGGCGCAGGCGTAGAGGCCGGAGATCTTGTCCCACACCTGCGGCGCCTGGCCGTTCACGCGCAGGTACGCCAGGCTGTCGAACACCGCGTGCTCGCCGTCCACCGTGACCTGCTGGCGCGGCTGGCCGCTGCGCCGGTGCCAGATCTCGGCCGCCGCCAGCGCGCCGGCGGCGAGCGAGGCCTGCGCCGCCACGGCCACGTTGAACGAAGACGCCAGCACCGGCCCGCGCCAAGGCAGCACCGCGTGCGCGAGCGCCGGTTCGGGCAGCGCCGCCAGCGCCCAGAGCGAGCGCAGGGTGTCGGGGGCGGTGGCGGGGCTCGTGTCCATGCGGCGCATTCTGCGCCGCGGAGACTCAGAAGGTGTGAAAGAACCCAGGGTGCCCGCGCCGGGGTGGCCAAGGGCCGTG
>CAYVXO010000150.1:0-15120 GCA_964454485.1 uncultured Rubrivivax sp.
CGCGGCCGCCGGCTGGCTGCGCTACGGCGAACCGGCCGGCGACGCCAGCCTGCGCGCCGCGGTCGCGCGACGGCTGGCCGACTGCGGCATCGCCGCCACCCCGGCACAGGTGGTCACCACGCTGGGCGCCACCCATGGGCTGGACATCGTCTCGCGCAGCCTGCTTTCGCCCGGCGACGCCGTGCTCGTCGACGAGCCCGGCTGGGCGGTCGAATACGCGCGCCTGTCGCGCCTGGGCATGCGCCTGCTGCCGGTGCCGCGCGGCCCCGACGGCCCCGACCTCGACGCCATGGCGGCGCTGCTGGCCGCGCACCGGCCGCGCCTGTACGTCACCGTCTCGGTGCTGCACAACCCCACCGGCGGCTCGCTCGCGCCGGCGGTCGCACACCGCGTGCTGCAGCTGGCCGAGGCGCACGACCTCACCATCGTCGAGGACGACACCTACGCCTGGATGGCGCCGCCGCACGCCACCCGGCTGGCGCAGCTGGACGGGCTCAAGCGCACGATCTGCGTCTCGGGTTTCTCGAAGATCCTGGTGCCGCAGTGGCGCGTGGGCTTCCTGGCCGCGCCGGCGGCGCTGGTGGACCGCTTCGTCGACACCAAGCTCGTCACCACGCTGTCCACCCCGGGCGTGCTGGAGCGCGCGATCGCGGTCTGCCTGGAACAGGGCAGCCTGCGCCGCCACGCCGAACGCGTGACCGAGCGGCTGGACGCGGCGCGCGCCCGCACCGCGCGCCTGGTGCGCGAGGCCGGCTTCCGCTTCGCCGCACCGCCGGCAGGGTTGTTCGGCTGGGTCGACGTCGGCACCGATACCGAACGGCTGGCCCAGCACCTGCTGGACGAAGGCTGGCTCACCGCGCCCGGCGCCCTGTTCCACGCCGTCCGGCGGCCGACGACGCTGATGCGCGTGAACTTCGCGACCGCGCAGGACGCACGCTTCTGGCGACAGCTGCGTGTTGCGGCCGGGCGCGCCTGACACAAATGGATTCACCTGCGGCGCTTCAGCGTACCATCGGCCCCTTGTCGCCAGCGGCGCCGCAGAAGCGCCGGCGGTCCGGAGGGACCGGAGCCCATTGATGTTCGAATCGACCTTGCCTTTCGGCACGCCCGACCTGATCCGGGTCAGCGCCTTCCGGCGCTACCTCCTGGAGATCGGGCGCCCCGCCGACGGCGAAGGCCCGAGCACCACCCTGATGTCCTCGCTGAGCCCTTCGCTGCAGCAGGACCTGGCGCGCTTCGAGCAGACGCGCAAGCCCGGCGACCGCATCGAGGTGCTGGAAGTGCTGGCCGCCAGCGTGCGCCATGCGCGCAACCTGCTCGTGCACCTGCAGGAAGCCGACCGCGTGATCCCGCTCACGCTGTTCCCCTGCGAGCGGCTGGTGCACTGCCCGGTGACGATGGACGCCTTCCTCGCCGGCCGCCTGACCGAACTGCAGGTGCTGCACGTGGAACCCGCGCTGCTGCGCCCGCCCGGCGACGCCGACAGCGCGCTGGTGGCCGGGCCCGAGAACTACTGGCCCATGGGCCGCCTGCTTTGGGAGCTGGCGATGCGCGGCGCCCGCGACGAACTGCTGCCGGAGATCGGCGGCCTCGCGGCCTACCGCATCTCGCCCGGGCTGGACCTGGAAGGCCTGGCCCTGAGCGGCAGCATCGCCGCCGCGGTGGAAAGGCTCAAGCGCGCCACCACCTCGCTGCGCGAGATCGCCGACTGGCCCGGCTTCGACCGCGAGCGCGCCACCCGCCTGCTCAACGCGTTGTACCTGCAGGCCGGGCTGATGGTCACGCGCACCCACCCCGCGGCCACCGGCGCCCGCCAAGGCTGATTCAGGCGCGCGCGCCCAGCGCTTCCCAGCGCTCGAGCGCATCCATCAGCTCATCCTCGATCTCGGCGTGGCGCGCCTGCAGCGCCGGCACCGCCTGCGGCTCCTTCACGTAGAGCTCGCTCGACGCCAGCCGGGCCGCGATCTGCGCCTGCTCGGCTTCCAGCGCCTCGATGCGCGCGGGCAGCGCTTCCAGCTCGCGCTGTTCCTTGTAGCTGAGCTTGGTGCGCGCGCCGGGCGCCGGCTTCGATGCCGGCGGCGGCGGCGGCGCGACCGGCGCCGGCGAGACGACCACGCGCGCGCGTTCGCGCTGGCGCTTCCAGTCCTCCCAGCCGCCTTCGTACTCGCGCCACAGGCCGGGGCGGCCGCCGAACTCGGGGTCGCCTTCCCAGGCGATCGTGCTCGTGACCACGTTGTCGAGGAAACGGCGGTCGTGGCTCACCAGGAACACGGTGCCGGCGTAGCCCTGCAGCAGTTCCTCCAGCAGTTCCAGCGTCTCGATGTCGAGGTCGTTGGTGGGCTCGTCCAGCACCAGCACGTTGGCCGGCAGCGCGAACAGGCGCGCCAGCAGCAGGCGGTTGCGTTCGCCGCCGGAGAGGGTGCGCACCGGCGAGCTGGCCCGCTCGGGCGAGAACAGGAAGTCGCCGAGGTAGCTCATCACGTGCTTTCGTGAACCCGCGGTCTCGATCCACTCGCTGCCCGGGCTGATGGTGTCGGCCAGCGTGGCTTCCGGGTCGAGCCCGGCGCGCAGCTGGTCGAAGTAGGCCACCTGCAGGTTCGTGCCGCGCCGAACCTTGCCCGCCAGCGGCTGCAGCTGGCCCAGCACGAGCTGCAGCAGCGTCGTCTTGCCGCAGCCGTTGGGGCCGATGAGGCCGACCTTGTCGCCACGCAGGATCGTCGCCATGAAGCCGTCGATCAGCAGCGGCTGCCCCGGCCAGCCGAAGCGCACGTCCTCCAGCTCGGCGACGATGCGCCCCGGCGGGATGCCCGCGTCCAGCCCCAGCCGCACGCGGCCCAGCGCCTCGCGCCGCGCGGCGCGCTGGGCGCGCAGCTGCTCCAGGCGCGCGACGCGGCTCACGCTGCGCGTGCGGCGCGCTTCCACGCCCTTCCTGATCCACACCTCTTCCTGCGCCAGCAGCTTGTCGGCGCGCGCCGCGGCCAGCGCCTCGGCTTCGAGTTCGCGCGCCTTCGCGCTTTCGAACGCGGCCAGGTTGCCGGGGTAGCTGCGCAGCCGACCACGGTCGAGCTCGACGATGCGCGTGGCCACCGCGTCGACGAAGGCGCGGTCGTGCGAGACCACCACCAGCGCGCCGCGGCGCGCCACCAGCAGGTCCTGCAGCCATTCGATGGCGGCGATGTCCAGGTGGTTGGTCGGCTCGTCCAGCAGCAGCAGGTCGGGTGCGGCCACCAGGGCCTGCGCGAGCGCGACGCGTTTCTTCGTGCCGCCGGAGAGGTCGTCGACGCGCGCGCTGCCGTCCAGGCGCAGGCGCTGCAGCGCTTCGGCCACGCGCTGCTCCCAGGTCCAGCCGCCGAGCGATTCGATGCGCGTCTGCAGCGCGTCCAGGTCGTCGCCCGGCGCGTGGCGCTCGAAGCGTTCGCGCAGCGCGCGCGCCTCGGCCACGCCTTCGGCCACGGCGTCGAACACCGTGGCGCCGGGCGCGAAGGCGGGTTCCTGCGCCACGTAGACGCGGCGCACGCCGCCTTGCACCTGCAGCGTGCCGTCGTCGGGCTTCTCCAGCCCGGCCAGGATCTTCAGCAGCGAGGACTTGCCGCTGCCGTTGCGGCCGATGAGGGCGATGCGTTCGCCCGCTTCCACCGCGAGCGCAGCGCCGTCCAGCAGCGCCCAGTGGCCGTAGGCCAGGTGCGCGTCGGCGAGGGTGACGAGAGCCATGCCCGCATTGTCGGCGGGCGCGGGGCCCGGCTCAGAACTTGATCCGCACCCCCACCGAAAGCGCGCTCGCGGTGCTGCTGCCGGTGTTGTTGCCTTCGCCGCCGGTCACGTCCCAGGCCGCCTCGATGCCCACCTGCGGCGCCACGTCGACCACGAAGCCCAGCCCGAAGGTGCCCGAGAGCACGCTGTGGCGGTCGTCCAGGCTGCGCGTCTGGCGCACGTTGGCCACGCCGGCGCGCAGCAGGCCGGACATCGAAGGCGCGAAGTTCCAGTAGAAGACCCCGTTCACGCCCACCGACTGCAGGCGCAGCGTGTCGGGCCGCGGGTCGATGTCGGCGCGGCCGAAGTCGATGCCCCAGGCTTCCAGGCCCCAGATGCCGAAGCGCATGCCGCCGCCCACCTTGGCCATCGTGCTGTGGTTGTTGCGGCAGTCCGACCACCAGTAGCAGTCGTAGTCGTACTGGTTCACGCCGATGGCGCCGATCAGGTAGGGCCCGGTGCCGTGCGCCGGCCCGATCTGGGCCTGCGCCAAGCCGCCGGCCAGCAGGGCGAGGGTGGCGATCAGGGTGCGCAACAGCTTCGTCATCGTGGTTCTCCGGCAAGGACGGGTCCAAAAGGATTGCACGCCCGCGGGTGCCGCCGCGGATTGACCGCGATCAGCACGCGGTCGCGTCGTAGCATGAGCGACATGTTGCAACGCCGAACCTGGGTGCCGGCCGCGAGCGAAGCGCTCGTGCAGTCGGTCGCCGCCGCCACCGCCGCCGCCGAAGCCGCCGCCACCGAAGCAGAGATCGCGCGCCTCGTGGCCTGGAACCGCCGCATCCACGACGAGGAGGGCATCAACCTCAACCCGGCGTCGAACGTGATGAACCCGCGTGCCGAGGCGCTCATGGCCGCCGGCCTGGGCCCGCGCGCCAGCCTGGGATGGCCGGGCGACAAGTACGAGATGGGGCTGCAGGCGATCGAGCGCATCGAGGTCGTCGCCGCCGAATTGGCGGCCGAGGTCTTCCGCGCGCAGTACGCCGAGGTGCGCGTGGGCTCGGGTGCGCTCGCCAACCTGTACGTCTTCATGGCCACCTGCAAGCCGGGCGACACCATCATCGCGCCGCCGGCCGAGATCGGCGGCCACGTCACCCACCACGCCGCGGGCGCGGCCGGTCTCTACGGCCTGAAGACGGTGAGCGCGCCGGTCAAGGCCGACGGCTACACGGTCGACGTCGACGCGCTGCGCCGACTGGCGCACGAGGTGAAGCCGAAGCTCCTCACCATCGGCGGCAGCCTCAACCTCTTCCCGCACCCGGTGGCGGCGCTGCGCGGCATCGCCGACGAGGTGGGCGCGCCGCTGATGTTCGACGCCGCGCACCTGTCGGGCATGGTCGCCGGCGGCGCCTGGCCCGACCCGCTGGCCGAAGGCGCGCATGTCATGACCATGAGCACCTACAAGAGCCTGGGCGGCCCGCCCGGCGGGCTGGTGGTCGGCACCGATGCGGCGATCTTCGAGCGCATCGACGCCATCGCCTACCCCGGCCTCACCGCCAACTTCGACGCCGGCAAGACGGCCGCGCTGGCGCTCGGTCTGCTCGACTGGAAGGAGCATGGCGCCGCCTACGCGCGCGCCATGCAGGCCACCGCGAAGGCGCTCGCCGACGCGCTGGCGCGCGAAGGGCTGCCGGTGTTCGCGCGCGAGCGCGGCGCCACCACCTCGCACCAGCTGGCGCTGGAGGCGCATGCCTTCGGCGGCGGCCAGGCGGCGGCGAAGAAGCTCGAGGCCTCGCGCCTGCTGGCCTGCGGCATCGGCCTGCCGCTGCCCCCGGTGGCCGGCGACGTGAACGGACTGCGCCTGGGCGTGCCCGAGATCGTGCGCCTGGGCTTCGGCCCCGAACACATGGCCGAGCTGGGCGCGCTGGTGGCGCAGGCGCTGCTGAAGGGGCCGGTGCCCGAAGCGGTGACGGCGCTGCGCCGGCGCACGCAGGACCCGCAGGGGCTGCGCTTCGTGCGCCGCTGAGATTGCGCCGCCGAAGGCGCGCCGCGCCACGGCGGCGTTTCAGCCGCGGTGCATCGAGTCGTCGAATTCCTTCAACGGCGGCCGCATCGCCAGCCGCGACAGTGGCGGCAACGCGAACCCGCCCTGCCGCCCCTTGAACGAACTGCTCGACAACCCGGCCGTCCAGGCCGGCGTCCTCCCCGCCCTCGTCGGCCTCGTCGCCGGGGCCGCGCTGCGGCGCACCCGCTTCCTGGCCCTGGTGCCGGTGGCCGCGCTGGCCGCGGTCGTCACGCTGGCGCTGGGCTGGTCGATGGAGCCGCTGACCACGGTGCGCAAGGTGGTGCTGTGTGCGCTCGCGGCCGGCGTGCTGGCGCTGGTGCTCGACGCGCTGGCGCTGGCGCCGGGCCGCTTGCTGCGCGCGCTGCTCGCGCTGGCCGCGGCCGGGGCCGCGCTGTGGGTCGGCAGCCGCGCGCTCGCGCAGCTGGAAGGCAGCGCGCTGTGGCTGCGCGGCCTGCTGCTGGCGGTGCTGGGGGCGGCCATCGTCTCCAGCTTCGTCGCCACTGCCGGCGACGCGCTGAAGAGCCTGGCCGCGGCCAGCGTGCTGGGCTTCGCCGCCGGCTTCCTGGCGCTGCTGGGCGCGAGCGGATCGCAGGCCTTCATGGGCATCGGCATCGGCGCCGCCTGCGGCGTGGCCGTGCTGCTGCAGATGGCACGCGACCGCGCCCCCGAGACCCGATTCCTGCTGCTGCCGGTGCTGGCCTTTGCCGCGCTGGCGCCGATGGTGGCCCACCTCACCGGCGGGCTCACCTGGCTGGCGCTGCTGCCGCTGCCCTTCGTGGCGCCGGCGGCAGCGCTCTTCAAGGCACCGGACAAGCCGGTCTGGCAGCAGGCGCTGCTGTCGGGCCTGCCTGCGCTGGTGCCGGCCCTCGTTGCGCTGGCGCTGGCCTGGTTCCGCGTCGGCGCGGCGGCCTCCTAGGACCTCTCCCGCGTCCGTTCTCCTTTCCACCCCAACGGAGTCTTCCGATGAAGCGTGTTTCCTTCCTGGCCGCCGCCCTGGCCACCTCGTTCGCCGCCTTCGCCGCGCCCGAGTCCTACACCCTGGACCCGGCGCACACGATTCCCTACTTCTCGGTCCAGCACTTCGGCATGTCCACCGTGCAGGGCCACTTCGAGCGCAGCAGCGGCAAGGTCACGCTGGACCGCGCCGCGAAGACCGGCTCGATCGAGGTGAAGATCCCCACCGGCACCGTGAGCACCGGCGACGGCAAGCGCGCCGACGGCCAGCGTTCGCGCGACGAGCACCTGCGCGCCGCCGACTTCTTCAACTCGGCCGAGTTCCCGGACATGGTCTTCAAGTCGACCAAGGTCAACTTCGCCGGCGACAAGGTGGAGAGCATCGAAGGCAACCTCACGCTGCTGGGCGTGACCAAGCCGCTCAAGCTGACCGCCACCCACTTCAACTGCGGCCCGAACCCGTTCACGAAGAAGGAGATGTGCGGCGCCGACCTGGTGGGCACGCTCAAGCGCACCGACTTCGGCATGAAGTACGCCGTGCCGGCCGTGGCCGACGAGGTGAAGCTGATGATCGCGGTCGAGGGCTACCGCGACTGAGGCGCGCTAGCGCAAGGCGGCTTCCAGCGCGTCGACGAACATCCGCGCGACGTCGAAGCCGCTCTGCTGCGCGATCTCCTGGAAGCAGGTCGGGCTGGTGACGTTGATCTCGGTGAGGTGCTCGCCGATCACGTCCAGCCCGATGAGCAGCAGTCCGCGCGGCGCGAGCTTCGCGCCGATGGCTTGCGCGATCTCGCGGTCGCGCGCCGAAAGCGGCTGCGCCACGCCCTTGCCGCCGGCGGCCAGGTTGCCGCGGATCTCGGTGCCCTGCGGAATGCGGGCCAGCGAATGCGGCACCGGCTGGCCGCCGATGACGAGCACGCGCTTGTCGCCGCGCACGATCTCGGGCAGGTAGCGCTGCACCATCACCGTCTGGGCGCCGTGGCGGTTCAGCGTCTCGGTGATCGAACCCAGGTTCAGGCCGTCGGGGCCGACGCGGAAGATGCCCATGCCGCCCATGCCGTCGAGCGGCTTGAGGATGATGTCGCGGTGCTCGTCGTGGAAGGCGCGGATGGCGTCGGGCTCGCGCGTCACCAGCGTGGGCGGCGCGAACTGCGGAAATTCGAGGATCGCCAGCTTCTCCGGGTGGTCGCGCAGCGCCGAAGGCTTGTTGAACGCGCGTGCGCCTTCGCGCTCGGCCTGCTGCAGCAGGTGGGTGGCGTAGAAGTACTCGCTGTCGAAGGGCGGGTCCTTGCGCATCACGATGGCGCCGGTGTCGGCCAGCGCGCGTGGCGCTTCTTCGAGCGTGCGGAACCAGTCGTGTTCGTCGCCGGTGAGCTCGATGCGGCGCATCGTCGCCGTGACGCGGCCGCCGGTCTTCCAGAAGACGTGGCGCGGCTCGCAGGCCAGCAGGCCGTGGCCGCGCGTAGCGGCCTCGCGCATCATCGCGTAGGTGCTGTCCTTGTAGGTCTTGAAGCTCTCCAGCGGGTCGGCGACGAACAGCAGGTCCATGGCGCAATGCCTTATCGGAAGGGGCGCCAGTGTTGCACAGCGAGCGCCAGCGCGCCGGCCACCACGCCCCAGAAGGCCGCGCCCACGCCGGCGAGCGAAAGCCCGCTCGCGGTGACGCAGAAGGTGATGAGCGCGCCCTCGCGCGTGCGCTCGTCCTTCGTCGCCGCGGCGAGCGCGCTGCCGATCGTGCCCAGCAGCGCGAAGCCGGCGAGCGCCAGCACCAGCGGGCGCGGGAAGGCGGCGAGCAGGCCCACCACCCCGCCGGCCGCCAGCCCCATGGCGATGTAGAACACGCCGGCCATCACGCTGGCCATGTAGCGGCGCTTCGGGTCTTCGTGCGCCTCGCGGCCCATGCAGATGGCGGCGGTGATGGCCGCCAGGTTCAGCGCATAGGCGCCGAAGGGCGCCAGCAGCAGCGTGGCCACGCCGGTGGTGGCGATCACCGGCGAGACCGGGATCTCGTAGCCGGCGGCGCGCTGCGCGGCCACGCCGGGCAGGTTCTGCGAGGCCATCGTCACCACGAAGAGCGGCAGCGCGACGCCGACGATCGCGGCCCAGCCGAAGTGCGGCATCGTGAACACCGGCTGCGCCCAGTGCCATTCGACGCTGCCGAAGGCCAGCCGCCCCTGCACGGCCGCGATCGCCGCGCCCAGCGCCAGCACGCCCGGCACCGCGTAGCGCGGCCACCAGCGGCGGCCGGCCAGGTAGGCCAGCAGCATCGGGAACACGAGCGCGAAGTCGCGCTGCAACGAAACAAAGGCATCGAAAGCGAAACGCGCCAGCACGCCGGCCAGCAGCGCAGCGGCCAGCGCCTGCGGGATGCGGTCCATCAGACGTGCGAAGAGGCCGCTCGCGCCCACCACCGTGATCAGCACTGCGCAGACCACGAAGGCGCCCACGGCGTCGGCCATCGGCACGCCGGCGCCGGTGCTGGCCAGCAGCGCGGCACCCGGCGTGGACCAGGCGGTGAGCACCGGCTGGCGCGTCCACAGGCTCAGGCCCGCGCTCGTGAGGCCCATGCCCAGGCCGAGCGCCCAGATCCACGAGGTGGTCTGTGCCGGCGTGGCGCCGAGTGCCGCCGCGGCCTGGAAGACGATGACGACCGAGCTCGTGAAGCCCACGAGCACGGCCACGAAGCCGGCGACCACCGCCGGCAGCGAGAGGTCGCGCCACATATCGCTTCGAGCATAACTGGGCTACGAAACATGCTGTCGCACTTTGGCGGCAGGGGCGTTCGGCGCAATCGGCGGCTCGCGCGTTCCAATCTCGTGTCCCCTTTTCCCGCGCGGTGCGCCGCGCCTTTCTCCCCATGAGCAACGCCACCACCACCAACCCCACTCCCGCCACCACCGGCGGATTCAGCCGCGCCACCCTCATCGGTGGCGGCCTGGGCCTCGTCGCGCTGGGCGCACTGGCGACCGCCCTGGTGCTGCGGGCCCCGAAGCAGCAGGCCGCCGACGAAGCGCCGGCGGCGGTGAGCACCGCGCCGGCCGCGACCACCGCGCCTGCGAAGGCGCCGGCGAAGAAGGCCGAGTCCGGCGCCAAGGACAGCCGACCCGCCACCACGCCGCTGGACACCCAGCCCGCCGTCGCCGCCGCCTGCACCACCTGCGGCATCGTCGAGAGCGTGACGCCGGTGCAGCACAAGGGCGAAGGCACGGGCCTCGGCGCGGTCGCCGGCGGCGTGGTTGGCGGTGTCGTCGGCCACCAGATGGGCGGCGGCACCGGCAAGCAGGCGATGACGGTGCTGGGCGCCATCGGCGGCGGCCTCGCCGGCCACGAGATCGAGAAGCGCGCGCGCTCGACGACCGCCTACCAGGTGAAGATCCGCATGGCCGACGGCAGCACGCGCACCGTGACGCAGGCGCAGTCGCTGCCGGTGGGCCAGCACGTGCACGTGGACGGCGGCAAGGTCACGCCGGTGGCCGACGACGGCAACGCCGCGGCCGGCGGCACGCGCACGCTGCAGACCTCGGCGCGAACCTGAGGTCGCTGCCGCTCAGGTCGGTCCGGCGCCGCCGGTGCCGACCTCGACCACCAGGTTCGGGTCGAACGCGGGGTTCTCGTCGACGCCCTCGCGTGCGTAGCCGCGCGGGTTGCAGACGACCCGCGTGCCGCGCACGCGGTGGTCGAAGCTGTCGTGCGTGTGGCCGTGGATCCACAGCGCGACCCGGTCCCCGCCCAGCAGGTGCTCGGCGTCGGAGACGAAGGCGGCGTTGAGCAGCGACCCCGCGAAACGCGGGTGGATGCTGTGGCGCGAAGGCGCGTGGTGCGTCACGACCACCGTCGGCCCGGCATGCGGCGCGGCGAGCCTTTCGGCCAGCCAGGCCGCGTGGCGGCGGAAGAGCGCCACCGAGTCCTCGGGCGCGAAGAGCTCTTCCGCGTCCTCGCGGGTGCGGATGCGGCTGAAGTCGCGCATCAGGCGCTGCGCCTCGGCGCGCGACTCCGTGCGCCGTGGCTCGTCGTCGAAGAGGCCGAAGTCGGTCCACAGCGTGGCGCCGAGGAAGCGCACGCCGCCGAGCACAAGTTCGCCGCAGTCCAGCACGCTGAGCGGCGTGCCCTCGCTCAGGCGCCCCAGTTCCCGCAGCGTGCCGTCGAGGCTGCCGCCGTAGAACTCGTGGTTGCCCGGCACGTACAGCACCGGCCTGGCGAAGCCGAGCGCCCAGGCCACCGCCTCGCGCGGGCGGGCGATGTCGCCGGCCAGCACGACGGCGTCGGCGTCGTTCAGCGGCCGCTCCATGGCGCCGAAGCCCAGGTGCAGGTCGGACAGGATGTGCAGCTTCAAGGCCCGCCGGTGTAGCACGGCGCGATGGCTCGGCCGGCTACAGGGGATCTGGCGGCTGCCGCGGGCGTGCGTCTAGATCTCGACCTTCGAGCCCAGCTCGACGATCCGGTTCGCCGGCAGGTTCAGGAAGTCGGCCGCGGCGGCGGCGTTGCGGTGCATGCTGGCGAACAGCTTCTCGCGCCACATCGCCATGCCGCCGCCGAAGGTGGGGATCACGGTGTCGCGGCTGAGAAAGTAGCTGGTGTCCATCTCGTCGAGCGGCACGCCGCGGCCTTCGAGCAGCTTCAGCGCCTCGGGCACGTCGGGGTCGTTCTTGAAGCCGAAGTGCAGCGTGACCTGCCAGCAGTCGTGACCGAGGGGCTGCATCTCGATGCGCTTGTCGAAGCCGATCCACGGCACCTCGTGGTGGCGCACGCTGACGAACAGGTTGTGCTCGTGCAGCACCTTGTTGTGCTTGAGGTTGTGCATCAGCGCGTTCGGCGCCAGCCCCGGCTCTGCGGCCAGGAAGACCGCGGTGCCGGGCACGCGCGTGGGCGGGCTCACGAACACCGCCTCGAGGAAGCCCCCGAGGTCGATCGCCTCGTCGCGCAGCCGCTCGGCCACCAGCTTGCGCCCCTGCACCCAGGTGAGCATGAGCGTGAACATGCCGATGCCGATGACGAGCGGGAACCAGCCGCCGGCCAGCAGCTTGAGCATGTTCGAGAGGAAGAAGGTGACGTCGATGACGAAGAAGAAGCCGGTCGCCAGGATGCACAGCGCGAGCGGGTACTTCCAGCCGAAGCGCACCACGAAGAAGGTCATCACGGTGGTGATCGTCATGTCCAGCGTCACCGCGATGCCGTAGGCCGAGCCCAGCGCCTCGGAGTTCTTGAACAGCGCCACCGCCATCACGATGAAGACGTACAGCCCCCAGTTGATGAAGGGCACGTAGATCTGGCCGGTGTCGCGCACGCTGGTGTGCAGCACGCGCATGCGCGGCAGCAGGCCCAGCTGGATGGCCTGCTTGGTGACCGAGTAGGCGGCCGAGATCAGCGCCTGCGAGGCGATCACCGCCGCCATCGTGGCCAGCACCAGCAGCGGCAGCTGCGCCCAGTCGGGCGCCATCAGGTAGAACGGGTTCTTCACCGCCTCCGGCTGGTCGAGCAGCATCGCGCCCTGGCCGAAGTAGTTGATCACCAGCGCCGGCATCACGAAGCCGAACCAGGCGATGCGGATCGGCAGCCGGCCGAAGTGGCCCATGTCGGCGTACAGCGCCTCGCCGCCGGTGACGCACAGCACCACCGCGCCCAGCATGATGAAGCCCACCAGCTTGTGCGAGGCGAAGAAGCCGATCGCCAGCCGCGGGTCCAGCGCCTGCAGCACTTCCGGCCGCGCCACGATGTGCGGCAGGCCGAGTGCCACCAGCACGACGAACCACACCAGCGTGATCGGCCCGAAGGCCTTGCCGACGCTGCCGGTGCCGAAGCGCTGCACCGCGAACAGCGCGGTGATCACCACCAGCGTGATCGGCAGCACCCAGACCGACAGCGCGGGCGAGATGACGCCCAGGCCTTCGACCGCGCCCAGCACGCTGATCGCCGGCGTGATGACGCCGTCGCCGTAGAAGATGGCGGTGCCGAACATGCCCACCGACATCAGCACGCGGCGCAGCGCGGGGTTGAAGGAGACCGCGCTGGAGGCCAGCGCCAACATCGCGATGAGGCCGCCTTCGCCGTTGTTGTCGGCGCGCAGGATCAGCATCACGTACTTGACCGAGACGATGATGGTCATCGTCCAGAAGATCAGCGAGAGGATGCCCAGCACGTTGGCCGGCTCCACCGGCACGTGGCCGCCCTCGAAGATGAGCTTCAGGGTGTACAGCGGGCTGGTGCCGATGTCGCCGTAGACCACGCCCAGCGCGCCCAGCGTCAGGGCGGCGACGGCGGCCGGGCTCTTCCGGGTCTGGTGAGAGGGCAAGGGCGGTGGGGCGGCTCTTCGCGGCCGGGCAGTGCACCTGGGAGGCGGATGCTAGCGCGTCGCCTCAGGCGTCGATCTCGGCCTCGGGGTCGGTCGCTTCCAGCTCGTAGGCCGCCGCCAGCATGGCCAGGCGGCCGATGACGCCGTACATGTAGAACCGGTTCGGCGCGCTCGCGCCCGGCTTGGCGCCCGGCCGCGGCAGGTGGTGCGACTCGGCGAAGGCCAGCGGCACGTAGCTGGAGCCGGGCACGTCGAGCGCCTCGTCGGCGCCGCGCTCGGCGTGCACGCGGTAGAAGCCGCCCACCACGTAGCGGTCCATCATGTAGACCACGGGCTCGGCGACCGCGTCGTGGATGCGCTCGTAGGTGGGCACGCCTTCCTGGATGATGACCTCGGCCGCGCGGCCCAGCCGGTCGGCGGCGCGGCGCGCCGCCTGGTCCAGGTCCTTCGTGTCGCGCACGGTGACGAGGCCGCCGCCGCCTTCGCCGCAGTCGGTCTTGACGACGACGAAGGGCTTCTCGTTGATGCCGTATTCCTTGTACTTGCGGCGCACCTTGGCCAGCAGCGTCTCGGCCTGGCCCTGCACGCATTCGAGCCCGTCGGGGCGTGCGAAGTCGACCTCGCCGCAATGGGCCGACATCGGGTTGATGAGCCAGGGGTCCATGCCCAGCAGCTTGGCGAACTTCTTCGCCACTTCCTCGTAGTTGCGCAGGTGCAGGCTCTTGCGGCGCACCGAGGCGCCGGCGTGCAGCGGCGGCAGCAGGTACTGCTGGTGCAGGTTCTTCAGCATCTGCGGCACGCCGCGCGCGAGCTCGTCGTTGAGCAGGATCGTGCAGGGGTCGAAGTCCTTCAGGCCGAGCCGGCCGCGCGCGCGCTGCACGGGTTCGAGCACGAGCTCGCCGCCGTCGGGCAGCGCCAGCCGCTGCGGCGCCTTCACGTCGTCGGCCAGGGTGCCCAGGCGCACGTTGAGGCCGGCCTGCGTGAACACCTGCACCAGCCGCTGCACGCTCGTCAGGTAGAAGGGGTTGGCGGTGCGCGGCGCCGGGATCAGCAGCAGGTTCTTCGCCTCGGGGCAGATCTTCTCGATCGCCGCCATCGCCGCCTGCACCGCCAGCGGCAGCATCTCCTCGGTGAGGTTGTTGAAGCCGCCGGGGAACAGGTTGGTGTCCACCGGCGCCAGCTTGAAGCCGGCGTTGCGCACGTCCACCGAGGTGTAGAAGGGCGGCGTGTGCTCCATCCACTCGAGCCGGAACCAGCGCTCGATGGCCGGCAGCGACTCGAGGATGCGCTGCTCCAGTTCGTTGATCGGGCCGGTCAGTGCGGTGATGAGGTGAGGAACCATGGGTCGGCCCGGAAGTGGCGCTGCGAGAGCGGAATTCTAGGCATGTGAGGTCGAAGGCGCCCGCGCACAAGGGCACGGCGCGCCGCCATGAAAAAGGGCCACCCGCAGGTGGCCCTTGGCAGCGAAGCCGGGCGGATCAGTTGTGATACGCCGTCTCGCCGTGCGAGGTGATGTCCAGACCCTCGCGCTCCTCGTCTTCCGGCACGCGCAGGCCGATCACCAGGTCGACGATCTTGTAGGCGACCAGCGAGACCACGCCCGACCAGACGATGGTCAGCAGCACGCCCTTGAGCTGGATCCACACCTGGGCGGCGATGCCGTTGGAGCCGACCGCGGCGCTGACCCAGTCGGTCACCAGGCCCGGGCCGCCGAGCGCCTGGTTGTTGAACACGCCGGTCAGCAGCGCGCCGACGATGCCGCCCACGCCGTGCACGCCGAACACGTCCAGCGAGTCGTCGGCGCCGAGCAGCTTCTTCAAGCCCGACACGCCCCACAGGCAGGCGAAGCCGGCGATGAAGCCGACGACGATGGCGCCCATCAGGCCGACGTTGCCGGCCGCCGGGGTGATGGCCACGAGGCCGGCCACGGCGCCCGAGGCCGCACCCAGCATCGAGGCCTTGCCCTTGACCAGCGTCTCGCCGATGCACCAGGCCAGCACCGCCGCGGCCGTGGCCGAGAAGGTGTTGGCGAAGGCGAGCACCGCGCTGTTGCTGGCTTCCAGGGCCGAGCCGGCGTTGAAGCCGAACCAGCCCACCCACAGCAGCGAGGCACCGACCATGG
>CAYVXO010000151.1:0-15106 GCA_964454485.1 uncultured Rubrivivax sp.
CGCGGTGCAGCGCGGCCTGGGTGCGCGCGCGCGCGCGCAGCGACTCGGGCGCCACGCGGCGCGTGGCGTGGCGGCGCAGCCGTTGCGACAGTTCCTCGTCGTTCATGCCTTGTTCCCGTCGTCGATGCCGGCGCCGGCGAGCGCGGCGCGCAGCCGCTCGCGCGCCCGCGCCAGGCGCGACATCACCGTGCCCTGCGGCACGCCCGCGACCTGGGCGATCTCGTCGTAGGCCAGGCCTTCCAGCTCGCGCAGCACGATCACCTCGCGGAACACCGGCGGCAGCGCGCGGATCGCCGCGTCCACCGCGGCGCGCTCGCGGCGCTGCGCCAGCGTCTCGGCCGGGTCGGGCGCGGTGCCCGTGGCCGCGGCGTGCAGGGTCTCGAAGTGCTCGTCCTCGAAGCCGGTGAGTTCGCTGCCGGCCTGCCCCATCTGCGCGAAGCAGGCGTTGCGCACGATGGCCAGGAACCAGGGTCGCGCCGCGCCCGCGCGCAGGCTGCCGATGTAGCGCAGCGCGCGCAGCGCCGCTTCCTGCACCGCGTCTTCGGCGGCGGCGTCGTCGCGCAGCAGCCAGCGCGCCAGGTTGAAGGCGGCGTCCAGGTGCGGCAGCACCTCGGCTTCGAAGCGGCGCGACGCGTCCATCAGCCCGGCGGCGCGCCGACGACGATGCGGCCGTGCATGGTCTCGTGCCCTTCGCCGCAGAAGTTGTCGCACAGGAATTCGACCACGCCGGGGGCCAGCGGTGGCAGTTCGACGCGCGTGACGAGGCCGGGCGGCAGGTCGGCGCGCAGCTTCAGGTCGGGCACGCTGAAGCCGTGCACGAAGTCGAGCGCACGAAACGCCAGCACGACGCGTTCGCCGGGCGCGACCGAAATCTCGGCCGGCTCGTAGCGGTAGCGCCGCGCCACGACCTCGATCTCGCGCGGGCCTTCGGCGGCCGAGCCGGCGCGCGCCGCGGCCAGCGGCAGCGCCAGCAGCAGGGTGCGGCGCTTCATGCGGCCTGCACCGGCCTCTCGGTGATCGCCGGCGCCGCGCCGCCGGGTGCCAGGGCCACCTCGCGCCAGCCCAGGCCGCGATACGGCTGCGCCGGGTCCCAGGGCAGCGGCGTGCGCTGCGGCTGCGACATCGGCGCCGGCAGCGGGAAGATGAGCGACTTCGCCGCGTGGTGCGCGATGTGCGCGGTCTGGTGGTGGTGCTCCTGGTGGATGTGGCCGTAGAACACGGTCACGTGGCGGAAGGGCATGAGCAGCTCGATCGCGCGCTCGCCGTCGCGCGTGGCCCAGTCCCACTTGGGCGCCAGGTCGAACAGCGGCCGGTGGGTGAAGACGACGAGCGGCGCCTCGCGGTCCAGCCGCGCCAGGTCGGCGGCCAGCCATTGGAGCTGCTCGTCGCCGATGCGCGCGCCGGGGTCGGAGACGTTGTCGACGACCACGAAGTGCACGCCGCGGTGGTCGAAGCTGTAGTGGGTGGCGCCGAAGAATTCCTGGAACGCCGCGCCGCGGTCGATCGAGGCGTCGTGCTCGCCGGGCATGAAGTGGCGCCGCTTCACCTGCAGGCCGTCGACGATCTCCCTGAAGCCGGCGAGCCGGCGCCGGCGTTCCACGGGGTCGTCGGTGGTGTGCGTGAGGTCGCCGGTGAAGACGACGAAGTCCGGCGGCTCGGCGAGCGCGTTCACCGCCGCCACCGCCTTCTTCAGGGTGCCGCGCGCGTCGGGGTTGGGCGGGCCCTCGAAGCCCCAGTGCGTGTCCGAAAGCTGCACGAAGTAGAAGTCGCGTTCGCGCGGCGTGGCGCAGCCGCCGAGGGCGGAAGCGAAGACGGCACCGCCGCCGGCGGCGGCAAGCGCAAGGAAGTCGCGGCGGTCCGGCATGGCGGCAGGCCCTCACGTGAGTGGAGATGCCTGCCTTATCCAGAACCGCGGCCGCCTATTCCCGCGCCGGCGGTCGCGGGGGCAGCCCGTGCGCCGCCAGGTTCGGCCGCGGCCCGAACTGCGGCCGCGCGACACCCTGCTTCTTGATCGCTTCGAGCGCGGTGGCGAGCGCGGTTTCCAGCTGGCGGTCGCGGCCGGCGGCGGCGTCCTGCGGCGCGTTGTCGACCGCGATGGTGGGCTCGGTGCCGAAGTTCTCGACGCCCCAGCCGACGTCCTTGAACCAGAACGAGTACTCGGGCTGCGTGGTCGTGCTGCCGTCCACCAGCGGGTGGCGCGGCCAGATGCCGATGACGCCGCCCCAGGTGCGCGTGCCCACCAGGTCGCCGATGCCCATGAGCTTGAAGCCGTGGCTGAAGATGTCGCCGTCGCTGCCCGCGTGTTCGTTGGTGAGCGCGACCACCGGGCCGGCGGGCGCGGCCTCGGGGTAGCTCTCGGGCCGGCCCCAGCGCGTGAGGTTCCAGGCGATGCGCTTGCGCGCCACCTTCTCCAGCAGCAGCTGCGAGACATGGCCGCCGCGGTTGAAGCGAACGTCGACGATGAGGCCGTCGCGGTCGCATTCGGTGGCGAAGTAGCGGTGGAACTCGGCGAAGCCGGCCGACATCATGTCCGGCAGGTGGAAGTAGCCCACCTTGCCGCCGCTCGCTTCATGCACCCAGGCGCGGTTCGCTTCGACCCAGGCGCGGTAGCGCGCCGGCGCCTCGTCGGCGAGCAGCGTGACCAGCACCTCGCGCCGCGCGCCGCCGCGCGCCAGCGTGAGCGCCACCTTGCCGCCGGCCTGGTGCACCAGGCGCGACTCGATGCACTCGTCGGCGGCGAGCGCTCGCCCGCCGACGGCGACGATGCGGTCGCCCGGCCGCGCTTCCACGCCCACCGCGTTGAGCGGCGAATCGGCCGCCGCGTCCCAGGGGTCGCCCTGCACGATGGAGACGATCTCGTGCCCTTCGGGCCCGGGGCGCAGCTGCGCGGCCAGGAAGCCCAGCGCCACCGCCGGCGGCTTGCGGTGGTCGCCGCCGAATTCGTAGGCGTGCGAGGTGCCCAGCTCGCCCTGCAGTTCCCAGATCAGGTCCGACAGCTCGCCGCGCGTGGCCACGCGCGCCAGCAGCGGTTCGTAGCGCGCCCAGACCGCGTTCCAGTCGATGCCGGACATGTCGGCGGTCCAGAAGTGGTCGCGCTGCAGGCGCCAGACCTCGCGCAGCATCTGGCGCCATTCGAGCGCCGGATCGACCGCCAGGCGGATGCGCGCCAGGTCGAGCCAGCCGCTCTTGCGCGAAGGCGATTCGGCCGCGCGCTCGGCCTTGTCGTCGCGCGCCTTCGCCTTCAGCGCGCGCAGGCGCTGGCCCTCGCGCACCAGCAGCGTCTTGTGGTCGGCGCCGACGTGGAACTCGTCGGCGCGGTCGAGCACCGGCTTGACCTCGCCGGTGGCGAAGTCGAACAGTTCCAGCCGGCCGGGCGAGTCCTTGTGGCCGCCACGGCCGTGCGCGCCGGGGATGGGCAGCAGCGTCCACACCACCTTGCCGCCGGCCACGCCGGCGATGCGGCCGAAGCGCCCTTCGGGCACCGGGAAGGCGGCGATGCGGCGCTCGATGCCGTCGAAGTCGACCGCCACCGCGGGCGCCGCGGCGGCTTCGGCGCGGTCGTCGGCCTTCTCGTCGCCGGGGGCGCGCGGCGCGGGGTCGAAGGGCGGCGCGCCGCCGGCGCGCAGCGCCACCAGGTAGGGCCGCGCGGCGCGCGGGAAGCTGAGCTCGAACTGCACGCTGTCGTACACCGGGTCGTAGGTGCGCAGCGAGAGGAAATAGAGGTAGCGCCCCTCGGGGTCGAACGAAGGGCTCCAGTCGCGGAACTCGGGTTGCGTGACGAGGCGCGCGCCGCCGGTGCCCGAAACATCGAGCAGCTTGATCGCGGTGTGGCGCGCGCTGGTGTCGAAGGCGTAGGCGAGCCAGGCACCGTCGGGCGACCAGGCGAGGTCGCGCACGCGGCCGGCGTCGCTGCGGTCGGCCACGGTGAGCGTGCGCGCGTCCAGGTCGGCCAGCAGCAGTTCGTTGCGGTGGTTGGCGAGCGCGACGACGGCGCCCTTGGGCGCCACCGCGAGTTCGGTGGCGCGGCCGATGTCGAAGCCCAGCACGTGCGCGCCGGCGTCGTCGAAGAGCACCAGCTTTTCCTCGCCGCCGGTGTCGGCCACGGCGACCAGGCGGCGGCCGTCGGCCAGCCAGCGGCCGAGCCGGTGGCGCGCGCCGTCGGCGGCCACGTGCTCGCGCACCGCGCCTTCCCAGAGCGCGAAGCTGAAGAGCTTGCCGCGCGCTTCGACCAGCGCGCCATGCCCCTGCGGGTGCAGCGCCGCGCCCTGCAGGTGCTCGGCCGCCGGCACGAAGCGGCGCGCGGCCTGGGTGCGTGCGCTCGGCACCTCGATCGGCAACGCCTGCGTGCGGCCGCTGGCGGGGTCGAACAGCCAGAGGTCGGCGCCGCACTGGTAGACGACGCGGCGGCCGTCGGTCTGCGCGTGGCGAACGTAGTAGTCGGCGTGGTCGGTGTGGCGTTCGAGCGCGCTGCCGTCGGACCGGCACGAGTAGAGGTTGGCCACCCCTTCGAAGTCGGAGAGGAACCAGAGCCGGTCGCCCAGCCACATGGGGCACGTGATGTTGCCCTGCAGGCCTTGCAGGCGGCGGAATTCGCCCTGGCCGGCCGCGTCCACCCACAGGTGGCCGGCGGTGCCGCCGCGATAACGCTTCCAGCGAGCGGGGTCGGTGGTGTTGCGGCCGATCGCGAGCGCGCCCTTCGGGCCGTAGGCGATGTGGTTCACCTGGCCCAGCGCCAGCGGCTCCGGTGGGCCGCCGGCCGGCGAGACCAGGAAGGCGTGCCAGTGGCGGAAGAAGGGCTGGCCGTGGTTGCTGGCCAGCACCACGCGGCCGTCGGGCGACCAGCCCCGCACCGCGCCGTCGGCGCCCAGCCAGGTGAGGCGGCGCGCCGGGCCGCCGGCGGCGGGCATGAGCCAGACTTCGCCGTGCTGTTCGTCGCGGCCGATGTAGGCCAGCCAGCGGCCGTCGGGCGAGAGGCAGGGTGTGGCCGGCTCGCCCAGGCCGGCGGTCAGGCGCCAGGCGGTGCCGCCCTGCGCGCCGACGCGCCAGAGGTCGTCGTCGGCGACGAAGACGATCTGGTCGCCGGCGATCGTGGGCTGGCGCAGGTAGGCGGTGGCGGTTCGGTTCATGGAAGTCATCATCCCACGCGACCCCGGCGGTGCGAAACAGGCTCTCCCTCCCGAGAGGGATTTGCGGCGCGGCCGGCGCTCGCCATCATCGCGGCCAGTTGCAAGCCAGGAGTCCGGCCATGCGTTTCCAGGAAACCCACGAAGGCGACTACCGCATCTTCGTCGGCGCCGTCGAGGCGCCCAAGGGCGACGGCTACATCGCCGCCCTCATCGTCGACCGCGTGCGCGGCGAGGCGGCGGGGCGCCGCCGCGAGGCCTTCCGCGACGAGAGCCTGGCCTGCGGCTACCGCTGGCCTTCGCCGGACGAGGCGATCCACTACGCCCTGAACCGCGGCCGCGAGATGGTCCGCTCCCGTTCCAAGATGCTGGCCTGCTGAGCCCGAAGGTTTCGTGCCCCTGGGGATAATCGCCCCATGGGCGGAAAGCAGCGCGTCGTCGTCGGCTTGAGCGGCGGCGTGGATTCCGCGGTCAGCGCCTGGCTGCTCAAGCAGCAGGGTTTCGAGGTCGTCGGCCTGTTCATGAAGAACTGGGAGGACGACGACGACAGCGAGTACTGCTCGTCGCGCCAGGACTGGCTGGACGCGGCGGCGGTGGCCGACGTGCTCGGCATCGACGTCGAGCACGTCAACTTCGCCGCCGAGTACAAGGACCGCGTGTTCGCCGAGTTCCTGCGCGAATACCGGGCCGGCCGCACGCCCAACCCCGACGTGCTGTGCAACGCCGAGATCAAGTTCAAGGCCTTCCTGGACCACGCGATGCGGCTGGGCGCCGCGAAGATCGCCACCGGCCACTACGCCCGCGTGCGCGAATCGGGCGGCGCCTTCCAGCTGCTCAAGGGCCTGGACCCGGCGAAGGACCAGAGCTACTTCCTGCACCGGCTGAACCAGGCGCAGCTGGCGCGCACGCTGTTCCCGGTGGGCGAGCTGGCGAAGACCGAGGTGCGTCGCATCGCCGCCGAGATCGGGCTGCCGAACGCGAAGAAGAAGGACAGCACCGGCATCTGCTTCATCGGCGAGCGGCCTTTCCGCGAGTTCCTGAACCGCTACCTGAGCCACGAGCCGGGACCGATCCGCGACGAGCGCGGGCGCGAGGTCGGCCGCCACATGGGGCTGTCGTTCTACACGCTGGGCCAGCGCCAGGGCCTGGGCATCGGCGGCGTGAAGTCCGGCGGCGGCGAGCACGAACCCTGGTACGTGGCCGGCAAGGACCTGCAGCGCAACGTGCTCACCGTGGTGCAGGGCCACGACCACCCGGCGCTGCTGTCGCCGGCACTCGCGGCCGACGACACCAGCTGGGTCGCCGGCACGCCGCCCGCGCCCGGCCGCTACGCGGCCAAGACGCGCTACCGCCAGGCCGACGCGCCCTGCACGCTGGCGCTGCACGGCAGCGGCTTCCGGCTCGAATTCAACCAGCCGCAGTGGGCGGTGACGCCGGGCCAGAGCGCGGTGCTGTACGACGGCGAGGTGTGCCTAGGCGGCGGGGTGATCACCGGCTAGCGGCGGCACTCGGCTCGGCCGGCGCCGCGCCCCGGTTCAGGGGGCCGGGCCCTGCTCGAGGGCCAGCCGCACCGCGGCCGCCAGCTCCAGCGCGCGGCCTTCGATCTCCCAGCCCTGGGCCTGCAGCGGCGAAGCCAGATGCGCCACGAGGCCGCGGACGCGCCGCACCTCGCGCTGCCGCTCGGGTGCCGGCGCGCCGTAGTGGCGCCGCCAGTACGCTTCGCAGAAGGCCATCAGAAGCATCGCCTCGCGCGGGCGGCACAGGCGCGCCAGCGGGCGGCCCAGCCCCCACAGGCCCCAGGCCAGGGAGTGCAGGTGCTCGCGCCGCCAGGCCACTTCCAGCGCCAGCTGCAGTGCCGCCAGCGATTCGGCCCAGCGCCGCAGGTGCGTCAGCGCGTTGGCGCGCGACTGCGCGGCCACGATGAGCGCCAGCCAGTCGCCTTCCTCGCGCGCCAGCGCCTCGCAGGCTTCGAAGGCCGCGAGCGCCTCGCGCGTGCGGTGGGTGCCCAGCCAGCACTGGCCGCGGTGCGCCAGCTGGGCCATCGCGCGGCGGTGGTCGCCCGCCCGTTCCCAGAGTTGCTGCGCGTGCTCGAAGCAGGCTTCGGCCAGGGCCGCGCCGCCGGGCTGCGGGTGCAGCAGCACGGCCTGCTGGTGCAGCGCGCGCGCCTCGGCTTCGAGGTCGCCGCTGGCGCGCGCGGCGGCCAGCGCCTCTTCGACCTGGCTGGCGAAGGGCGCCGCGTCGTCGGCCGCCGCCACCCGCACCCACAGGCGGCGCACGAGGGCGCGCGCGCGCAGCGCGGCGTCGGGCGCGGCTGCCAAGGCCGCTTCGGCATGGGCCAGCGCCAGGGCGGGAAAGCCGGCCGAGAAGCGCAGGTAGGCCAGCAGGTCCAGCGCCTCGCTGCGACGCGCCGGCGGCGCCGCCGGCAGCGCGGTCTCGAGCGCCTGGATGCCGGCCAGCGGCAGCATGTCGCTTTCCCACAGGCGGCGCATCGCGAGCGCGACGCGCCAGGCCGCCTCGCCTTCGCCCGGCGCGGCGGCACGCGCGAGCAGCGCGCGCACGTGGGGCAGCGAAGGCTCGGCTTCGCGCGGGGTCAGCGTGAGCGGCAGCGCCTCGGCCCAGGCCACCAGGCCGGCGCGCAGCTGCGCGTGCAGGCGTTCGCGCAGCGGCGGCGGCAGCCGGCCGGCGGCGTATTCGCGCACCGCCTGCGGCAGCTCGAAGCGCACCGGCGCCAGGCCGTCGGCGTCGCGCGGCAACGTGCGCAGCAGCGAGTGGTCCGACAAACCCTGCAGCAGCGACACCGCCGGCCCTTCGCCCACCAGCCACTGCGCCTGGCGCGCGGTGAAGGGCGCCTCGAACAGCGAGAGCGCGGCCAGCGCCTGCTGCGCCTCGGCGCCGAGCAGGCGCCAGCTCCAGTCGAGCGAGGCGTCGAGCGTGGCGCGCCGTGCCGGCCGCGGGTGGGCGGCCGCCATCTCCTGCGTCAGCTCGGCCACGCTCAGCGTGCGCGCGCGCGCCGCCGCCAGCTCGATGGCCAGCGGCAGCCCGTCGAGCGAGGCCATCAGCGCGCGCAGCGGCGCCAGGTTGCGCGGCGTGAGTTCCAGCGCGGCGCCGGCCGCACGCGCGCGTTCCAGGAACAGCGCCAGCGCCGGCGTGGCGAGCGCGGCGCCGACACGCGCGCCTTCGGGCGGCAGCGCCAGCGCGGGCACGCGGAACTGCCACTCGGCGTCCAGTCCGAGCGGCCGGCGCGAGGTGACGAGCAGGTGCAACGCCGGCAGCCGCGCCAGCAGCGCGGCCGGCACCGCGGTCGCGTCTTCGGGCAGCTGCTCGAAGTTGTCCAGCACCAGCAGCACGCGCCGGCCGGCCAGGCTCTGCACGACGCGGTCCAGCGGGTCGTCGACGCCGCCGCGGCCGGCCAGCGCGTCGCCCAGCGCGTCGAGCACCGCGTGCGTGGCGGTGCAGGCGGCCAGCGGCACCCAGGCGACGCGGTCGAACGGCGAGTCGGCGGCCTGGCGCAGGGCCTGCGCCACTTCCACCGCCAGCCGCGTCTTGCCGGCGCCGCCCATGCCCAGCAGCGTGATCAGGCGGCGCTCGCGCAGCTGCTGCGCCAGCGTGGCGCGCAGCCCGTCGAGCCCGAAGGCGGGTGTCGCGTAGGCGGGCGGCGCGGCGCGGTCCACGCCGGCCGGCAGCGGCGCGGCGCGCGGGTCGGCTTCGAGCAGCGTCTCCAGCCGGCGCCGTTCCTCCTGCACCCATTCCTCGTAGTAGCCGGGCATCAGCTCGCCGGCGCCGCGTTCGCGCGCTTCGGCGCGGCGGCCGGCACGCCAGAGCGATTCGAGCTCGCCGACGTCGGACACCAGCGTGCCCGGCAGCAGGCGCAGCGCATGGCGGTCGGCCTGCAGCACCGGGCGGCCGTCGGGTTCGAGCTCGCGCTTGAGCACCGAGAGCATCTGGCGCAGCCGGTTGCGGCCGACCTCGGGCGCGACGCCGGGCCACAGCAGCTCGATCGCGTGCTCGCGCGGCAGGTCCTGCTGCGGCGCCAGCGCCAGCCGCGCCAGCAGCAGCGTGGCCGGCCGGCCGGGCAGGCGCCGCGGCGCGCCGGCGGCGTCGGCCAGGGCGACGGCGCCGAGCAGGCGCAGGCGCCAGGGCGAAGCGGGGGCGGCCGTCACGGCGGCCATCATCGCAGCCGCATCGGCACCCGCCGCCCGCACGAACGGGTGGTCCGGCGTGAACGATTCAGCGCGGCGCGGCCCAGACCACCGGCTGGCGCATGCGCTCCCACTGCTCGTAGTGCTTCGCGTAGAGCTCCTCGATGCGGTTGCGCTTGACCTTGAAGGTGGGCGTGATGAGGTCGTTGTCCACCGTCCAGGGTTCGGTGGTGACGACCAGGCATTCGAGCTGCTCGTGCGGGTCGAGGCCGGCGTTGACGCGCTTCAGGTGCTCGGCCAGCGAGGCCTGCAGCGCGCCGCGCCCTTCGGTGCTGGCGGCCTGCGCGGTGGCCTCGGCGTTGAGCATCGCGATCGCCAGCGGCTGGCCCAGGTTGGCACCGGCGACGCAGCAGGCCTCGATGGCGCCGTGCATCACCAGCTTGTCCTCGATCGGCGCCGGCGCGACGTACTTGCCCTTGCTGGTCTTGAACAGGTCCTTCACGCGGCCGGTGATGCGCAGGTTGCCTTCGGCGTCGAGCGCGCCCTTGTCGCCGGTCCTGAGCCAGCCGTCTTCGGTGAAGGCCTGGCGGGTCAGCTCGGGTTCGCGGTAATAGCCCAGCATGAGGCCTTCGCTCTTCACCTGGATCTCGGCGCTGGCCGGGTCCAGGCGCGAGAGCACGCCGTCGTAGGCCAGGCCGACGGTGCCGGGGCGCTGCTTGCCGGGCAGGGTGGCGTGGCTGACGCCGCAGTTCTCGGTCATGCCGTAGACCTCCACCAGGTCCAGGCCCAGGCGCGCGTACCAGCGCAGCAGCTCGGGCGGCATCGGCGCGGCGCCGCCGGCGGCGAAGGTGCACTCCTGCAGCCCGAGCGCGGTGAGCACCTTGCGCCGCACGACGCCGCCCAGGATCGGGATCTTCAGCAGCCGCTCCAGCTTGGCCGGCGGCATCTTGTGGTGCACGCCCTGCTGGAACTTGACCCACAGCCGCGGCACCGAGAAGAAGGCGGTCGGCCGCGCGCGCTGCAGGTCGGCGGTGAAAGTCTCCAGGCTCTCGGCGAAGTACACGTGCATGCCGGTGGCCAGCAGCCCGTGCTCGACCAGCGTGCGCTCGGCCACGTGCGACAGCGGCAGGTAGCTCAGCATGCGCGCGTTCTGGTTGATGGCCGGCACGCGCTTCAGGCCCGCGGTGACGCTCCAGGCGAAGGTGGCGAAGCTGTGCATCACGCCCTTGGGCGCGCCGGTGGTGCCCGAGGTGTACATGATGGTGGCCAGCTCGTCGCCCGGCCGCACCGGCGTGCCGGCCAGCGGCGGCGTCTTCGCGACGATGTCCTCCCAGCGCGGCCAGTCGTTGGGCGGCGCCAGCGGCAGTGCCACGCAGGCCAGGCCGGGCGGGATGCCGGGCTTCATCTGCTCCCAGCCGTCGAGCTTGCCGACGAAAAGCAGCTTCGCGCCGCTGTGCTCGAGGATCTGGCGCACCGTGCCGGCGGCCAGCGTGGGGTACAGCGGCACCGAGACGTGGCCGGCCATCCAGATCGCGAAGTCGGCGAGCAGCCAGTGCGCCGTGTTCTTGGACAGCAGCGCGATGCGCGAGCCCGGCTCGAAGCCCTGCGCGCGCAGGTGGGCGGCCATGCGGCGCACCTCGTCCATCGCCTGGCGCCAGGTGAGGTCGCGCACCGCGCTGCCGCCCAGCGGCTGCGTCAGCACGACCTTGTCGGGCGCGGTCTTTTCCCAGTGGTACAGGCGCTGCAGCGCGAGCGCTTCGTCGGCGACGGCCATGGCGGGGCGACAGGTGGCAGGAGGGCCCGCCAGACTAGCCAAGGGCCGCGCGCGCCGCAGCAGGAAAACCCGGGAGTCGGTGCCCCCGCCCGTGGGGGTAGCTAGCGGCCGTGTTCCTGCGCTTCGGCGACCTGCTCGTGCACCGCGCGCGCGCCGCGCAGCACCAGCGTGGGGTCCAGGTCGGCCTGCGGGGCCAGCTGCGCCGCCACCTCGTCCAGCGTGTCGGGCGCCTCGAGCAGCGCGTTGACGATGCCGGAGAGGGCGCCGATCGAGCGCCGCGTCATCTGCGGCGGGATCCGGCCGGTGGCCTGGATGGCGACGTGGTGGCGCACGCTGGCGGTGGCCGCCGGGTCCAGGCCCCAGCTTTCGCACAGGGCGGCGCCGAGCGCGTCGTGGCTGACGCCGAAGCCGGCGTGTTCCAGCTCGATGAGGCCGCTGTCGCTGTCGACGGCGCGCAGCATCGAGCGGTAGTGGTCGGGCGCGTGGCGGAACAGCACCGCCTTGCCGCATTCCTCGAACAGGCCGGCCGAGTGCGCCGCCCAGGCGTCGAGCGACAGGCGCTGGCCGAGCCGGCCCATCACGACGCCGCGGCGCGCGGCGCGCTGCCACAGAGGCTCCAGCTCGGCCGCGGGGCCGAAGGCGGCGCGCAGGCCCATCTCGAAGGTGATGGCCGCGACCTCGCGCATGCCCAGGTAGGTGATGGCCTGCTGCACCGACTGTACGCGGCCCTTCAGCCCGTACAGCGATGAATTCACCGCTTTCAGCACCGCGGCGGCGAGCGCCATGTCGCCTTCGATGAGGGCCGAGATCGCCGCCAGGTTCAGCTCGTCCTCGGCCAGCAGCAGCGACAGCTTGACCAGCGCCTCGGGCTGGGCGGGGATGTCGATCTCGAGCGTGCGCAGTTCGGCCTGGACGGACATGGCGGGCGACGGCAGGGCGCCGGAAGGCATGGGTCGAACCATGCTAGGGCGCCGCGCCGGGCGCCATCGGCGCATCAGCGGGGGGTTCCGGGGCCAGTTTCGGGTGCCGGAAAAAGGAAGGCGCCGTCTGCGCGGCGCCTGCCCATGCCCACCCGGGATTTCGCGACCCCGGTGCGGACACCGTCTCTTCTTCGTCTCGTCGTCTTTCGTCCGTCTCCTCAGTCCCCCGCCCAGCGAAGGCGCCGCCTTGCGCAGACGGCGGCAGCGGTCGCTGCGAGTGGGCGCAATGTACGGGCCGCCCCCCGGGGGAGCATCAGGACTTTCCCGCCGCGGCCAGCAGCCACTCGGCGGCGCGCTCGGCAATCATGAGCGTGGGGGCATTGGTGTTGCCGCTGGTGATGACCGGCATCACGCTGGCGTCGGCGATCGTCAGGCCCTGCAGGCCGCGCAGCGCCAGCCGCGGGTCGACCACGGCGAGCGGGTCGTCGGCGCGGCCCATGCGGCAGGTGCCCACCGGGTGGAAGATGGTGGTGCCGATGTCGCCGGCCAGCCGCGCCAGGTCGTCGTCGGACTGGAACTGCACACCCGGTTTCACTTCACGCGGTTCGTAGCGCGCCAGCGCCGGCATGGCGGCGATGCGGCGCGTCAGGCGCAGCGATTCGGCGGCCACCCGGCGGTCTTCCGGCGTCGAGAGGTAGTTCGCCTGGATGCGTGGCGCGTCCTCCGGCCGCGGCGAGCGGATGCGCACGTGGCCGCGCGAGGTGGGGTTGAGGTTGCAGACGCTCGCGGTCAGCGCGTCGAAGCGGTGCAGCGGCTCGCCGAAGGCGTCCAACGAGAGCGGCTGCACGTGGTATTCCAGGTCCGGCCAGGCGCGGTCGGGCGAGGACCTGGCGAACGCGCCCAGCTGCGAAGGCGACATGCTCATCGGGCCCGAGCGGTTGAGCGCGTACTCGAGCGCGATCTTCGCCTTGCCGATCCAACTGTGGGCGATGGTGTTGAGCGTATTCGTGTTCGCGACCGAGAAGACGGCGCGGATCTGCAGGTGGTCCTGCAGGTTCTCGCCGACGCCGGGCAGCTCGTGCACCACCGGCAGGCCCATGGACTGCAGGAGCGCCGCCGGCCCGATGCCCGAGAGCTGCAGGATCTGCGGCGTGCCAATGGCGCCGGCGGCCATGACCACCGCGCGCCGTGCGCGCACCTGCTGCACGCTGCCGTCGTCGCGCCGCATCTCGACCGCGGCGACGCGACCCTGCTCGACCACCAGCCGCTGCACCAGCGCGCCGGTACGCAGCTCCAGGTTGGGGCGGCCCAGCGCCGGCCGCAGGAAGGCCTTGGAGGTGTTCCAGCGCACGCCGCGGCGCTGGTTCACCTCGAAGTAGCCCACGCCTTCGTTGTTGCCGCGGTTGAAGTCGTCGCTCGCCGGCAAGCCGGCTTCGCGCGCGGCGGCGGCGAACGCGTCCAGCAGCGGCCACGAGAGGCGCTGGCGCTCGACGCGCCACTCGCCGTCGGCGCCATGCCAGTCGTCGGCGCCGCGCCAGTGGTGCTCGTGGCGCTTGAAGTGGGGCAGGCAGCGGTCCCAGCGCCAGGCGTCCTCGCCGGTGGCGGCGGCCCAGCCGTCGTAGTCGCGCGACTGGCCGCGCAGGTAGAGCATGCCGTTGATGCTGGAGCAGCCGCCCAGCACCTTGCCGCGCGGGTAGCGCAGCTGGCGGCCGTTGAGGCCGGGGTCGGGCTCGGTGCGGTAGAGCCAGTCGGTGCGGGGGTTGCCGATGCAGTAGAGGTAGCCGACCGGGATGTGGATCCAGTGGTAGTCGTCCTGGCCGCCGGCTTCCAGCAGCAGCACGCGGTGCTGCCCGCCGGCCGACAGCCGGTTCGCCAGCAGGCAGCCGGCGGTGCCGGCGCCGACGACGACGTAGTCGAAGGCCGCTTCGGCCATCAGTGCCCCGCCGGCCCGGCGAGCACCGGGAACAGTTTCACCAGCCCGTCGGCCATGATCTCCACCGCCAGCGCGGCCAGGATGAGGCCCATCAGGCGCGTCATCACGTTGATGCCGGTGCGCCCGAGCCAGCGCGCGATGGCGCCCGAGGCCGAGAAGGCCAGGAAGGTGGCCAAGCCGACCACCACGCCGTAGCCCACCAGCACCGCCAGCTGCCACCAGTGGCGGGTGCGCTCGGCGTAGATGACCATGGTGGAGATGGTCGCCGGCCCGGTCAGCAGCGGGATCGTCAGCGGCACCACCGCGATGCTGGCGCCGGCGTCCACCTTCTCCTGCCCCTCGCTGACGTCGTTCGGCTTGCTCTCGGCCGGCTTGGCGTTGAGCATCGAGATCGCGCTCGTCAGCAGCAGCATGCCGCCGCCGACCTGGAACGAGGCGATCGAAATTCCGAAGAATTCGATGATCTTGAGCCCGGCCAGCGCGCTGAGCGCGATCACCAGGAAGGCCGTGAAGGCGCTGATGCGGATCGTGCGCCGGCGCTGCTCGCGGCTCAGGTGCTGGGTGAAGTGGATGAAGAACGGGACCACGCCCACCGGATTGACGATCGCCAGCAGCGCGATCAGCGGCTTGAGCAGGTCCATGGCCGGATGCTAGCGGCCGACGCGCGGGGCGCCGCCGGCGCCGGGGTTGGGGTTCGTCCGGAGCGCCAAAACAACAGAATGAAGCCGTGGCCCTTTACACGATCGGCCGGGTGGTGTCCATAATGACGGGGTCTGTGTCTGGATGCCGCGCCTTTCGCCTGAGTAGGTCATGCAGGGTTGAAGCTCCACATGGTGGTGAGTTAGGAAATCGTTCGAGGGGCTTCTGAAGTGGGAAACAAACTGTACGTCGGCAATCTGGCCTATTCGGTCCGTGACGACTCTCTGCACCAGGCTTTCGCGCCGTTCGGCACCGTGACCTCTGCCAAGGTCATGATGGACCGCGATACCGGCCGCTCGAAGGGCTTCGGCTTCGTCGAGATGGGTTCGGACGCCGAAGCGCAAGCTGCCATCAACGGCATGAACGGCCAGGCCATCGAAGGCCGCGCGGTCGTCGTCAACGAAGCGCGTCCGCGTGAAGACCGCGGCTTCGGCGGCGGTGGCGGCGGCAGCCGTGGCGGCTACGGCGGTGGTGGCGGCGGTGGCGGCGGCGGCGGTGGCCGCAGCCCCTACGGCGGC
>CAYVXO010000152.1:0-14824 GCA_964454485.1 uncultured Rubrivivax sp.
GCGCGAACACCGCCGAGAACACCAATCTTCGTTTGAAGGCCGTACTGGACATCCCCCTGCGGCCGCAGCACGGCGCGGCCGCCGACGCCGAGGCGGGCCCGCTGGACGAAGCCCTCGCGGCCGCGCCACCGGACTGGCGCGCCTTCGACACCCGCTGGGACGAAGTGCTGCCCGCCGCGCGCCTGCGCCGCCCCGGCGACGCCGTGGCGCTGCAGGCGCTGCAAGGCGCCGAGCGCGGCCCGCTGCAGCGGCTGGCGCTGCAGCTGCGGCTCCGGCTCGCCGCCCGGCGCCCGAGCCGCTGGGTCTTCGACCTCGACGAAGGCCGGCTCGACCCGCGCCGGCTCTCGCGCCTGTGCGTGCCCGGTGCCGTGCCCGCGGTCTTCCGCGACCTGGCCCCGGCGCCGGTGCCCGAAGCCTGCGTCACCCTGCTCGTCGACCTCTCGGGCTCGATGCGCGGCGCCCACGCGCTGGCCGCCGCGCGTGCCATCGACCTCGCGCTGCCGGCCCTGGAAGCGGCCGGCGTGCGCTGCGAGCTGCTCGGCTACACCACGCGCGAAGGCGCCGACAACCCGGTGCAGCGCGCCTGGCAGCAGGCGGGCCGGCCGGCCGGGCCGATGCGCCTGAACGCGCTGCGCCACGTCGTCTTCAAGACCGCGGCCCAGCCCTGGCGCGCGGTGCGGCCCGGCCTGGCGCTGCTGCTCGCGCCGGACTTCGGGCGCGAGAACCTCGACGGCGACGCGCTGCACTGGGCCGCCGCGCGGCTGGCGCGGCGCCCCGAGCGCCGGCGCGTGCTGCTGGTGCTGTCCGACGGCCAGCCGCACGACGAGGCCACCGCGGCCGCCTTCGGCCGCGCGGTGCTCGAAGACCACCTGCGGCAGGTGATCGAGCGGGTCGAAGCCGCCGGCACCCGACTCGTCGCGCTCGGCTGCGGGCCGGGGCCCGCACGCTTCTACCGCCATGCGGTCACGCTGAAGGGCCCGGAGGACGTGGCCGCACGCCTCTTCGCCACCCTGGCCGACCTGCTGGCGCCGGAGGGTGCGCGGTGAGCGCCATCGGCGGCGTCGTCGACACCGCGCGCGGCCCGGACCGCGCCGCGCTGGAGCGGCTGCAGGCCGTGCTGCGCCCCTACGGTGCCGACGACCAGCGGCTGTGGCTGCAGGGCCCCTGCGGCCTCGTGCGCACGCTGCTGCGCACGACGCCCGAAGACGGCTTCGACCGCCAGCCGGTGCAGCGCGCCGAAGCGGTCGTGCTCTTCGACGGCCGGCTGGACAACCGCGACGAACTCGCCGCCGCGCTCGGCCTTGCGGCCGGCCGTGCCGCCGCGATGGCCGACAGCGAACTCGTCGCCGAGGCCTGCGCACGCTGGGACAGCGAGGCCGTGCACCGCCTGCTGGGCGACTGGGCGCTGGCCTGCTGGCAGCCGCAGCGACAGCGCCTGTGGCTGGCGCGCGACCCCCTGGGCGCGCGGCCGCTCTTCTGGCACCAGGCCGGCGCGCGCTTCGCCTTCGCCAGCCTGCCCAAGGGCCTGTTCGCGCTGCCCGGCGTGCCGCGCACGCTCGACGAAGGCCGCCTCGCCGACCTGCTGTGCCTGCTGCCGATGCAGGGCGACGCCTCGCTGTTCGAAGGCGTGAAGCGCGTCCAGCCGGGCCACCGCGTGGTCGTCGAAGGCGGCCGCGTGGCGGCCGAACGCTGGCACCGCTTCGACGCCGGCCGCACGCTGCACCTGGCGCGCGACGAGGACTACGTCGAAGCCTTCGGCGAGCAGCTCGAACGCGCCGTCGCCTGCCGGCTGCGCGCCAGCGGGCTGGTCGCCTCGCACCTGAGCTCGGGCTTCGACAGCGCCACCGTCACCGCGCTGGCGGCGCGCGCCCTGGCACGCGAAGGGCGCGGCCTCGTCGCCTACACCGCGGTGCCGCGCGCCGGCTACGACGGGCCGGCGCCGGCCGGCCAGCATGTCGACGAAGGGCCGGGCGCGCGCGCGCTCGCGAGGCGCCTGCGCAACGTCGAGCACGTGCTGGTGGAAAGCGGCGGCCGCTCGCCGCTGGCGCAGCTGGAGCGCGACATCGAGCGCATGGACCGCGCGCCCCTGAACCTGTGCAACACCGGCTGGGCGAACGCGATCCAGGCCGACGCCGCGGCGCGCGGCGTGAAGGTGCTGCTCACCGGCCTGGCCGGCAACATGTCCATCTCCTGGTCGGGCGAGACGCGGCTGCCGGCGCTGCTGGGCGAAGGCCGCCTGGCCGCCTGGTGGACCGAGGTGCGGGCGCTGCGGCGGCGCGAACGCGGCCGGCGCTGGCGTCAGCTGCTGGCCGCGTCGGTCGCGCCGCATCTGCCCGGCCCGCTGTGGCGCGGCCTGCAGCGCCTGCGCGGGCGCGGGCTGTCGCTGCCGGACTACTCGGCCATCCACCCGGACTGGCTGGCCGACCCGGCCACGCGCGAACGCCTGCGCGGCAGCGGCTGGGACACGAGCTACCAGCCGCGCGCCGACGGCCGCCGGCTGCGCATCGACGTGCTGGAGCGCATGGACAACCCCGAACCGGCGATCGCCGCCAACGTCGACGGACTGGAGCTGCGCGACCCCACCGCCGACCTGCGCCTGCTGGAGTTCTGCCTGGCGGTGCCGGAAGAGCAGTCGCTGCGCGACGGCCACACGCGCTGGCTGCTCAAGCGCTACGCGCGGGACCTGCTGCCGCCGGAGATCACCGGCTCGCCCACCAAGGGCCTGCAGGCGGCCGACTGGCACGAAGCGCTGGCCGCCGCCGCGCCCGAGCTGCAGTCCGCCCTCGAAGGGCTGCAGCGCCACGGCCGCGCCGGCCGCCTGCTGGACCTGGCCTCGCTGCAGGCCAGCCTGGCGCGCCTGCCGGCGCGCGGCTGGCAGCGCGACGAGGTGGTGCGCACCTACCGCATGAAGCTGCTGCGCGGCACCGCCGCCGGCGCCTTCGTGCGTTATGCCGAACCGAGCAACCGCTAGCGCGGGCGCGAGGACTTTTCAACCCGAAGGAGACCGCGATGATGAACCCCGAGACCCGCCCCGAAACGCCGACCGAAGAGGCACCCGCGCGCACGCCCGACGAGCGCAACCCCTGGCAGCGGCCGACGCTGGAGTGCCTGCCGACCGCGGCCACCGAGTTCGGCGGCGGCAGCAGCTTCGACTTCGTCACCAGCTTCTCGTGAACGGCGCCACCGCTGCCGACGCGCGCGCCCGCGTCGTGCGCCGCGAGCACCTGGCCGCCACCGAGGTCGACGGCCAGGTGGTGATGCTGGACATCGACCGCGGCACCTACTACGGCCTGGGCGGCGCCGGCAGCCGGCTGTGGACGCTGCTGGCGCAGCCGCGCACGCTGGACGAACTGGTGCAGCTGATGTGCGCCGACTTCGCGGTCGACGAGCCGGCCTGCCGTGCCGACGTGCTGGCCTTCCTGAAGGACCTCATCGGCCACGGCCTGGCCGAGGCTCAGCCGGCCTGATTCGTGCGGCGGCGATCGCGCTTCCTGCCGGCCTGGAGCCTGCCGCTCGCGCTGGCGCTCGGCCTGGCGGTGCTGGCTGCGCGCGCGCTGCCGCTGCGCTGGCTGGCGCCGGTGCTGGGTCGCGCCGCGGGCACCGCGCCCTGGGTGCCGCTGCTCGCGCCGGCGCAGGAAGCGCGCGCGCGCCAGGTCGGGCGCGCCGTGCAGCGGGTGGCGCGCCGCCTGCCTTTCACCGCCGCCTGCCTGCCGCAGGCGCTGGCCGCGCGCTGGCTGCTCGGCCTGTACCGCGTGCCCTGCACGCTGAGCCTGGGCCTGGCGCGCACACCCGCGGGGCTGGTGGCGCATGCCTGGGTCAGCGCCGGGCGGGTGCGGGTGACCGGCGGCGAGGGCTTCGGCCGCTTCGCCGTCGTCGGCAGCTTCGTGGCCGGCGCATGACGCCTTCGGCACGCCAGGCGCTGCTGCTGGATCTGCTGTCGCCGCAGGTGCCGGCCGCGCCGGCGCTCGCCGCGGCCGGCGGCGAGGACTGGCAGGCGCTGCTCGCGATGGCGCGCACGCACCGGGTCGGCCCGTTGCTGAACCGCCGGCTGGCCGACGCCGCGCTGCGCGTGCCGGCGCCGGTGCGCCAGGCGCTCGCCACCGAGCACCGGCGCCACGCGATGCGCAGCCTGCTCTGGCAGCGCGACCTGCTGCAGGCGCACCAGGCGCTGGTGGCGGCCGACGTCGAGCACTGCGTGCTCAAGGGCCCGCTGCTCGCCCTGGGCGCCTACGCCGACCCGGCGTTGCGACCGCTGCGCGACCTGGACCTGCTGGTGCCGCGCGCCGAGGCCCTGCGCGCCTGGCATGCGCTGGTGGCCGCCGGCTGCACGCCGCTGGAGCCTGCCGGCGACCCGCGCGCGGCCCTGCAGTCCGGCGCCAAGCACCTGCCGCCGCTGCACGCGGCGACCGGCGGCTTCGCGATCGAGCTGCACGTGGCGCTCACCGACGACGAGCACCGCCTGGCCGGTGCGCCCGATCCGGCCGAGGACCCGGCCTTCTGGGCGCGCCGCCGGCCCTTCGCGCTCGCCGGCCATGCGCTGCCCGGTTGCGGGCCGACCGACCTGCTGTTCCATCTGGCCGGCCACGCGGTCTACGGCCACGCGTTCGACAACGGCCCGCTGCTGCTGGCGGACGTGGAGCGCCTGCTCGCCACGCAGGCCATCGACTGGCCGCTCTTCTGGCAGCAGGCGCAGCGCCTCGGCATGGCGCGCGGCTGCGCGCTCGTGCTGGCCATGGCGGCGCCCGCCTCGCCTTCGATCGATTGGCCGGCCGGCGTGGCGCGGCCCGACGCCGCCGTCTGCGCCGACCTGCGCCTGCTGATGCTGCGCGAGCAGGCCTTGCGCTCCGAGGCGCGGCTGCACGCGGCGCTGCAGGGCCGCCCGATGCGCGAGCGATTCTCTGTCTTGCTGCGCCGCGCCCGCGCGCTCCGCCCGGCGCGCTGGCCGGCGGCCGCGCAGAAGCTGGTGCGCATGCTGCGGCTGCAGCGCCAGGACCCGCTTTTCGCCGACGACAGCGCGCGCCTGGTGCGCCTGCAGCGCTGGCTGCACGAAGGCTGATCCAGCACTCGCGCGAGCGCCGAAGGCGCGTTTCAGAGCGGTATCGTCGTCGCGCGCCGGCGCGGAATGTGGCCGGTCGCCAGCGCCACCCGCATCAGCGCTTTGCGGAAGGTCTGGGTACCTTCCAGCAGGCCCAGCACCAGGCTGCGGCGGGCCACGGCCGCGAAGTCGAAGAACCAGTAGATCGGCATCAGCGGCGAGATCCAGAGCCGGCTGCCGCGGGTCTTGTCGGTCAGGTGGTAGTCGCCGAACTGTCCGCGCAGCGCCGAGACGATGCTGGAGTTGATGACGCTGGGGTCGTGGAAGCGCTGCCCCTGCACGTGCAGCACCGCCGCTTCGTAGAGCGCACCGGCGGTCATCGCGGCGGTGAGCGAGCAGGAACCGAGGAACCCGCCTTCCTGCGTGAGCGCGGCGATGTTCTCGAAGATCTGCGCATGGCTGAGGTCGCGTTCGGCGCCAAGACCGGTGCAGGCCAGCAGGCAGGCCTTGAGGCCACCGAGGCGGCGAACGGCGGCCATCGAGATCGCGTCCTCGACGAGGGTGCCGGTCTCCGTTTCGTCGCCGCGCACCAGGCTGTCGACGCCGCCGTCCACGAGCAGCAGGGCGTCGAATCGCAGGTGCCGCGCCAGCAGGTCGTAGTCGGCCGCCAGCGGCTCCAGACCGGTCTTGTGGAAGCACCACACGGGCACCGTCTCGCCCTGCGTGGTGGCGAACCAGCGCGCCAGCTGGTATTCGGGGAAGTAGGGGAAGACGCCGTCCTCCTTCCCGGTCACGCCCACCAGCGTGGGACTGAGCCGCTCGCCGCCGTCGTAGCCGGCGATGTCGGAGAAGCTGTAGTTGGCCAGGTGCACCTGGAAGCCGCGCGCGCGCAGGTCGAAGTACAGCGGCAGGCCGCAGAAGACGTCGTAGCCGCCGCCGATGCCGGCGACGAGCACGCGGCGGCAGCCTTCCAGCGCCGGCAGGATGGGCAGGTTGATCTGCATCGCGCCGCCCGCTCAGGGCCGGGGCCGCAGGCGCATCTTCAGCCCCACCGGCACCATCGTGAACGACATGCGTTCGCGGGCGAGCCCGCCGCCGGGGGCTTCGACCGCTTCGATCTCGAAGTGGGCCAGCAGCATCGCCAGCACCAGCTTCATCTCCACCAGCGCCAGGTAGCGGCCGGGGCACATGCGCGGGCCGGCGCCGAAGGGCATGCTGACGCGGCGCGCCGCGTGGCCGCCTTCGCCCCAGCGCGCGGGGTCGAATTCGAGCGGGCGCGGGAAGTGGCGCTCGTCCAGCGCCGGCGGGCGCAGGGCGCACCACAGCAGCGTGTCGGGCGGGATCTCGAGCGCGCCGATGCGCTGCGTCTTCAGTGCCTGCACCACGAGGAAGGGCGCCACCGGCTTCAGGCGCATCGTCTCGTGCAGGCAGCCTTCGACCCAGTCGAGCGCGCCCAGCTGCTCGGGGGTGATGGCCTCGATGTCGGGCGCCACGCGGCCCACTTCCCCGGCGGCGCGCGCCAGCGCGGCCGGGTTCAGCTGCAGCAGGTTCAGGCACCAGGCCAGCGTGTTGGCGGTGGTGTCCTCGCCGGCCAGGAGCAGCGTCATCACGTTGGCGGCGATCTGCTCGTCGTCGATCTGCAGCGTGCCGTCCTCGCTGCCGACGATCATGGCCTCCAGCAGGTTGGGCGGTTCGGCGCGCCGCGCCGGGTCGGCCGCCAGGCGCGCGCGCGCGTCGGCGATGAAGCCGGCGATCGTGCGCCTGACTTCGGCGATGCTGGCGTCCAGGTCGCGGTCGGCCTGGCGCCGCCACCAGCGCCAGTAGGGAACGGGCGAGATCGCGCGCTGGTACAGCGCCGGGAACAGCCGGTCCAGGTGCTGCTGGATCACCACGCCGTCGGATTCGAGCGTGTTCATGTCGACGCCGAACGCGAGCCCGGCGACGCCGTCGACCGTGTAGCGCATCAGCTCGGGCTGCAGGTCGAGCGCGCGGCCCTCGGCGGCGGCCTTCTGCCAGCGCCGGCGCAGGCGCGCGGCCACCCGCACCAGCGCCGGGAAGTAGGCGCGCACGCGCGGCGGGTCCAGCCCGGCCATCACCATGCGGCGCTGGCGCCGCCAGAGGTCGCCCTCGGCGCCGAAGAGGCCGGGCTTGAGGCCCAGCTCCTGCGCCACCTCGGCCAGCTGGCGCGTGCGGCGCCAGCCGTCGGGGCGGTCGCGCAGCAGTTCGGCCACCCGGTCGGGGTCGCCCAGCACCACGGCGCGCCGGCCGAGCGCGCGGAAGGTGAACAGCGGCCCGAACTCGCGCCCCCAGGCTTCCACCTGCAGGTGCATGGTCGAGCGCGGCAGCTGGAACAGGTTGCCGAACACCGGCCAGCCGCGCGGGCCGGGCAGGTCCTGCACGCGGGTGGCAGCGGGCCAGTCGGACATGACCCATTGTCGCGCCGCCGGGCCTATGCTCGCAGCCGTGCCAGGCGCAGTGCAGCGGGTCCTCGTCGTCGGTGCCAGCGGCACCATCGGGCGCGCCACCGTGGCCGCGCTGCAGCGCCAGGGCCACGAGGTGGTGGCCTTCGTGCGGCCGCGCCCGGGGCGCGAATCGAAGCTGCCGCCCGGCGTGACGCTGCGCGCGGGCGACGTCGCCGACCCCGCCTCGGTCGCGCGCGACGGCTTCGCCGGTGAACCGTTCGACGCCGTCGTCTCCTGCCTCGCTTCGCGCACCGGCGTGCCGCAGGACGCCTGGGCGGTGGACCACCGCGCGCAGGCCAACGTGCTGCAGGCGGCGCGCGCGGCCGGCGTCGCGCGCTTCGTGCTGCTCTCGGCCATCTGCGTGCAGAAGCCGCGGCTGGCGTTCCAGCAGGCCAAGCTGGCCTTCGAGCGCGAGCTCATGGCTTCGGGGCTGGACTGGTCGGTGGTGCGGGCGACCGCCTTCTTCAAGTCGCTCAGCGGCCAGGTCGAGCGCGTGCGCGCCGGCAAGCCCTTCGTCGTCTTCGGCGACGGCCGGCTCACCGCCTGCAAGCCGATCGCCGACGAAGACCTGGGCGACTTCCTGGCCAGCTGCCTCACCGACGCCGCGAAGCGCAACCGCGTGCTGCCCATCGGCGGCCCGGGGCCGGCGATCACGCCGCGCGAGCAGGGCGAGCGGCTGTTCGCGCTGCTCGGCCGCGAGCCGCGCTTCAAGGAGATGCCGGTGGCGATGCTGGACGCCGCCATCGGCGTGCTCGGCACGCTGGGCCGGGTGGCGCCGGCGCTGGCCGCGAAGGCCGAGCTGGCCCGCATCGGCCGCTACTATGCGACCGAGTCGATGCTGGTCTGGGACGAGGCCGCCGGCCGCTACGACGCCGACGCGACGCCGGAGGCCGGCACGCGCACGCTGTTCGACTTCTACGCCGACGTGCTGGCCGGCCGCGCCGCGCTGCCGGAGCGCGGCGAGCACGCCGTCTTCTAGCGTTCAGCGCAAGGGGCGGAAGAACGCGCGGATCTCGCGCGCCAGCAGCTCGGGCTGTTCCATCGCCGCGAAGTGGCCGCCACGCTCGGCCACGGTCCAGCGCCGGATGTCGGTGTACAGGCGCTCGGCCACCGAACGCGGCGGGCGCAGGATCTCCCGCGGGAACTGCACGTAGCCCATCGGCACGTCCACCGTCGCGCCGGGCGGCACCGGCCAGGGCCGGTGGGCGCGCGCGTGGTAGGGCCAGAACGAGGAGCCGATGGCGCCCGTGACCCAGTACAGCGTGATGTCGGCCAGCATCTCGTCGCGCGGCACGGCGCTGTCGGGCGTGCCGTCGTTGTCGGTCCAGCTGCGGAACTTCTCGACGATCCAGGCCGCCAGCCCGGCCGGCGAATCGGTGAGGCCGAAGGCCAGCGTCTGCGGCTTCGTGCCCTGGATCCACTGGTAGCCGGTCTCTTCCTTCAGGAAGTGGTTCAGCTCGGCGAGGAAGCGGCGTTCCTCCTCGGTGGGGTTGGCCAGCAGCGCGGGGTCGCGCCGCACCGCCAGCAGGTTGAGGTGGATGCCCGCCAGCGGCTTCGGGTGCGCGTAGCCGAGCCGGCTGGTGACGAAGGCGCCCCAGTCGCCGCCCTGCGCGCCGTAGCGCCCGTAGCCGAGCACCTCGCCCATCAGCTGCGCGAAGCAGTCCGCGATCTCCTCGATGCCGAAGCGCGGCTGGCCGGGCCGGAAGCTCAGCGTGTAGCCGGGCAGCGAAGGCGCCACCACGGTGAAGGCGTCGGCCGGGTCGGCGCCGAAGCGCGCCGGGTCGGTCAGCATCGGGATCAGGCGGCGGAATTCGAACACGCTGCCCGGCCAGCCGTGCGAGAGCAGCAGCGGCAGCGGCTTCGGGCCGCGCCCTTCCTCGTGGATGAAGTGGAGGTCGATGCCCGCGAGCGGCACCGTGTACTGGCGCAAGGCGTTGAGCGCCGCCTCGTGCGCGCGCCAGTCGAAGGCGCTGCGCCAGTGTTGCACCAATTCTTGAAGGTAGGCCACCGAGGTGCCGCTCTCCCATTCGGGCAGCGGCGGCGTCTCGGGCCAGCGTGTGCGCGCCAGGCGCTCGTGCAGGTCGGCCAGCACGGGTTCGTCCACGTGCAGCGTGAAGGGCTTCGGCGTCGTGTTCATGGCGTGGGCTTCATGGCGTCGTCGTCGGCAGGCCGCCGCGCAGGCCGAACATCGGCCCGTAGCGGAAGCCGACCCAGGCATGTTCGCGCATCAGCATCTCCACGCGCGCCGACTCGCGCTGCTCCAGCGCGTCGAACACCAGCTGGTGCTGCAGCTGGGCGATGCGCAGCTTCTCGTATTCGCCGGCCAGCGCCTCGGGGTCGAGCGCGATCGAGTCGGCCGAGGCGAAGGGCAGGTGGTCGTTGCGCGCGATGGCGTCGGCGATCACGTGGCTCTCGTGCGCGCGCACGATGCCGTCGTGGAAGCGCTTGTTCAGGCGGCTCCAGCGCGCGATGTCGTCGAACACCAGGTGGCCCTTGGCCAGCACCGCGCGGCCTTCCTCGATGCAGCCCTGCAGCACGTCCTTCACGGCGGGATCCAGCCCGCGTTCGGCCAGGTGGCGCGCCGCCAGGCCTTCGAGCGTGCCGCGCACCTCGATCGCGGTGCGCACGTCGGCTTCGGAGAAGCGGCGCACCACCAGCCCGCGCTTGCCGGACTTCGCGAGCAGCCCTTCGCGTTCGAGCGAGCGGAAGGCCAGCCGCACCGGCGTGCGCGAGACGCCCAGCCGTTCCGCCACCGGGATCTCGGCGACGCGCTCGCCGGCCGGCAGCCGGCCGCTCACGATGAGCTGCCGCAGCGTCGCCACCACGCTCGTCGTGTCCGGCGATTCCTGTTCTATTGGATCCATTTCGACTGACATGACTTGCCCGATTGGGTTCATTGAACCATAATTGGATCCAATCGCCCACCCCGCCAGGAGCTTGCGATGTTCCCGAAGAACGCATGGTATGTGGCCTGCACGCCCTCCGAGATCGACGAGAAGCCGCTCGGCCGCAGCGTCTGCAACGAGCGCATCGTCTTCTTCCGCGGGCCCGCCGGCCAGGCCGTCGGGCTGGAGGACTGGTGCCCGCACCGCGGCGCGCCGCTCTCGCTGGGGCGGGTGGTCGAAGGCAAGCTGGTCTGCGGCTACCACGGGCTGGAGATGGGCTGCGAAGGCAAGACCGTCGCCATGCCGGGCCAGCGTGTGCGCGGTTTCCCGCCGGTGCGCACCTACCCGGTGGTCGAACGCTTCGGCTTCGTCTGGGTCTGGCCGGGCGACGCGGCGAAGGCCGACCCCGCGCTGCTGCCCAACCTGGCCTGGGCCGAGGACCCGGCCTGGACCTTCGGTGGCGGCATGTTCCATGTGAAGTGCGACTACCGGCTGATGATCGACAACCTGATGGACCTGACGCACGAGAAGTACGTGCACGCCACCAGCATCGGCCAGCAGGAACTCGACGAGGTGCCGGCCCAGACCACGAGCGAAGGCGACGTGGTCATCACGCGGCGCGAGATGAGCGCGGTGAAGGCACCGCCCTTCTGGCAGGCCGCGATGCGCGGCAACGGGCTCGATCCCGAGCAGACGGTCGACCGCTGGCAGCGCTGCCGCTTCGTGCCGCCTTCGAGCGTGCTCATCGATGTCGGCGTGGCGCTCGCCGGCCAGGGCGGCTTCGACGCCCCGGCGCCGGTGAAGACCTCGGGCATCGTGGTCGACCTCATCACGCCCGAGACCGAGACCAGCATCTGGTACTTCTGGGGCCTGGCGCGCAACTTCCGGCCGGAAGACAAGGCGCTCACGGCGTCGATCCGCGAAGCCCAGGGCAAGGTCTTCATGGAAGACCTGGAGATGCTGGAAAGCCAGCAGCGCAACCTGAGCGCGCAGCCCGAGCGCAAGCTGCTGAGCCTGAACACCGACCTCGGCGGCGTGCAGGCGCGCCGCATCATCGACCGCCTGGTGGCGGCCGAGCAGGTGCCGGCCGAACCCGCGGTGGCGGCATGACCACGCTGTCGGTGCGCGTGGCGCGCAAGTCGGCCGAGGCCGAAGGCATCTGCAGCTTCGAACTCGTGGCCACCGATGGCCGGCCGCTGCCGGCCTTCAGCGCCGGCTCGCACGTGGACGTGCAGGTGCCCGGCGGGCCGGTGCGGCAGTACTCGCTGTGCAACGACCCGGCGGAAAGCCACCGCTACCTGATCGCGGTGCTGAAGGACGCCGCCTCGCGCGGCGGCTCGGCCGCCATGCACGAGCGCGTGCAGGAAGGCGACACGCTTTCCATCAGCGCGCCGAAGAACCACTTCGCGCTCGCCCACGACGCCAAGCGCCACCTGCTGCTGGCCGGCGGCATCGGCATCACGCCGCTCTTGTGCATGGCCGAGCGGCTGGCCACCGCGGGCGCCGACTTCGACCTTCACTACTGCACGCGCTCCGAAGCGCGCACCGCGTTTCGCCAGCGCATCGCCGCCAGCGCCTTCGCGCCGCACGTGCGCTTCCACTTCGACGACGGCCCGCCGGCGCAGCGGCTGGACCTGCTGGCGCTGCTGGCGCGGCCGGTCGCGGGCCAGCATGTCTACGTCTGCGGCCCGCAGGGCTTCATGGACGCGGTGCTCGGCACCGCGCGCCGCAACGGCTGGCCCGAAGGCCAGCTGCACTACGAATTCTTCGGCGCCGCGCCGGCGCCGGCCGGCGGCGACCAGCCCTTCGAGGTCATGCTCGCCAGCAGCGGCCGCGTGGTGCCGGTGGCGGCCGGGCAGAGTGTGGTGCAGGCGCTCGCCGGCGCCGGCGTGACCGTGCTCACCTCGTGCGAGCAGGGCGTGTGCGGTACCTGCCTCACGCGCGTCATCGACGGCCAGTGCGACCACCGCGACCAGTACCTCACGCCCGAGGAACAGGCCGCCAACGACCAGTTCCTGCCCTGCTGCTCGCGCGCGAAGTCGGCGCGGCTGGTGCTGGATCTCTGATCGCGGCTCAGCCGATGTCCTCGTGAAGGCACAGGATGTTGCCTTCGGTGTCCTCGAACCAGGCCGCCTTCTCCGAGCCCAGCACGCACACGTGGTCCACGGTCTTCAGGCCGGGCAGGTCGTAGTCGGCGAAGCGCACGCCGCGTGATTCCAGCTGGCCGACCGCGCGGCCGATGTCGTCGACGCGGAAGCTGATCGCGGTGTGCTCGGCCTTCGTGCCCTCGGGCTTGGGGAAGAGCGCGATCGCGGTGCCGCCGCAGCGGTAGACGAACTTGCCGTCGGGCTTGGCGCCCACCGGCTGCAGGCCCAGGCGCCGCTCGTAGAACTCGCGCGCGCGCGCCACGTCCTTCACCGGCAGCAGACAGGTGGCTTCGGTGCTGGGGAACGTGCTCATCGGAACCCTCCATGCCAGAGCGCAGGAGCAGAGGCGTGGCGAAGGTTACGCCGCGCCCCCGCGCACGGGCGATACGCAGGCTTGCGTCAGGGTCAAGGCCAGAGGGCGGCGCCGTCGCCCGTGGCCCGTTCACTGCATCAGCCGCACCAGCCCCAGCCCGGTGGTGCTGCCGTTGCGCGCGCTGCCGCCGGCGACGAGGCGGCCGTCGGGCATCTGCACCACGTCGAAGGCGCCGTCGGCGCCGCCGTAGAAGTCCACCTGCAGCAGGCCGCCGGCGCCGAAGCCGGTGTCCAGCGCGCCCGTGCTGCCGTAGCGCGCGATGCCGAAGTCCGGGTTGGCGCCGTTGCCCGCCACCTGGCCGGCGACGACGAGGCGCCCGTCGGCCTGCAGCAGCAGCGCGCGTCCGAAGTCGCCGCTGCCGCTGAAGGGCGTGCTCACCAGGCCCAGCGTGCCGAAGGTGTTGTCCGGCTGGCCGCCGGCGGTGAGCCGCGCCAGCGCGTAGCGGTACACGCCCGCGGCCTGCGTGAAGCCGCCCACCACGAGCGCGCCGTCGCCCTGCACGGCGAGGTCGGCCGCCTCGTCCCAGACCGCACCGCCGAAGTCCACCCGCACGCGGCCGTTGCTGCCGAAGGCGGTGTCGATGCTGCCGTCGGCGTTCACGCGCAGCAGGCCCATGTCGGGGTTGCTGCCGCCGTCGGCGCCCACGCGGCCGGCCACGACCAGCTTGCCGTCGGCCTGGCGCGCCAGCGCGTAGCCGAAGTCGGCCTTGCCGGCCACGTTGGCCGTGAGCTTGCCGCCGCTGCCGAAGCCGGCGTCCAGGCTGCCGTCGGCGTTCAGGCGCACGAGGGCCATGTCCTGGTCGGCGGCGGCCAGCGTGCCCAGGGTGGCGATGCCGGCGGCGACGATGCGACCGTCGGGCTGCACCAGCACCGCGTAGGCGCGGTCGGCAAGGCCGGCGAAGTCGACGATCACCTGGCCGCTCCTGCCGAAGCTGGTGTCGGGGCTGCCGTCGGCGTTGAAGCGCAGCACCACCAGGTTGTCGTTCGACTGCGTGGGCAGCGAGGTCCAGCCGGCGACCACGATGCGCCCGTCGGGCTGCAGCGCCAAGGCGCGCATCTCGTCCACCGGCCCGCCGCTGGCGGCGATGGTGACGACGCCCGCGCTGCCGAAGCCGGTGTCCGCGCTGCCGTCCACGTTGTAGCGCGAGAGCTTCAGCCCGCCCAGCGCGAGCAGGCGCCCGTCGGGCTGCACCGCCAGCGCGCGCGCGGCCGGCAACGCGTTGTTCAGCTTGCCGCCGGTGCCGAAGCTCTGGTCCAGCGAGCCGCTGGCGGCCACCGTGGTGCAGGTGATGGCGACGTTGGTGACGTCGGCGCCGTCGATGGTGCCGCTGCCGTTGGCGACCGTGCAGTTCTGCGCCGGGTTCACCGGCTGCGTCTGCACGGCGATCTCGTAGCCGGTGCGGTCGACCACGCCGCTGCGCAGCAGCACGCTGCCGTCGCCCGCGGGCGTGACCGGGTGCGTGGTGTCGAAGCGGTCGACCAGCACGAGGCCGGTGCCGAGCAGGCCGCTCACGGTGCCGCTGACGTTGAAGCTCGTGGGCGGCAGCGGGGTGTCGTTGTCGTGGATCGTGAGCGTCGTGGTCGCCTGCGCGCCCAGCGCGGCGCAGCCGCCGGGGCGCGACAGCGAGAGCGAGACCGTGCGGTCGCCGTCGGCCACGCCGTTGTCGACCACCGCCACCGGCACCGCCCGCGTGCCCTGTTCGCCGTCCTCGAAACGGACCAGCGTGCTCACGGGCAGGTAGTCGGTGCCCGCGTGCGCGCTGCCGTCGGCGCTGGTGACCAGCACGCTGGCCGCGCCCTGGGCACCGCCGCTGCGGCGCACCACGACCACGGTGTTGTCGATGCCGCCTTCGAAGCCGCTGGCGCCGGCGCTGTCGAACTCGACGACGCCGGCCGCCGGGTCCGGGCCCGTGCCGCAGGCCG
>CAYVXO010000153.1:0-14662 GCA_964454485.1 uncultured Rubrivivax sp.
TGGTCTACGCCAACACCAGCGCGGCGGTGAAGGCGCGCGCCGACTGGATGGTGACGAGCTCGTGCGCGCTGGCCATCGTGCAGCACCTGAAGGCGCAGGGCCAGAAGGTGCTGTGGGCGCCCGACCGCCACCTGGGCCGCTACATCCAGGAGCAGACCGGCGCCGACATGGTGATGTGGAACGGCGCCTGCATCGTGCACGACGAGTTCCGCGGCCTCGAACTGGAGCTGCTGCGCCAGGACCACCCGAAGGCGCAGGTGCTGGTGCACCCGGAATCCCCGCAGAGCGTGGTGCTGCAGGCCGACGTGGTGGGCAGCACCTCGCAGCTGCTGGACGCGGTGGTCAAGGGATCGGCGAAGGAATACATCGTCGCCACCGACAACGGCCTCATGCACCGCATGCGCCAGCTGGCGCCGGGCAAGACGCTGATCGAGGCGCCCACCGCTGGCCGCAGCGCCACCTGCAAGAGCTGCGCGCACTGCCCGTGGATGGCGATGAATGCGCTGCCCGGGCTCATCGAGTGCCTGGAAACGGGCAGTGGCGAGATCACGATCGAAGAGCCGGTGCGCCGCAAGGCGCTCGGCTGCATCGAGCGCATGCTCGACTTCGTGAAGGCGAACCCGGGCGCGATCGCGAAGCCGGCCGCCGGCTTCGTTCCCAACATCGGAAGCGCATGAACGAGACCCTCGCATCGGCGCGCGAGCGCAACATCCGCGACGCGCTGGCCGAAGACATCGGCGACGTCGACTGGACCGGCCTGCTGGTGCCCGCCGGCGAACGGGTGCGCGCACAAGTGCTGGCGCGCGAAGCCGCCGTGCTGTGCGGCCGCGACTGGTTCGACGGCGTCGTGAAGGCGCTCGACCCGCACGCGAAGCTCGACTGGCAGGTTGCCGAAGGCGCGTGGATGGAGGCGAACCGGCCGGTCGTGCTGATCGAGGGCGAGGCGCGCGCGCTGCTCGCGGCCGAGCGGCCGGCGCTCAACTTCATCCAGCTGCTCTCGGCCACCGCCACGGAAACGCGGCGCCACGTCGACGCGGTCGCCGGCGCCTCGCCGCTGCCGCGCGGCTGCGCCATCCTGGACACGCGCAAGACCCTGCCCGGCCTGCGCCAGGCGCAGAAGTACGCGGTGCGCGTGGGCGGCGGGCAGAACCAGCGGCTGGCGCTGTGGCACGGCATCCTGATCAAGGAGAACCACATCGCCGCGGCCGGCGGCGTGGCCCAGGTGCTGGCCAACGCGCAGGCGCTGAACGCGGGCGTCGAGATCCAGATCGAGGTCGAGACCATCGCCCAGCTCGAAGAGGCGCTGGCCCATGGCGCCAAGAGCGTGTTGCTGGACAACTTCGACCTCGCGCGCATGCGCGAGGCGGTGGCGGTGAACCGCGGGCGCGCGCTGCTGGAAGTCTCGGGCGCCGTGCAGCTGGAGCAGTTGCGCGCGATCGCCGCCACCGGCGTCGACCGCATCTCGATCGGCCACCTCACGAAGGACGTGAAGGCGGTGGACTTCTCGATGCGCGTGCTGGCGCGGCCGTAGGCGCTCAAGGCGGCGCCGGCGCGGCCGATATCGCGGTGGCCGAAGCACCGCCGGAGCCTGCTGCATGAGCGTCGATTTCGCGTCGATCCGCAACCACAACGAACACGCCGTCTACGAGGCGGTGGTCGCCACCGCGCCGCGCTTCCCCGGCGTCGAGCACAACGAGGAACTGCTGGCCGACGTGGCCTGCGTGGCGCTGAACCGGCTGCAGCCGCGCTACATCCGCCACCCGGTGGACTTCGCCTTCTACCTGAGCGAGCGCGAGCGCAACGAGAGCGAACGCCAGGTGGCCGACGCGGTGGAATACGCCTTCGGCTTCGTGCAGGCGCGCGCCGCGATGCGCGCGCGCGCCTGAGCCGGCACTTCAGCGCCTCAGGCTCTTCGCCGGCCGCGTCAGCACCGTCGGGAAGCTCACCGGCAGCGTGTCCGGGAAATCGCGGCTGTAGTGCAGGCCGCGGCTTTCGTGCCGGCGCAGCGCCGAACGCACGATGAGCTCGGCGCAGACCACGAGGTTTCGCAGTTCCAGCAGGTCGCGCGTGACGCGGAAGTTGGCGTAGTAGTCGTCGATCTCGCCGCGCAGCAGCTTGATGCGGTGCAGGGCGCGTTCCAGCCGCCGCGTCGTGCGCACGATGCCGACGTAGTTCCACATCAGAAGCCGCAGTTCGTCCCAGTTGTGGGCGATCACGACCTGCTCGTCGGCGTCCTCGACCTGGCTTTCGTCCCAGGGCGGCAGCGAGGTCTCGGCGACCAGCCCGCTGGCCTGGATGCGTTCGGCGCAGGTCCGGCCCAGCACCACGCATTCCAGCAGCGAGTTGCTGGCCAGCCGGTTGGCGCCGTGCAGGCCGGTGTAGGTGGTCTCGCCGACCGCAAACAGCCCCGGCAGGTCGGTGCGCCCTTCGAGGTCGGTGACGACGCCGCCGCAGGTGTAGTGCGCCGCCGGCACCACGGGGATCGGCTGCTTCGCGATGTCCAGGCCCAGGCCCAGGCAGCGCGCGTGGATGGTCGGGAAGTGGGACTTGAGGAAGTCCTCTCCGAGGTGGCGCGCGTCCAGCCAGACGAAGTCCAGGCCGTGCTTCTTCATCTCGAAGTCGATCGCGCGCGCGACGATGTCGCGCGGCGCCAGCTCGCCGCGTTCGTCGTGCGCCGGCATGAAGCGGGTGCCGTCGGGCAGCGTGAGCCTGGCGCCTTCGCCGCGCAGCGCCTCGGTGATGAGGAAGCTGCGCGCATCCGGGTGGTACAGGCAGGTCGGGTGGAACTGGATGAACTCCATGTTCGCGACCCGGCAGCCGGCACGCCAGGCCATCGCGATGCCGTCGCCGGTGGCCGTCTCGGGGTTGGTGGTGTAGCGGTAGACCTTGCCGGCGCCGCCCGAGGCCAGCACCACCGCGGCCGCGGGCAGCGTCTCGACGCGGCGGCGGTCGATGTCCAGCGCATAGACGCCGTAGCAGCGCAGCGCTTCGTCGCGCTTCAGGTGGCGAGATGTGATCAGGTCCACCGCCATCCAGCGTTCGCGCAGGCTGATGTTGGGATGGCGCGCCGCGCGCGCCAGCAGCGCGTCGTGGATGGCCTTGCCGGTGGCGTCGGCCGCGTGCGCGATGCGCCGCACCGCGTGCCCGCCTTCGCGCGTGAGGTGCAGGCCCAGCGGGCCCGCCGGGTCTTCCGAGAAGGGCACGCCCGATTCGACCAGCCATTCGATCGCCGCCGCGCTGTGCTCGGCGATGAAGCGCGCCGTGTGCTCGTCCACCAGGCCGGCGCCGGCATCCTGCGTGTCGCGCACGTGCGATTCGATGCTGTCGTCGCTGCCCAGCACGCCGACGATGCCGCCCTGCGCCCAGGCCGTGGCCGCTTCGTCGAGACCGCGCTTGGCCAGCACCACCACGGGACGTTCGGCCGCCAGGTGCAGCGCCGTCGCCAGACCCGCCAGACCCGCGCCGACGACGACCACGGGGGCGGAATTCCTCGCTGCTGCGCTCATGTTTGCTAGGGGCTGGCCGATAGCCGTGAAATGCGCCATTCTACGAACCGGCTTTATCCGTTCCCGGAGGGACCTGGAACGGTACGCCCCGCCTTACCATCGGCGGCCCCTTCGCAGCCCCGCCCCGATCACCCGCAATCCCGACCCATGGCGCGCAAAGAAGACGACGACCTGCCCTGGCCGCCGCCGCCCCAGCGAACGGCGCGCCGCCCGGGCGTCACCGAGACCGGGGTGTTCCGCACCTTCGTGCCCGAGCCCGGCCAGGTGCCGCCGCGCCCGGCGCCCGAAGACCTGGCCGACCCGGCGACGCAGATCGTGCGCGACCGCGAGGACTACCTCGGCCAGGGCCAGCGTGAAGTCGGCCGCCGCATCTCGGACGACAAGGTCGAACTCTTCGTCAGCATCGACCCCGCGAGCGCGCTGCTGCAGCAGTTCGAGCGCCTGGCACCGGAATTCATCGCCTTGCACGACGTCGGCACCACCGCCACGCTGCGCCTGCTCGGCGCGCTGGCCAGTGCCGCCGGCGCGCGGGTGCAGCAGTTGTCCGTGCGCCGCCAGGGTCAGGGCGTGGCGCTGGCGGTGATCCAGTTCGTCGAGATACCGCTCGGCAAGGGCACCTTGCGCCTGTACAGCACCGACATCAACGCCGACAGCCAGACCCGCCAGTCGCTCGCCCAGGTGCTGCTCTCGCGCGCCCGGCTGGGCGTGCTGATGGTGGGCGAGTTGCCGGGCCACGTGCTGGCGACGGCGCTCAAGCCGCTGCGAGAGTCCATCCAGCGCGGCCCCTGGCCGAACCGCGACCTGCTGCTGCTGCCGCTGGGGTCGGCCACCACGCTGGCCACCCAGGGCGCGCAGCTGGCCGGCAGCAGCGGCGTGGTCGTGCGCGTCACGCCCCAGGCCACGCGCCCGAACGACGCCTGGTCGTTCATCAGCGGCGTCTGGAACCGCATGCAGGGTGCCGACCTCCAGGGCGCTGCACTCGAGACCGACATCACCCGCGCCGTGCCGCGCCCCAGGGTGCCGCGGCCCGAAGCGCCCACCCAACCCATGCCCCTGTCCCCCGCACCCGCCCCGGCGGTCGACCGCTGGGTCGACTACGCGCGGCGCTGCGCGGCGGTGAAGGGCGTGGTGGCCTGCTGCGTGTTCGACACCGCCACCCGCAAGCCGCTGGCGCACACCGGCGAGATCTCGCCAGAGCGGCTGGCCGAACAGGGCCTCCGACTGGTGGAGACCATGGCCGGCGCAGCCGCCACCTTGGGCCTCTCGCCGGCGATGCCGGAAGGCGCGGTCACGGTCGGCCAGCAGCACCTGCTGCTGAAGGCCGTACCGGGCCACGAGAGCGTGGTCGTGCACCTGGTGCTGCACGCCAGCGCGAGCAACCTGACGCTCGCCCGCATGCAGCTCGAGCGCGTCGGCGCGCCGGTCTGAAACCCCTTCTCCCGGACGGCGGCGCCTGCGTGCGCCGCCGTTCTGCTTTTCGGGCCCGAATATCGAAATGAATATCGGGCGATATTCGATCGTCCGAATTCCGCCTGCTTCGAGTTGATATCGGCCGGAACTTGAGGAACTTGAGCGAACATTTTCGTGTTCGCCAGCCCTTCGTGGCGGATTCACGCCGGCGCACGCAAGTGCCTGATTTGCATGGACGGCGCTTGAACATTTCGGGCCCCACCCTCCGCCGAAAGGCGGAAAAGAACGGGCTTTCCGGGCCAGTTGCCGAATTTCACGAAACGCCGCGCCAATACGCTTTCGACTGACACATTTGGATGCGAATTCTCCGTAGCATTCCGTCATCACCCCGCGAGGGATATTTCCTCGTCAAATCCGGACGGATCGAATGAAAAGAATCCTTCAGTTCGCGCGCCAAGGTCTGGTCGCCGCCGCCTTCGGCACTGCGGCAGCGCTGGTCGCGGTCACTGCCTCGATGTCGCCGCTGCAGGCGCAGGCCCGCACGATGGACCCGGTCCTGCAGGCGCAGGTCAAGGGGCACATCTCCGCCGACCTGATGGTCGAGCTGATGAACCCGGGCAGCAAGAAGGCCAAGTGGTCCAAGAAGTCCAGGAAGGGCCAGCACAAGGTGCAGGTAGTGGTGCTGAGCGACAGCACGGACCCGCAGATGACCGACCTGCGCGCCGGCATCGAAGCGCTCGGCGGCGTGGTGCAGGTGGTGCACCCGGCCATCAAGTCGCTGACGGTGGCCATGCCTGTCGGCGCCGTCAAGCGGATGGCCCGGCTGCCCGACGTGGTCTCGGTGGCGCCGAACCGCGACACCGCGTCCTCGGGCAGCACGCAGGAAGCGATCGCCGGCGCCACCACGAGCGCCGTGCGGACCTACTCGTCTTCCACCGCCTACGCCGGCTACGACGGCACGGGCGTCGGCATCGCGATCCTGGATTCGGGCGTCATGAAGGCGCACCGCAACTTCCGCAACGCCGCGAACACCGCCTCGCGCGTGATGCGCAATGTCTCGATGCTGAAGGCCGACGCCGCCAACTGGGCCGACGCGACGAACGCCACCGCCTCCTCGCCGATGCCCGGCAGCGCGGCGCTGGCCAGCTACGAAGCCGCCATCGCGGCCGACAACGACAACTTCCAGGACCCCTACGGCCACGGCACCCACGTGGCATCGGTGGCCGCCGGCCGCGGTTTCTACCAGAGCCCCGACTCTACCGGCATCGCCCCGGGCGCCAACATCTACGACGTGCGCGTGCTGAGTTCGCTCGGCGTGGGCACGATCAGCGACGCGCTCGAAGGCATCAACTGGGTCATGTACCACGCGCGCGAGTACAACATCAAGGTGATGAACCTGAGCCTGGCGGCGGCATCCACCGACCCCTGGGACTACGACCCGCTGTGCGCCGCCGTCCGCGCCGCCGCGTCGATGGGCATCACGGTGGTGGTGGCCAGCGGCAACTTCGGCCTCAATCTCAGCGGCAAGCAGGTGTTCGGCACCATCTCCTCGCCCGGCAACGACCCGACGGTGATCACCGTCGGCGCGCTGAACTACAAGGCCACCGCCGCCCGCGGCGACGACGTCGTCACCAACTTCAGCTCCCGCGGCCCGACCCGTGCCTACCTCGACATGGGCACCTGGAAGTGGTACGACAACATCATCAAGCCCGACCTGGTGGCCGCCGGCAACAAGGTGATCGGCGCCAACTCCACCGCCGCCTCGTCGAGCAACCCGACGAAGAACACCCTCGCCACCCTGTTCCCGCAGCTGGTGACGAATGCCGGCAGCATTTCCACTTACGGCCAGAGCCTGATCGAGCTCAGCGGCACCTCAGTCGCCGCGCCGGCGGTGGCCGGCGCCGCCGCCGTGCTGCTGCAGGTGAACCCGGGCCTGACGCCGCCGCTGGTGAAGGCCATCCTGCAGTACACCGCGCAGCCGATGGCCGGCTACGGCCTCGTCGAGCAGGGCGCGGGCAGCCTGAACCTGGAAGGCGCCGTGCGCCTGGCGCAATCACTGCGCACCGACCTGATGGGTGCCTCGCAGGCCGGCTCGCTGGTCGCCGGCAGCACCAGCATGCTGGCTTCGAGCAAGCTGCTGCCGTCCGCTCGCAGCAGCACGGTGGCCGGCACCAGCTTCAACTGGTCGCGCATCGTCACCGTGGGCGGCAGCCACGTCGCCACCGGCGACAAGCTGTTCAACACCTGGCAGCCGATCTGGGACCCGCGCCTGGCCTGGGCCTCCAACTTCGCGATGTGGACCCAGCCGACGTACTGGTTGGGCACCGGCATCGCCGCCAACACCTACCCTCAGCGCTTCACGTCCAACTACGTCTCCACCGGCACCGTGCCCATGCTCAGCGGCGGCGTGCTCATGGCCGACGCGCTGGCCGGCAGCAGTTCGCAACTGGGCAAGACGGGCATCTTCATGCCCGCGTCCACCCTCTCTTCATGGCTGGTCTCGGGCAGCGGCACCGTGCTGGCCAGCGGCGTCGTCATGAGCGAGGGCGTCGTGATGAGCGAGGGCGTGGTGATGAGCGAAGGCGTCGTGATGAGCGAGGGCGTGGTGATGAGCGAAGGCATCGTCATGAGCGAGGGTCTCGTCATGAGCGAAGGGCTCGTCATGAGCGAAGGCACCGGTTCGTTGGCCGGCTTCAACACCACCGGCGCCCTGTGGGGCGAGTGACCGCATGACTGCCCTCCTGATGCTGATGCTCGCCGCCGTGCGCACCGCCTTCGCGCCCGAAGGCGCGAAGGCGAGGCCCCTGCCCTACACGGTGCTCATCGAGCGCCGGGCGCGCGCCGTCAGTGCACGACGCGCTCGAAGCTGAACTCGCCCTTCTCCACGTTCACCGGGATCACGTCCTTGGGGCCGAAGCGGCCCTGGAGGATGAGCTTGGAGACCGGGTTCTCGATGCGCTGCTGGATCGCCCGCTTGAGCGGGCGGGCGCCGAACACCGGGTCGAAGCCCACCTTGGCCAGTTCGGCCAGCGCGGCCGGCGACACGTCCAGCTTCATCTCCAGCTTCTCCAGCCGCGCCTCCAGCATGCGCAGCTGGATCTTCGCGATGTCCTGGATGTGCTTCTCGTCGAGCGCATGGAACACCACCGTCTCGTCGATGCGGTTCAGGAACTCGGGCCTGAAGTGGCTCTTGACCTCGGCCCAGACCGCGTCCTTGATGTCCTCGCTGTTCTGGCCCGCCATCTGCATGATGAGGTGAGACCCCAGGTTGCTGGTCATCACGATCACGGTGTTCTTGAAGTCGACCGTGCGGCCCTGGCCGTCGGTCAGGCGGCCGTCGTCCAGCACCTGCAGCAGCACGTTGAAGACGTCCGGGTGGGCCTTCTCCACCTCGTCGAGCAGCAGCACGCTGTAGGGCTTGCGGCGCACGGCTTCGGTGAGGGCGCCGCCTTCGTCGTAGCCCACGTAGCCCGGCGGCGCGCCGATCAGCCGGCTCACCGAGTGCTTCTCCATGTACTCCGACATGTCGACCCGGATCATGTGGTCGTCGCTGTCGAACAGGAAGCCGGCCAGCGCCTTGCACAGCTCGGTCTTGCCGACGCCGGTGGGGCCCAGGAACAGGAAGCTGCCCAGCGGCCGGTTGGGGTCGCTCAAGCCCGCGCGCGAACGGCGGATGGCGTCGGCCACCGCCACGATGGCCTCGTCCTGGCCGACCACGCGCTCGTGCAGCTTCGTCTCCATCTGCAGCAGCTTGTCGCGCTCGCCCTGCATCAGCTTGCTCACCGGGATGCCGGTGGCGCGTGACACGACCTCGGCGATCTCCTCCGCGCCGACCATGGTGCGCAGCAGCTGCGGCTTGCCGCCGCCCTTCTTGCCGCTTTCCTTGGCCTGCGCCTCCTTCAGCCGCTTCTCCAGTTCGGGCAGCTTGCCGTACTGCAGCTCGGCGACCTTGTTGAAGTCGCCCTTGCGCTTCAGGTCCTCCACCTGCTGGCGGATGCGGTCGATCTCTTCCTTGACCTGGGCGCTGCCCTGGGCGGTGGCCTTCTCGCTCTTCCAGATCTCTTCCAGGTCGGCGTACTCGCGCTCGAGCTTGGCGATCTCGTCCTCGATCAGGGCCATGCGCTTGATGGAGGCTTCGTCCTTCTCCTTGCGAACCGCCTCGCGTTCGATCTTCAGCTGGATCAGCCGGCGGTCGAGCTTGTCCATCGCCTCCGGCTTGGAGTCGATCTCGATCTTGATCTTGGCCGCCGCCTCGTCGATGAGGTCGATCGCCTTGTCGGGCAGGAAGCGGTCGGTGATGTAGCGGTGCGAAAGCTCGGCCGCGGCGACGATCGCCGGGTCGGTGATCTCCACCCCGTGGTGGACCTCGTACTTCTCCTGCAGGCCGCGCAGGATGGCCACGGTGGCCTCGACGCTCGGCTCGTCGACCAGCACCTTCTGGAAGCGGCGCTCGAGCGCGGCGTCCTTCTCCACGTACTTGCGGTACTCGTCCAGCGTGGTGGCGCCGATGCAGTGCAGTTCGCCGCGCGCGAGCGCGGGCTTCAGCATGTTGCCGGCGTCGATGGCGCCTTCGGCCTTGCCGGCGCCCACCATGGTGTGCAACTCGTCGATGAAGAGGATGATGCGGCCTTCGTCGGCGGCCACCTCCTTGAGCACGGCCTTGAGCCGTTCCTCGAACTCGCCGCGGTACTTGGCGCCGGCCAGCAGGCCCGCCATGTCGAGCACCAGCACGCGCTTGTCCTTCAGGCTGTCGGGCACCTCGCCGTTGACGATGCGCTGCGCCAGCCCTTCGACGATGGCGGTCTTGCCCACGCCCGGCTCGCCGATCAGCACCGGGTTGTTCTTGCTGCGCCGCTGCAGCACCTGGATCGCGCGCCGGATCTCGTCGTCGCGGCCGATCACCGGGTCCAGCTTGCCCTGGCGCGCGCGCTCGGTGAGGTCCAGGGTGTACTTCTTCAGCGCCTCGCGCTGGCCTTCGGCTTCGGCCGAGTCGACCTTCTGGCCGCCGCGCACCGCCTCCACCGCCGCTTCCAGCGCCTTGCGGGTGAGGCCGTGGCCGCGCACGATGCCGCCGAAGTCGCTCTTCGAATCGGCCGCCGCGAGCAGGAACATCTCGCTGGCGATGAACTGGTCGCCGCGCTTGCCGGCTTCCTTGTCGGCGGCCTGCAGCAGGCTGATGAGGTCGCGTCCGGGCTGCACCGGCTGGCCGCCGCCCTGCACCTGCGGCAGGTTGCGGATCGCCGTGTCCATCGCGGTGGCCAGCGCGGCCGTGTTCGCGCCTGCGCGGTCGAGCAGGGCCTTGGGCCCGTCGGGCTGCTGCAGCATGGCCGCCAGCAGGTGGGCGGGTTCGATGTACGGGTTGTCGCGCGCCACGGCCAAGCTCTGGCCTTCGCCCAGGGCCTGCTGGAAGGCGGTCGTCAGTTTGTCCAGACGCATGAAGAAATCCTCCGGTTGCGTCGGAATTGGGGCAGCCGGCCGGCGTTTCAACCCCGGCCGGGCTTGCGGAACGTCAAGGACCGCTCAGCCGTCGATGGCTTCGTCTTCCTCGCCCGCCTCGTACAGGCATTCGCGCCCAAGGCGGTCCAGGCAGATCTCGGCGGTCCAGGGCAGCATCAGGCTGCCGCAGCGGCTGTCGCGGTACAGGCGCTCCAGCGGCAGCGTCTTCAGCATGCCGTGGCCGCCGCAGGTGCGCATGGCCAGCCGGCACAGGTCGTTGGCGTTCTCCATCACCGTGTAGTGCGCGGCATAGAGGCGCATGCGCGTGTCCGGGTCGGGGTCGACGCCGGCGTCGCGCGCGCTCTGCAGGAAGAGCGCCCGCGTCGCCTCCAGCTGGATGCGCATCTGCGCCACCGCCTGCTGTTTGGTCGGGTACTGGCGGCGCATCACCGGCGGCATGCCGGGCACCTCGGCGCGCAGGTACTGCACGGTGAAGTCGTAGGCGGCCTGCGCGATGCCCATGTAGGCCGGCGACGGCACGGCGAACATGTGCGGGAAGCGGTTCGCGGCCTGGAAGCACAGCCCTTCGGGCAGCAGGCGCGATTCTTCCGGCACGAAGACGTCGCGGAAGTCGATGTTGCGGCTGACCGTGCCGCGCATGCCCAGCGGGTCCCAGTCGCCGTGCACGGTGACGCCCGGCGCACCGGCCGGCACCGCCAGGTACAGCGCGTCGCGCCGCGAGCCGCGCCCTTCGCGGCCCGGCCGTTCCAGCGTGCACAGTACCGCGTACCAGTCGGCGGCGCCCGCCAGGCTGGCGAAGATCTTGCGCCCGCTCACCAGGTAGCCGCCTTCCACCTTGCGCGCCACCGTGCCCCAGGGCGCGGCGCCGGCGGCCGCGGCGCCGCCTTCGCTGAAGGGCTGGCCGAAGACCTGGCCCTGCTCGACGATGCGCGCGAAGTGCAGCGCGCGGACGCGCTCGTGGTCGGCGCGCTCGGCGCTCGACATCTCCAGCGCGTCGGCCACCAGCCCGGACCACAGGCAGGCCGAGACGTGCATGTTGAAGTTGAGCGCGGTGGCGCCGCACCAGCGGCCGATCTCGGCGGTGACCAGCGCGTGGGTCAGGAAATCGGCCCCCAGGCCGCCGCAGTCGCGCGGCACGCACAGCGCCAGCAGGCCGGCGCGGCGCATGTCGTCGAAGTTCTCCAGCGGGAAGCTGGCGTCGCGGTCGTATCGCACCGCGCGCGCCGACCAGGCCGGCCCCAGTTCGGCCACCCGGCCGACCAGTTCGCGCTGCAGCGGCGTCAGGCCGGCGGCATTGCCGGCGATGTGCGAAGGGACGTAGCGCGTCGTCACAGGACCTCCCCCAGCATGCGGTAGTGCCCGCTGTGGAACAGCAGCGGCGCCAGCGCCCCGTCGGCCAGCCGGCGCACGCGGCCCACGAAGAGGCGGTGGTCGCCGCCGTCGTGCACGGCATGGCGTTCGCATTCGAAGACCGCGGCGGCGCCGGCCAGCACCGGCGCGCCGCCCAGCCCGGGCGTCCACGGGCCGCGCTCGAACTTGTCGGCCACCGCCGAGGCGAAACGGCGCGACAGCTCCACCTGCGTCTCGGCCAGCACGTTCACCACCCAATGCGAAGCCGCCTCGAACGCCGCCAGGCTGGGGCTCTGGCGGCGCAGCGACCACAGCACCAGCGGCGGCTCCAGCGAGAGCGCGTTGAAGGAATTCGCGGTCAGGCCGACGCGTTCGCCCTGCGCGTCCAGGCAGGTGACGATGGTGACGCCGGTGGCGAAGCGCCCGAGCGCGTTGCGCAGCGTGCGCGGGGTGATCTCGTCGCCCGGGGTCTCGGCTTCGGCGGCCATCGCGCCGCCTCAGCCGCCCGCCGCGCCGGCGTTCGCCGACGCCAGGCCCCAGCGTGCCGCCGCCGCGTCGTCGGCCACGCGGGCGTCGACCCAGCGCGCGCCTTCGGGCGTCTGTTCCTTCTTCCAGAACGGGGCCTGGGTCTTCAGGTAGTCCATCAGGAACTCGCAGGCCTGGAAGGCCTGGCCGCGATGCGCGGAGGTCACCGCGACCAGCACGATCTGGTCCTTCGGCTCGAGCCGCCCGACGCGGTGGATCACGCGCGCGGCGCGGATCTGGAAGCGCTTGAAGGCCTCGTCAACCATGGCCTCGATGGCGCGCTCGGTCATGCCGGGGTAATGCTCCAGCTCCATCGCGCTGACGCCGGTGCCGTCGTTGCGGTCGCGCACCGTGCCCAGGAAGCTGGCGATGGCGCCGACGCCGGCGTCGCCGGCACGCAAGGCGGCCACCTCGGCCGAGAGGTCGAAGTCTTCGGTCTGGATCGTCACGCGGGCCATGGGCGGCGATTGTCCCACCGCTAGAATCGGCGCATGGCCACCCTGCTGAAAGCGAAAGAGCCCCTGCTCGTCTGAACGGAGCAGCGGCTGTTCCGTCGCCGGACGAGCGACGGAACGCAAGGTGGCCCTCTCGTCCCTTCCCCCTTTCCCGCCCCGTCCGCACGCTCTTCCGGCTCCCCACCCAAGGAGCGTGTGAATGGATTTCTCCGGCATCTGGATCCCCCTGGTGACGCCGTTTCGCGGCGGCGCGGTCGACACCGCGGCGCTGGCGAAGCTGGTGCACCACTACGCTGCGCAAGGCGTGGCCGGCTTCGTGCCCTGCGGCAGCACCGGCGAGGCGGCGATGCTCGACCCCGAAGAGCAGCAGCAGGTGCTGGCCACCACGCTGGACGCCGCCGGCGGCCTGCCGGTCGTCGCCGGGCTGGCAGGCACGCGGCCGGAGCGGGTGGGCGAGCGGGCGCGTGTGCTCGCCGCCGCGCTGCCGCTGGCCGGTTTCCTGCTCACCGCGCCGGCCTACGTGAAGCCTTCGCAGGCGGGCATCGCCGAGTTCTTCCTGAAGGTGGCCGAAATCTCGCCGCTGCCGCTGGTGGTCTACGACATCCCGGCGCGCACCGGCGTGCGCATCGAGGTGCCGACGCTGCTGGCGCTGGCCGCGCACCCGCGCATCGTGGCGCTGAAGGACTGCAGCAGCGACCGCGCCACCGCCGAGGCGGTGCTGGCCGACGGCCGGCTGGCGCTCTTGGCCGGCAACGACGACGAGTTGTTCGACCAGCTGGCGCGCGGCGCGGCCGGCGGCATCACCGCTTCGGCCCACCTGGCGACGGATCGCTTCGTGTCGCTGCAGCGCGCCTTCGCGGCTTCGGACCTGGACCAGGCGCGCCGGCTCTGGCGCGGCCTGCAGCCGGTGGTGAAGGCGGCATTCGTCGAGCCCAACCCGGCGCCGCTGAAGGCCGCGCTCGCCGCCGAGGGCCGGATCGCGAACGAGCTGCGGGCGCCGATGCACCCGGCCGCGCCCCCCACGGCGCAGGCGCTGGCGGCGCTCAGCCGCCGGTGACGGGCGGGAAGAACGCGACCTCGGCGCCGTCGTCCAGACGCGCCGTTTCCTCGGCCATGGCCTGGTTGAGCGCGCTGCGCACGGCGCGCGTGCGCGCCAGCACTTCGGCATGGCGGCCGCCGCGTGCCAGCAACAGGTCGCGCAGGCCGCCCAGCGTGGTCGGCGCGGGCAGTTCCACCGTCTCGCCCGGGCCCAGCGCCTCGCGCAGCGAGGCGAAGTAGCGCACGTTCACCTTCATCGCCCGACCTTCATCGCGCCACCAGTTCCGACAGCGGCAGGAAACGCACCAGGTCGCCGCGCCGGATGGCCTGGCCCGGCGGGTTGTCGACGAAGCCGTCGGCCCAGACGGCGGAGGTCAGCACGCCCGAGCTCTGGTTGGCGAACAGCTCCAGCCCGCCTTCGGCGTTGAGCCGCGCGCGCAGGAACTCGCGCCGCTTGTCGGGCTTGGGGAAGTCGAAGTCGGCGCGCAGCGGCAGCGCCTGCGGCAGGCCCCAGGCCATGCCCTGCAGCGCGCGCAGCACCGTGCTCACGCACAGCAGGTAGGTCACGAAGCTGGAGACCGGGTTGCCCGGCAGGCCCAGGATCAGGGCGGCGCTGCCGTCGGGCCGGCGCACGGTGCCGAAGGCGAGCGGCTTGCCCGGCTTGATCGCCATCTGCCAGGTCTCGAGCGTGCCTTCGGCCAGGATGGCGGGCTTCAGGTGGTCTTCCTCGCCCACCGAGACGCCGCCGCTGGTGATGATGAGGTCGTTCTTCTCGGCGGCCGCGCGCAGCGTGGCGCGCGTGGCTTCGAGCTTGTCGGGCACGATGCCGAAGTCCTGCGGCTCGCAGCCGCCGGCCTGCAGCAGGCCGCGCAGCGTGAAGCGGTTGCTGTTGTAGATGGCGCCGGGCTTGAGCGGCTCGCC
>CAYVXO010000154.1:0-14402 GCA_964454485.1 uncultured Rubrivivax sp.
GGCACCGTTTTCACCGAGCACCGCGTGGATCTCGCCGGGCTGCACCGCCAGCGATATGGCATCGTTGGCGAGCACCGACGGATAGCGCTTGGTGATGCCGCGCAGCTGCAGCCGCGCCTGCGTCGTCGTCATACTGGCTTGTCTCTGGTTATTGCACCCTCGGGTGCTCGTTGTCGTCAGCAGCGGCGATACTACATGGCCACCCGGGTGCAGCGCCAAACACTGCACGGGCCGCACCATGCGAAGACCGCGCAACCTCACAGCCATTCTCGCATCGCCGCACATCATGATCCGCAAACCGCTCCGATTCATCCGCCGCGGCGCCTTCCAGACGCTGCACGACGTCGCTCCCGATCGCACCCTGCTCGAACTGCTGCGCGAGGACCTGGGCTGCAGCGGCACCAAGGAAGGCTGCGCCGAAGGCGACTGCGGCGCCTGCACCGTGGTGCTGGGCGAGCTGGATTCGGGCGGCGCGCTGGTGCTGAAGCCGGTGAACGCCTGCATCCAGTTCATGCCCACGCTGGACGGCAAGGCGCTCTTCACGGTGGAAGACCTGAAGCAGGGCGATCAGCTCCACCCTGCACAGCAGGCCATGGTCGACTGCCACGGCTCGCAATGCGGCTTCTGCACCCCGGGCTTCGTGATGTCGCTCTGGTCCGCCTACGAGCGCCACCAGGCCTGCGGCACGAAGCCCACACGCCAGCAGCTGGCCGACGACCTCTCCGGCAACCTTTGCCGCTGCACCGGCTACCGGCCCATCCTGGACGCCGGCCAGGCGATGTTCGAGGCGCCCGCCGTGCGGCTGGACGCAGAACCGGTGCGCGCCGCGCTGGCCGCGATGGCCGAGCGCTCGTCGCTGCACACCGACGAAGGCTTCCACGCGCCGCGCACGCTGGCCGAGTTCGCCTCGCTGCGCAACGCCAACCCGTCGGCGCGCCTGCTGGCCGGCGGCACCGACATCGGCCTGTGGGTGACCAAGCAGTTCCGCGACCTCGGCACGCTGCTGTACATCGGCAACGTCGAGGAGCTGAAGCGGGTGGAGGTCGAAGGCGACACGCTGCGCATCGGCGCCGCGGCCTCGCTCGAAGCGGCCTGGGCCGCGCTGGCGGCCGAATGGCCGGCGCTGCGCGACGTGTGGCTGCGCTTCGCCTCGCTGCCGATCCGCCAGGCCGGCACGATGGGCGGCAACGTCGCCAACGGCTCGCCCATCGGCGACTCGGCGCCGGTGCTGATGGCGCTGGACGCGTCGATCGAACTGCGCCGCGGCGAACAGGTGCGCACGCTGCCGCTCACCGACTTCTACGTCGACTACATGAAGAACCGGCTCGAGCCGGGCGAGTTCGTGCAGACCCTCGTGGTGCCGCTGCGCACGAAGCCGCAGGTGCGCGCCTACAAGATCAGCAAGCGCTTCGACTGCGACATCTCGGCCGTCTGCGCCGGCCTGTCGGTCACGCTGGAAGGCGAGCGCGTCGCCGCCGCCCGCTTCGCCTACGGCGGCATGGCGGCCACCGTGAAGCGCGCCGCGTTGGCCGAGGCGGCGGTCACCGGCCGCGCCTGGGACGAAGCCGCGGTGCAGGCGGCGGTGAAGGCGCTCGCCGAAGACTTCAAGCCGCTGACCGACATGCGCGCCAGCGCCGCCTACCGGCAGCAGGTGGCCGGCAATTTGCTGCGCCGCTTCTGGCTGGAGACGCGGCCTCAGGACCCGCTGCCGGAAAGTTCCGTCAGCGTCTTCGCGCGCGAGGTGCAGGCATGAACAAGCCCGTCGAACCCATCACCGGCTTTGCCGTCGCCGGCGTCTCGCTGCCGCACGAATCGGCCCACCTGCACGTGGCCGGCGAGGCGGCCTACACCGACGACCTGCCCGAGCTGGCGGGCACGCTTCACGTGGCGCTGGGCCTCTCGCCGGTGGCGCACGGCGTGCTGCGTTCGGTCGACGTGGAAGCGCTGCGTGCGCTGCCCGGCGTGGTCGACGTGTTCACCGCCAAGGACATCCCGGGCGACAACGAGTGCGGCTCGCTGGTGAAGGACGACCCCATCCTCGCGGGCGAACCGGGCGCCGTGCTGCGCTACCTGGGCCAGCCGGTGTTCGCCGTGGTGGCCGCCACGCGCGACGCCGCGCGCCGAGCCGCGGCGAAGGCGCGCTTCGTGATCCAGGCCGACGCGCTGCCGCCCATCCTCACGCCCGAGGCCGCGCATGCCGCGCGGCAGTACGTGGTGCCGCCGATGCACCTTGAGCGCGGCGACGCGCAGGCGGCGCTGGCCGCCGCGCCGCACCGCTTCAAGACCACGTTCGACGTCGGTGGCCAGGAGCAGTTCTACCTGGAAGGCCAGATCGCCTACGCGGTGCCGGTGGAAGACGGCGGCATGAAGGTCTTCTGCTCGACGCAGCACCCGAGCGAGATGCAGCACCTGGTGGCGCATGCGCTGCACCGGCCGGCGCATGCGGTGCAGGTGGAGTGCCGGCGCATGGGCGGCGGCTTCGGCGGCAAGGAATCGCAGTCGGCCCTATTCGCCTGCGTGGCGGCGGTGGCCGCCACGCGCCTGAAGCGGCCGGTGAAGCTGCGCGTCGACCGCGACGACGACTTCATGATCACCGGTCGCCGCCACTGTTTCCACTACGAGGTGGAGGTGGGTTACGACGACGAAGGCCGCATCCTCGGTGCCGAGGTGACCATGGTCTCGCGCGCCGGCCATTCGGCCGACCTCTCGGGCCCGGTGATGACGCGCGCGCTCTGCCACTTCGACAACGCCTACTGGCTGCCGAACGTCGCGATGCACGGCTTCTCGGGCAAGACCAACACGCAGAGCAACACCGCGTTCCGCGGTTTCGGCGGGCCGCAGGGCGCGATCGCGATCGAGTACGTGCTCGACAGCGTGGCGCGCCGGCTGGGCCGCGACCCGCTGGCGGTGCGGCGCGCCAACTTCTACGGCGTGGAGACCAACAACGTCACCCCCTACGGCCAGAAGGTGGAGGACAACATCCTCGAGCCGCTGGTGACCCGGCTGGAGCAGACCAGCGGCTACGCCGCGCGGCGCGCGGAAGTGGCCGCCTTCAACGCGAAGAGCCCGGTGCTGAAGAAGGGCCTGGCGCTCACGCCGCTGAAGTTCGGCATCTCCTTCAACGTGGTGCACCTGAACCAGGCCGGCGCGCTGGTGCACGTGTACACCGATGGCAGCGTGCTGGTGAACCACGGCGGCACCGAGATGGGCCAGGGCCTGAACACCAAGGTGGCGCAGGTGGTGGCGCACGAACTGGGGCTGCCGCTGGCCGCCGTGCGCTGCACCGCCACCGACACCCAGAAGGTGGCCAACACCTCGGCCACCGCGGCGTCCACCGGCAGCGACCTCAACGGCAAGGCGGCGCAGGACGCCGCGCGCCAGGTGCGCGAACGGCTGGCCGCCTTCGCCGCGAAGCATTGGGGCGGCGACGCGGCGCAGGTGCGCTTCGCGCACGGCCAGGTGCAGGTGAACGGCCAGGTGCTGCCCTTCGCCCAGGTGGTGGAAGCCGCCTACGTGGCACGCGTGCAGCTGTGGAGCGACGGCTTCTACGCCACCCCCGGCCTCAGCTGGGACAAGCAGACGATGAAGGGCCACCCCTTCTACTACTACGCCTACGGCGCCGCGGTGAGCGAAGTGCTGGTGGACACGCTCACCGGCGAATGGAAGCTGCTGGCCGCCGACGTGCTGCACGACGCCGGCCGCTCGCTCAACCCGGCGCTGGACATCGGCCAGGTCGAAGGCGGCTTCATCCAGGGCATGGGCTGGCTGACGATGGAGGAACTGGTCTGGCACCCGCAGAGTGGGCTGCTGATGACGCACGCGCCTTCCACCTACAAGATCCCCACCGCCAACGACTGCCCGCCGCGCTTCGACGTGCGGCTGTTCGACCGCCCGAACGTGCAGGACAGCATCCACCGCAGCAAGGCTGTGGGCGAGCCGCCGCTGCTGCTGCCCTTCAGCGTGTTCTTCGCCATCCGCGACGCGGTCTCTGCCGTGGGCGCCCATCGCGTCGACCCGCCGCTGCGCGCACCGGCGACCAGCGAAGCCATCCTGACCGCCATCGAAGCGGTGCGGAGCGCGGCGTGAACACGCTCGGCACCGCGCTCGTCTGGCAGGCCGAAGGGCGGCCGGCAGTCGTCGTCGAAGTGGCGGCGCACAAGGGTTCGGTGCCGCGCGAGGCCGGCACGCGCATGCTGGTGGCGGCCGACCAGGTGCTGGGCACCATCGGCGGCGGGCATCTGGAACAGCAGGCCATCGAGCGTGCGCGCGCGCTGCTGCGCGGCGAGCCGCTGCCGGCCGAACAGCACCTGCCGCTGGGCCCCGCGCTCGGCCAATGCTGCGGCGGCGCGGTGACGCTGCGCTACACCGCCTTGTCCGAGTCGCACCCGGCCGAATGGGCGCTGCCCGAGCCGCGTTTCTTCCTGCAGCTCTACGGCGCCGGCCACGTGGGCCGCGCCATCGTGAAGCTGCTCGAAGGCCTGCCCTGCCGCGTGCAGTGGATCGACGAACGCGAGAGCGAATTCCCCGCCGCAGCTTCGGCGCCGCACGTCGAACGCGTCTGCGTCGAGCCGGTCGAAGCCGAGGTCGCGGCCGCGCCGCCGGGTGCCTTCTACCTGGTGCTCACGCACAGCCATGCCCTCGACCAGGCCATCACCGAATCGATCCTGCGCCGCGCCGACTTCGGCTTCCTGGGCCTGATCGGCTCGAAGACCAAGCGCGCGCGCTTCGTCCACCGCTTCGAGGCGCGCGGCCTCGCGCCCGACACGATCGCGCGCATGACCTGCCCGATCGGCGTGCCCGGCATCGGCGGCAAGGAACCCGAGGTGATCGCGGTGGCGGTCGTCGCCCAGCTGCTGCAGCAGGCTCAGGCGGCCGCCGCCACGCGGTTGCGGCCGCCCGCCTTCGCGGCGTAGAGCGCGCGGTCGGCTTCGCCGGCGGCGCGTTCGACGTCGGCGCGCGTGGCGCAAGGCGCCGAGACGCCGATGCTCACTGTGCTGTGCAGCGGCCCGCCCGGCAGCGGTACCGTGCGCGCCGCGATCGCCGCGCGCAGCCGCTCGGCCAGCACCAGCGCGGCGGCACGGTCCACGCCCGGGCAGCAGACCGCGAACTCCTCGCCGCCGGTGCGCGCCACCACGTCGTTCGGCCGCACGTGGGCCGAAAGCGTGTCGGCCACCATGCGCAGCACCTCGTCGCCGCTGGCATGGCCGTGCTGGTCGTTGATGGCCTTGAAGTGGTCGATGTCCACCGCCAGCACCACCAGCGGCGCCGCCCGGCGGTCACCGAAGTGGCGCTTGAGCACCTCGTCGAGCCCGGCGCGGTTGAGCACGCGCGTGAGCGGGTCGTGGGTGGCCAGATCGGCCAGTTGGCCCGTCAGGCGCGTGAACAGCATCCACAAGAGGCCCATCGCCAGCAGCACCGCGGCGAGCGCGGAGTAGCCGTAGAAGAACTGCGGGAAGAGCCCGCCGTAGGCCGCGCCCGGGCCCTCGACGCCGATGTGCAGGCCGCGCGCGAGCGTCATCAGCGCCTGCACCACCATCAGCCCCGTCACCACCCACAGCGGGCGCTGCAGGCGCTCGCCGACGAGCCGGCGTGCGGCCCAGGCGCTCAGGCCCAGCCACGCGTAGAGCGTGCCCAGGCACAGGTTCAGCGCCACGTGGCGCCCCTGCGGGCCGTAGCGCAGCATCGCCACCACCTCCACGGCGGCGAAGCCGCCCAGCAGCAGCGCCGCGCGCCGCCAGGCGATCGGCGGGCCGGCCACGAACTGGCGCAGGCCGACGTTGAAGAGCAGGGCGGCCAGCATCATCGCCAGGTCGGCCCCCAGCGCGACGACCGAGATCGCGCTCAGCCCGATCGCCAGCCGCACCAGGTAGGCGCCGCCGAACAGGGCGAGCCCCGCCGCCCAGGGCCCGGCCCCGCAGCGCGGCGGCATCTGGCGGCGCACGAGGAACATCAGCGCGCTCGTGCCGAGCAGGTGGGCGGCGAGGACGACGATGACGGTGGCCGGGTCCATACGGTGCGGGGTTACCGCACCCTTATACCCGGCCCCCGCTCACCCGCCGCTGAGCGCAAGCACCACGGCGACGAAATCGTCCGCGTTCAGCGCGTGGCCGAGGTCGCGCACGCCGGTGCCGTTGACGAAGAGGCGCATGTTCGGCCGCAGCAGGCCCCGTTCGTCGACGACGCGGAAGCGCAGGCCGGGGAAGCGCCGGTCGAGGTCGGCGAAGAGTTCGGCCAGCGTGGCGCCCGAAGCCTGCACCTCGGCCTGGCCGGTGTAGTCGCGCAGCGCGGCGGGCATCAGCACCTTCATGCGGCCGCTTTCATGCGAGGGTGGCCACCTCGACGGCGTAGATCTCGGGCAGGTGGCGCGCGATCGGCGACCACTTCGCGCCTTCGTCGCGGCCGATCCAAAGCTCGCCCGCGGTGTTGCCCAGGTAGAGCGCGGGCGAGGGCCGGTCGTCGACCGTCATCGCCTGACGCTTCACGGTCCACCAGGCCTGCTCGGCGGGCAGACCCTGGTCCAGCCGCTGCCAGGTGCGGCCGGCGTTGCGCGTCACGTAGGCGGCGGGCTTGCCTTCGGGGCTGGTGCGCGGCCACACGGTGGCGGCGTCCATCGGGAACACCCAGCAGGTGTCGGGGTCGCGCGGGTGCACCACGATCGGGAAGCCGACGTCGCCCACCTTCTTCGGCATCTTGCGGCCGATGCGCTGCCAGGGCTGGCCGGCGCCGTCGCGGCGGTAGATGCCGCAGTGGTTCTGCTGGTACAGGCGCTCGGGGTCGGCCGGGCTGCGGCGCACGCAGTGCGGGTCGTGGAAGCTGATGTTGGAAGGGTCGAAGCCTTCCACCACCTCCATGCCCTGCACCTGCGGCTGCCAGGTCAGGCCGCCGTCGTGCGACTCGTGCACGCCGCCGCCGGACATGCCGAAGATCAGGTGCTTCGCATCGCGCGGGTCGACCAGGATGGAATGCAGCTTCGGACCGTCGGGCGTGCCGTCCTGCACCGTGCCCATCCATTCGCGAAAGCGCGGGTCCTCGTTCACGCCCGGCAGCGGCGTCCAGGTCTCGCCGCCGTCTTCGGACCGGAACAGGCCCTGCGGCGAGGTGCCGGCGTACCAGGTGCCGGTCTCGGCCGCGTGGCCGGGCGTGAGCCAGAACGTGTGGTCCACCGAACGCGCCGGCAGCGTCTTCGAGGTGTTGGCAAAGGCCGGCGGCTGCTTCGCTTCCTTCCAGCGGCGGCCGAAGTCGGTGGAGCGGAAGATGGTGGGGCCCAGGTGGCCGGTCTTCGCCGCCGCCAGCAGGGTGCGGCCGTCGCGCGGATCCAGCACCACCTGGCTGACCTGGTGGCCCAGGAAGTGCGGGCCGTCCACCGCCCAGGTGCGGCGGCGGGCGTCGCTCCTGAACAGCCACGCGCCCTTGCGGGTGGCGACGAGGACCAGGGTTTTCGTGGCGGCGGGCATGGCGTCTCCTCTGGGGTGGTGGCGGCTCACCGCACGACGAACGGGCGCCGCCGGTTTCGACACCGCCCGGCGCGCCGGGCCGCCCGTTTCAGGGCGCGCGCATCGCCGCCAGCAGCTGCTGCGAGCCCTGCGCGATCATGCGCGCGTCCGAGCCCAGCGTGACGAAGCGGAATCCCTTGGCCACGCGCGCGCGCGCCACTTCGGGCAGGCCGTTGTGGATGCCCGCCTTCACGCCATGGGCCTTGGCGCGCTCCAGGATGTGGTCGATGGCCTGCGCCGCCTTCGGGTCGACGTCGTCGAAAACCGGCCGGCAGCCGAGCGCGAGCGAGAGGTCCGAGGGCCCGATGTAGATGGCCTCCAGGCCTTCCACCGAGAGGATGGCGTCCAGGTTGTCCAGCGCCTGCGCGGTCTCGATCATCGCGAACGCGACCACCGTCTGGTTGGCGTGCTGCGGGTAGTCGGCGCCGCCGTACAGCAGCGCGCGGATGGGCCCGAAGCTGCGCGTGCCCTGCGGTGCGTAGCGTGTGTAGGCCACCAGGCGCTGCGCGTCCTCGCGCGAGTTCACCATCGGGCAGATGACGCCGTAGGCGCCGGCGTCCAGGCTCTTCATGATGATGCCCGGCTCCAGCCAGGGCACGCGCACGATGGGCACGGTGCCGGTGGTGCTGATGGCCTGCAGCATGGGCAGCATCTGGGCGTAGTCGATCACGCCGTGCTGGAGGTCGATGGTGAGCGAGTCCCAGCCCTGGTGGGCCATGGTCTCGGCCGAGAACGAGCTCGGGATGGCGAGCCAGCCGTTGACGACCGGCCGGTCGGCCTGCCACAGCGTGCGCAGTCGGTTCTCTCTCATCGCGGGTCCTCGTCTCGGATCGGGAAAGTCATCATACAACTTGGGCGCGCCGGCGGCGTTCGCGGCTGTTCACCAGGTGGGTGCGCATGGCGGCGCGGGCGGCGTCGGCGTCGCCGGCGGCGATGGCGTCGAAGATGCTCTCGTGCTCGGCGTTCACGCGCCGCAGGTAGGCCAGGCGCTCGGCGTCGGGCGGCACGCCGGCTTCGAGCCGGGCGCGCGGGATGATCTGCGAGCCCAGCGACCCGAGCAGGTCGCTGAAATGGCGGTTGCCGGTGGCGCGCGCGATCTCCAGGTGGAAGCGGAAGTCCGGCGCCACCGCGTCGCGGCCGGCTTCGAGCGCGGCCGTGATCTCGTCCAGCGCCTGGCGCATGGCGGTCAGCTGCGGCTTCGTGCGCCGCTGCGCCGCCAGGCCGGCGGCTTCGCTCTCGACGCCGATGCGAAGCTCGAGCACCGCGATCACGTCCTGCAGCGTGGCCATCTGCTCGGGCGCGATGCGGAACGCCGGCTCGCCAGGGCCGACGACGAAGGTGCCGATGCCGTGCTTCGTCTGCACCAGCCCGGCCTGCTGCAGGCGCGACAGCCCTTCGCGCACCACCGTGCGGCTGACGCCGAACTGGTCCATCAGCGCCGCCTCGGTGGGCAGCTTCACGCCCGGCTTCAGGCGGCCGGCGCGGATGCGGTCGCCCAGCGTGTTCACCAGCGTGTGGGCGAGCGAAGGCGGTCGGCGGCGTGCGGTGTCGGCGGTGGCCATGGGCGATGGGGTCCTCGCGTAAACCCTGGGCGTCGGCGACTTGACTTTGGAGTGTCGGTCGCTGACGATAGTTGTACGACAACTGACAACTCCATGGCAAGCGTGGAAACTCCCAAGACCTTCGAGACCGGCCTGCGTTTCCAGCGCCTGCTGCTCACCGGCGCTGCCGGCGCGCTGGGCCGCCAGCTGCGCCCGCGCCTGAAGGCGCATTGCGAGGTGCTGCGCGTGTCCGACCTGGCCGACCTAGGCGCCGCCGCGCCGGGCGAGGAACTGCGCGTGGTCGACCTCGCCGACAAGGCCGCGATGATGGCGCTGCTGCAGGGTGTGCAGGCGGTGGTGCACCTGGGCGGCGTCTCGGTGGAGAAGCCCTTCGAGACCGTGCTGCCGGCCAACATCGTGGGCGTGTACCACCTGTACGAGGCGGCGCGCGTGCACGGCACGAAGCGGGTGGTGTTCGCCAGCTCCAACCACGTGACCGGCTTCTACCGCCAGGACGAGACCATCTCGCCGCGCGACCCCGCGCGCCCCGACGGCTACTACGGCCTCAGCAAGGCCTTCGGCGAGGACCTCTCGCGCTTCTACTTCGACCGCTACGGCATCGAGACGGTGTGCCTGCGCATCGGCTCCTCGTTCCCGGAGCCGCGCGACCGCCGCATGCTCGCCACCTGGCTCAGCTACGACGACCTGGAGCGCCTGGTGCTGGCCAGCCTCACCGCGCCGGCGGTCGGCCACACGGTGGTCTACGGCATGAGCGACAACCGCCTCACCTGGTGGGACAACACGAGCGCGCGCCACATCGGCTACCGGCCGCGGGACAGCAGCGAGCCCTTCCGCGCGTCGGTGGAAGCCCGCCAGCCGCAGATCGATCTTTCCGACCCCGCCGCCGTCTTCCAGGGCGGCGGCTTCGTCAAGCAAGGCCCTTTCTGAGGCGCCCTCCAGACACTTCCCAGGAGACGACACGATGATGTTTCGCCGAACCCTTCTTGCCCTGGCGCTGGCCGCCGGGCTCGCCGCGCCGGCGCTGGCGCAGACCGTGATGAAGGCCGCCGACGTGCACCCCACCGGCTACCCCACCGTGGTGGCGGTGGAGAACATGGGCAAGAAGATCGAGGCCGCCACCCAGGGCCGCATCAAGTTCCAGATGTTCCCCGGCAGCGTGCTCGGCGGCGAGAAGGAGATGATCGAGCAGACCCAGGTCGGCGCGATCCAGATCCTGCGCACCAGCCTCGGCCCGGTGGGCCCGGTGGTGCCGGAGGTGAACGTCTTCAACATGCCCTTCGTGTTCCGCGACGTCGCCCACATGCGCGCGGTGATCGACGGGCCGATCGGACAGGAACTGCTGGACAAGATCAGCGCCAGCAGCGCGAAGCTGGTGGGACTGGCCTGGATGGACGGCGGCAGCCGCAGCCTCTACACCAAGAAGCCGGTGCGCAAGCCCGAGGACCTGAAGGGCCAGAAGATCCGCATGATGGGCAACCCGCTGTTCGTCGACACGATGAACGCGATGGGCGGCAACGGCATCAGCATGGGCTACGGCGAGGTCTTCACCGCGCTGCAGACCGGCGTCATCGACGGCGCCGAGAACAACCCGCCCAGCCTGTACACCGCCAACCACTTCAAGGCCGGTGCGAAGTACTTCACCCAGACCAACCACCTCATCATCCCGGAGATCCTGGTCATGTCCAAGGTCACCTGGGACAAGCTCTCGCCGGCCGACCAGGCGCTGGTGAAGAAGACCGCGCGCGAGGCGCAGATGGAACAGCGCCAGCTCTGGGACGCCGCGGTGGCCGACTACAGCGCCAAGCTCAAGGCCGAGGGCGTGGAGTTCATCGCCATCGACAACAAGGCCTTCTACGACGCCACTGCGCCGGTGCGCGCCAAGTACGGCGCCCAGTTCACCGACCTCATGGCCCGCATCGCGGCGGTCAAGTGAGCGAAGTGAGCGCGACCCACCCCGGCGCGGGCGTCTTCGACGCCCTCTACCTGGCCTGCATCTGGACCGCGGGCATCGCGATCGCGCTGATGTCGCTCATCATTCCGGTGGGCGTGGTCATGCGCTATGTGTTCGGCTTCGGCGCGCAGTGGCCGGAGCCGATCTCGATCCTGCTGATGATGCTGTTCACCTTCGTCGGCGCCGCCGCGGCCTACCGCGCCGGCGGCCACATCGCGGTGGACATGCTCACGAAGGCGCTGCCGGCGCCGCTGCGGCGCGCCGCCGGCGTGGCGGTGAACCTGCTGATGCTGGGCGTGTGCGGCTACGTGGCCTGGTTCGGCACCGGGCTGTGCCTGGAGACCATGCGCCAGACGGTGAGCGAACTGCCCTGGCTGCCGGTGGGCGTGACCTACACCGCCATCCCGGTGGGCGCGCTGGCGACCGCGCTGTTCGTGCTCGAGCGCATGGCCTTCGGTTCGCAGGCCGCGCGGGCGGTGGTGCGCATCGGCGACGGAGACTGACGAATGGACGCCTTCGTGCTGATCGGCAGTTTCTTCGCACTCATGATGCTGGGCGTGCCCATCGCCTACGCGCTGGGCATCGCCTCGCTGGTGGGCGCCTGGTGGATCGACCTGCCGCTGGAAGCGGTGATGATCCAGCTCGCCTCCGGCGTCAACAAGTTCAGCCTGCTGGCGATCCCCTTCTTCGTGCTCGCCGGCGCGCTGATGAGCGAAGGCGGCATGTCGCGCCGCCTGGTGGCGCTGGCCAGCGTGCTGGTGGGCTTCCTGCGCGGCGGGCTCTCGCTGGTGAACATCCTCGCCTCCACCTTCTTCGGCGGCATCTCGGGCTCGGCGGTGGCCGACACCGCCAGCATCGGCTCGGTGCTGATCCCCGAGATGGAACGCAAGGGCTACCCGCGCGACTTCTCCACCGCCGTCACCGTGAGCGGCTCGGTGCAGGCGATCCTGATCCCGCCCAGCCACAACATGGTCATCTACTCGATGGCCGCCGGCGGCACGGTGAGCATCGCCGCGCTCTTCATGGCCGGCGTCGTGCCGGGGCTGCTGCTGGGGCTGACGCTGGCCGTCCTGTGCCTCATCACCGCGCGCCGCGACGACCACCCGCGCGGCGAGCGCGTGCCGCTGCCGCAGGCGCTGAAGATCGCCGGCGAGGCGCTGTGGGGCCTGGGCACGATGGTCATCATCCTGGGCGGCATCCTCAGCGGCGTGTTCACCGCCAACGAAAGCGCCAGCATCGCCGTGCTGTGGTCGTTCTTCGTCACCATGTTCGTCTACCGCGACTACCGGTGGCGCGACCTGCCCAAGCTGGTCCACCGCACGGTGAAGACGGTGACGGTGGTGATGATCCTGATCGGCTTCGCGGCCTGCTTCGGCTACCTGATGACGCTGATGCAGATCCCGCTGAAGGTCACCACGTTCTTCACCGGGCTGTCGAGCAACCCGCTGCTGATCCTGCTGCTGGTGAACGTGATGCTGCTGGTGCTGGGCTGCCTGATGGACATGAGCCCGCTCATCCTCATCTGCACGCCCATCCTGCTGCCGGTGATGAAGCTGATGGGCGTGGACCCGGTGCACTTCGGCATGATCCTGATGCTCAACCTGGGCATCGGCCTCATCACCCCGCCGGTGGGCACGGTGCTGTTCGTCGGCAGCGCGGTCAGCAAGCTGCCCATGGGCACCATCGCGCGGGCGATGAAGCCGTTCTTCGTCGCCATGTTCCTGGTGCTGATGCTGGTGACCTACCTGCCGCAGGTGAGCCTCTGGCTGCCGCGCGCGATGGGTCTCTGAAGGAAGGCCGCCGATGGACCAGGGCCCCGTGATCCCCTTCGCGCCCGCCGCGCGCCTGCCCGACGCACGCATCAGCGTGCTCGACGAGCGCTTTCTCGCGCTGCGCCTGCTCTCGGGCACGGTGGAGCAGCTGGCCAGCGGCTGCTACTGGGCCGAAGGGCCGGTGTGGTTCGGCGACGGCCGCTTCCTGCTGTGGAGCGACATCCCGAACGACCGCATCCTGCGCTGGGACGAGGGCTCGGGCCAGGTGAGCGTGTTCCGCAAGCCTTCGAACCACGCCAACGGCCTGGCGCGCGACACCGCCGGCCGCCTGCTGACCTGCGAGCACGGCACGCGCCGCGTCACGCGCACCGAATACGACGGCCGCGTCACCGTGCTGGCCGACCGCTACCGCGGCAAGCGGCTCAACTCGCCGAACGACATCATTTGCCAGAGCAACGGGGCGGTGTGGTTCACCGACCCCCCGTTCGGCATCCTGGGCTGGTGGGAAGGCGAGCCGGCCACGCCCGAGCTGCCGCAGGGCGTGTACCGCATCGACCCGCTGAACGGCGAGCTGAAGATGGTGCTCGAAGACCTGGCCGGCCCGAACGGCCTGGCCTTCAGCCCCGACGAGAAGATCCTCTACGTCATCGAGAGCCGCGCCAGGCCGCACCGCCTGATCTGGGCCTACGACGTGGCCGGCGACCAGCTGCTCAACAAGCGGCTGGCGGTCAGCGCCGAGGGCCCGGGCGCCTTCGACGGCATGGCGGTCGACCAGGCCGGCAACCTGTGGTGCGGCCTGGGCAGCGACGGTTCGCTGGGCGCGCAGGCCGAGCAGCTGGACGGCGTGCGCATCTACGACCCGGCAGGGCGCGCGCTGGCGCACATCCACCTGCCCGAACGCTGTGCCAACCTGTGCTTCGGCGGGCCGAAGCGCAACCGCCTCTTCATGGCGGCCAGCCATTCGCTCTACGCGCTGCACGTGAACACGCGCGGCGCGGTGGCCTGAAGGCCCCGGTCCGCCGCGCGCGTGCTCTGCGGGATCGTCAGGGTGTCAGAACGATTCCCACTCTTCGCTGGCGCCGGCCGAGGCGGCCGCGACGGCCCTGGGCTCGGCCGGCTTCGCTGCGGCGGCCTTCGGCGCGGCCTTGGGCGCCGCCTTGGGTGCTGCGGCCGCCTTCCCGAGGGCCCGGGCCGCCACGGCCGCCGGCGCGGCATGGGCGCCGGCCACCTTGAACACGGCCATCGCCTCCACCAGCGCCTGCGCCTGGCCGCGCAGGCTGGCGGCGGCGGCGGCGCTCTGCTCCACCAGCGCGGCGTTCTGCTGCGTGGCCTGGTCCATCTGGCTGATCGCGGTCTCGACCTGGCCCACGCCGGTGCTCTGCTCGGCGCTGGCGGCGCTGATCTCGCCCACGATGTCGGCCACGCGCTTGATGGCCGAGACGATCTCGCCCATCGAGTGGCCGGCCTGGTCCACCAGGCTGCTGCCCTGCTCGACCTGCTCCACGCTCTGCGTGATGAGCGTCTTGATCTCCCTGGCCGCCTCGGCGCTGCGCTGCGCCAGGCTGCGCACCTCGCCGGCCACGACCGCGAAGCCGCGGCCCTGTTCGCCCGCACGCGCCGCCTC
>CAYVXO010000155.1:0-14348 GCA_964454485.1 uncultured Rubrivivax sp.
ACTTCCCATCACCGCGTAGGGCTTGCAAAGGGCGTCGGGTCCATACATGCACGAAGAGTACGACTACCCCTGCTTCAGCCGGGTCTTGGCGGTCTGCCCCGGCTTGGCCCGCCGGGCGATCCCATCGGCCAGACCGTGCCGGGCCAGCACCTGCCGGTTGGCCTGGCTGTCGTAGCCCCGGTCGGCCAGCAGCCGGTCGCGCGTGTTGGCCGCCTGCAGCACCTCGCTCAGTTGCTGGCCGTCGTCGGCGTTGGCCGGCGTGACCTTGATCGTGCGCAGCAGCTTGTAGCGGGCATCGACGTTGCCGTGCAGCTTGTAGCCGTAGTAGCTCTTGCCGTGCTTCTGGGTCCAGCGCGCGTCGCCATCGGTGTGCGCCAGGCGCTTCTTGCTCCAGCCTTCGGGGTCTTCGCCCCTGTTCAGCGCCTCGCGCTCGGCGGTGTTGGCCTGGGTGACGGGTGCACTCACGATGCTTGCATCCACGATCTGCCCGCCGCGCGCGATGAAGCCGTGCTGCTGCAGTTGCCGACTCAGCGTCTCGAAGATCGCCTTGCCGCCCAGGCCGCCCTCGGCCAGGCGCTGGCGGAAGGCCCACAGCGTGCGTGCATCCGGAATGTTCAGCGCCCCCTCCAGGCGGCAGAAGCGCTGGAAGCTCAGCCGGTCGAGCACCTGGTGCTCGCACTGCTCGTCCGACAGGTTGTACAGCCCCTGCAGGAAGACCATGCGCACCAGCGCCTCGCTCGGGTACGGCGGGCGCCCGCCCTTGCTGCGATCGGCCCGAGGGCAGGCCGCATCGACCGCCGAGGCCATCGCCGTGAAGTCCACCAGCGCATCGATCGCCGTCAGCGTCTGCACGTAGCCCTCGAGCTTGGCCTTGCGCTGGCGCGCCAGGAACAGGTCGTCGACGGCTTCTTCCGGGAAGAAGCCCGAGGGCTTGATGCGCGGCGTGATCATGACTGCGATGGTGCCGGCTCACGCCGCGGGCGAACAGGGAGGTTTCGAGAAGCGCCCATGCAGGGCGGCCAAGCCCTGTCCTGGTATTGCTTGTGGCTATATCCATATCCCCAGTCGTCAGTTCATTTCGCAAATTGCGGCCACTAGACTTGACTTGCGCAAATACCGGCCGTCACGGCATGGCCCCCCACGGGCCGGCGCAACTGCCTGGCGGCAGGCGCATTCGCACATGCGGATGGCAGCCCGCAGCTGCTTACCCGTCAAAACAATGAAGGAGACTGTCATGAAAAAAATCACCTCGCTGCGCCGCCTCGCGGTGGCCCTGCTCGTTTCGGGCGTGTCGCTGCACGCGGCCGCCCAGGCTTATGCCGACCGCACGATCCGCGTGGGCCACCAGGCCCAGCCCGATGCTCCCATCTCGCAAGCCGCACGCAAGTTCGCCGAACTGGTGGCCGAAAAGAGCGGTGGGCGCCTGAAGATCAAGGAATTCCCCGCCTCGCAGCTGGGCAACGAAGCCCAGCAGCTGGGCGCGCTGCGCGGCGGCACGCAGGAACTCTTCATCCCTACCACCACTTCGCTCGCGTCCGTGGTCAAGGAATTCGGCCTGCTGGATTTCCCCTTCCTTGTCTCCACGACGGCGCAGGCCGAAGCGCTGCTTGACGGGCCTGCTGGCGCCGCGCTGCTCGAGCGGTTGCCCGCCAAGGGTCTCATCGGCTTGGGGTACTGGGAGAACGGCTTTCGCAACGTCACCAACAGCGCACGGCCCATCCAGAAGCCAGAGGATTTCGCAGGGCTCAAGCTGCGGGTGATCCCCAACCCCGTGTTCATCGAAGCCTTCAAGGCCCTGGGCGCCAACCCGACGCCGCTGCCCTTCGGCGAGCTGTACGGCGCGCTCGAATCGCGGGCCGTGGACGGCCAGGAGAACCCCTATGTGCTGATCGACACCTCGAAGTTCTATGAGGTGCAGAAGTTCGCCAGCAACACCAACCACGTCTACAGCCCGCTGATCGTGCTGGCCGGCAAGCCTTTCTGGGACAAGCTCTCCGACAGCGAACGGCAGATCCTGCAGGCCGCCTTCAAAGAGGCGCAGGCCTACCAGCGCGCGCTCAGCCGCCAGGCGACCACCTCGGCGATGGCGGAAGTGAAGGCCAAGGGCATGAAGATCAACGACGTAAGCCCCGCCGAGTTGCAGCGCATGGAGGCCGTGGTGCGCCCCGTCACCGACAAGTTCGCCGCCACGTACGACCCGGCGATCACGCGCGGCTTCTTCGCCGAACTGCAGAAGATCAAGCAGAAATAACCAACAGGCGCGCCCGGTCGCGGCGTGCAAGCGCGCTTCGGCCGGTCTGTGCGCGTGCACGGATGTGCGCACTGGCCGGTGGCTTCGGCCTTTCTTAAAAACCATAACAACACAGCGACCTTCGCTCAGGGGACGATCTCGTGCGAAAAATCATCGACATCTATTGCGGCATCTTCGAATTCCTGATCGCGCTCATGCTGGCGCTGATGGTGATCCTGGTCTTCGGCAACGTGGTGCTGCGCTACGGCTTCAACTCCGGCATCGCGATCTCCGAAGAAGTGGCCCGCTGGCTCTTCATCTGGATCACCTTCCTGGGCGCCGTGGTGGCCCTGCGAGAACGGGCGCACCTGGGCGTGGACATGCTGGTGTCGCGGCTCCCCGTGGCGGGCAAAAAGCTCTGCCTGGCGGCCAGCTACGCCTGCATGCTCTACATCCTGTGGCTTTTGTATGAAGGCAGTCTGGCGCAGGTGCGCATCAACTGGGACACGGAAGCGCCCGTCACCGGCGCCTCCATGGCCATCGTGTATGCCGCCGGGGCGGTCTTCGCCGTGTGTGCTGCCCTCATCTTGCTGACGGATGGCGTCCGGCTGCTGACAGGCCGGCTGTCGGTGGACGAGCTGGTGGCCATCCAGGAGTCCGAAGAAGCCGGAGCCCTGGCCCAGGCGCTCGGTCCGCACGGGTCGCTAGGCGCGCCCGGCACCTCTCCCGCCGCCCCCGCTGGTGGCTCCCAACACTCCACACGTTCCTGATCGTGACCATCGCGGTTTTTCTTGCGTCGCTGCTGCTGGCGATGGCCATCGGCATGCCTATTTCCTTCGCGTTGTTGGCCAGCGGCTTGGCCCTCATGTGGCAGTTGGACCTGTTCGATGCGCAGATCCTCATCCAGAACCTGATCGGCGGGGCCGACAGTTTTCCGCTGCTGGCCGTGCCTTTCTTCATGCTGGCCGGCGAAATCATGAATGTGGGCGGGCTGTCCAAACGCATCGTCAACCTCGCGCTGTCGCTGGTCGGCCACGTGCGCGGCGGCCTGGGCTACGTGACCATCATGGCCGGTTGTCTGCTGTCCGCGCTGTCCGGTTCGGCCGTGGCTGACGCGGCGGCGCTCACGGCACTGCTGCTCCCCATGATGGTGAAGGCCGGGCACGACAAGGCCCAGGCTGGCGGCCTGATTGCCGCCACAGGCATCATCGGCCCGGTCATCCCGCCGAGCATCGGGCTCGTCATCTTCGGCGTAGCGGCCAACGTGTCCATCTCCAAGCTGTTCATGGCGGCCATCGTGCCGGGCCTGCTGATCGGCGGTGCTTTGTGGGTGACCTGGGCCTGGCTGGTGCGGCGTGAAAAGATCCAGCCGCCGCCGCGCAAGTCCATGCGCGAAGTCCTGGCCGCTGCGCGCGAGGCCAGCTGGGCGCTGCTGCTGCCGGTGATCATCCTCGTCGGCCTGCGCATGGGTGTGTTCACGCCCACGGAAGCGGCCGTGGTGGCGGCCGTCTATGCATTCGTGGTGGCGACCTTCGTGTACCGCGAACTCACGCTGCGCCAGCTCTACCGCGTGTTCGTGGGAGCCGCCAAGACCAGCGCCATCGTGATGTTCCTGATCGCCGCCGCCATGGTGAGCGCCTGGCTCATCACCGTGGCCGACCTGCCCTCCAAGGTGGTGGGCCTGCTGGAGCCCTTCATGGGCAACAAGATTCTGCTGATGGCCGCCATCATGGTGCTGGTGATGGTCGTCGGCACGGCGATGGACATGACGCCCACCATCCTGATCCTCACGCCCATCCTGATGCCGGTGGTCAACGCGGCAGGCATCGATCCGGTGTATTTCGGCGTGATGTTCATCATCAACAACTCCATCGGCCTGATCACGCCGCCCGTGGGCGTGGTGCTGAACGTGGTGGCCGGCGTGGGCAAGATGCGCATGGACGATGTCACGCGCGGCGTGATGCCCTTCATGCTGGCCGAGTTCGCGGTCATGTTCCTGATGATCTTCTTCCCCATCCTGGTCACGGGGCCTGCGCGCTGGTTCCATGGGTGACGGCTGACGCCGGGCCCACGAGCCTGCGCCGGTCGACGGGAGCGCTGCGGCGCCCCGGGCTCACGGCCTGAAGACTCGCAAGAGGTCTTCAGGCCGTTTCTTCTTGGCTGGCGCTCGGGTCCGAACGGGCGCGGGCCCGACGCCAAAAAAAAAGCCGGACCGCCAGGGCCCGGCCCGAAGGACCGCGGTATCACCGGCCGGGCGGCTCGCGATGCTCGTCGCAGCACGCCGCCCGCCAGCGATGCCGCGTCGAGGTCTGGCCGATGCCGGGATTGAAGGTGTTGGTCGGGTCCAGGCTGCGGTAGAAGCCCTCGAGCACCGGGCCTGCGCGGTAGATGTGACCGACGTTGTGTTCGGCCGGGTACTTCGCGCCGCGCGCGTCCAGAAGCGCCAGCACGCGCTCCTTGAACTGCGCGCAGTCCACGCCCTTCTTCACCAGGTATTCCTGGTGCATCACGTGGCAGAAGAAATGTCCGCAGTACATGGGCTGCTCGACCTGCGCTGCCAGCTCCGGCGGCAGGATCTCGAACCAGTCCAGCGCATTGCGCGGCAGCGCGATGTCCAGCGCCACCACGTCTTCCACCGTGTCGGCATGCACCGCCCGGTAGCGGTTGGTGGCGTTACCGACGGCAAAGCGGTTCAGGAAGGCCGCGCCGGCCTCCTCCTCATTGCATTCGAAGAAGCCTGCCTCCGGGCGTTCGGCCATGAAGGTCTGCAGATAGGCACGCGTTTCCTCGATGCCCGCGTCGCTCACCTTCAGCAGCAGGTGGTGCGCGTAGCGGTCGCGAAAAGCGTTCATGCGCGCAGGCAGGTGTTCGGGCATCCCGTTGGCGAGCCGCTGCAGCAGGCGGTCGGCCAGGTTCCGCCCCAGCCCGCAGCGCTCGGCGAGCGCGTCGAAACGGTTCTTGAGCGCGAAGGCCAGCGGCACGCGCGCGGTGCCCAGTTTGCGGATGTAGACGAACAGGTCCTTGCCGTAGGTGCGGCTCAGATCGTAGGCCGAGCGGTGCATGTACTCGGCCGCCACGGGCAGGGAAGCGAAGCGGGCCAGCATGTGGCGGCGCAGGTCCGCGAGGTCGCGCGGCTGGTTGGTGCCGATGTAGAACACGCGGGTTTCCGTATCCGCCGCGAAGGTGTCCAGGCGCAGCGCGAAGACGGCGATCTTGCCGGCGGAGCCCGAGGCCTCGTAGAGGCGGCGCGGGTCGGCGTTGTAGCGTGCTGGCTCGCTGGAATCGATGTCGCGCACATGCTGCGAGTACTCGCGGTCAGAGGCCATGCGGCCGGGTTCGGCCGGCAGGTCGTCGCGAGCGAAACGGCCACTCTCCAGGTTGGCGAGGATCTGCTCGGGATCGTCGCCGAGTGCCATGCCCAGGTGGTTGACGAGCCGCAGTTGGCCGTCCTCGTCGATGCAAGCGAAGAGCGAGAACTGCGTGAAGGCAGGACCGCGCCGGATGAGCGAGCCCCCGGAGTTGTTGCAGATGCCGCCTGTCACCGAGGCGCCGATGCAACTCGACCCGATCACGGAATGCGGCTCGCGGCCCAGCGGCTTGAGCCTGCGTTCGAGCTGTTCGAGCGTGACGCCGGGCTGGGCCAGCACCTGCTCGCCGCGCTGCAGCAGGTCCAGCTGCTTGAGCCGCAGCATGTTGATGAGCACTACCGGGCGGTCGTAGCCGCCCTCCATCGGTGTGGAGCCGCCCGTGAGGCCTGTGTTGGCGGCCTGGCAGAGGATGACGGTGCCGGCGGCGTGGCAGGCCTTCAGCGTGTGCCACAGCTGCGTCAGGCTGCCGGGGCGCACCACGGCCAGCACGTCGCCGCCGCCGTAGCGAAAGCCGCTGCGGTAGCGGCGCGTGGACGCATCGCCCGTCAGCACATGGCCGCCGCCGACGATCTCCTTGAGTCGGGCCAGCAGGTCGGACGGTGCGAGGGCGGCTGTCGGTGGCATTGCCGTCATGCGCGGACGGGCGCGCCGTCGACCAGCCGCCAGAGGCCCAGCGGGTTGGCCTGCTGCAGCGCCTCGGGCAGCAGGGCGTCGGGCAGGTCTTGGTAGCAAACGGGTCGCAGGAAGCGGTCAATGGCACTGGCGCCCACCGAGGTGAACATCGCGTTGGAAGTAGACGGATACGGCCCACCGTGCACCATGGCATGGCACACCTCCACGCCCGTCGGGAAGCCGTTGACCAGCAACCGGCCGGCCCTGCGCTCCAGCACCGGCAGCAGGCGGCGGGCCAGCGGATGGTCCGCGTCTTCAAGATGCAGGGTGGCGGTGAGCTGGCCTTCCAGCTGCTCGGCAACGGCGATCAGCTCATCCGCGTCCTTTGCTCGCACCACCAGCGATGCGGGGCCGAAAACCTCGGACGACAGCGCAGGCTGCTCCATCAAGGTACGGGCGTCGGTGGTGAACAGCGCGGCCTGCGCGGCGTTGTGTAAGGTGCTGGCAGTCTGGCCCTCGGCCACCCGCTGCACGCCTGGCGTGGCGGCCATCGTCTCCACGCCACTGCGGTAGGCGCCATGGATGCCAGCGGTCAGCATGGTCTGCGCGCTCTTGCGTTCCAGGGCCTCAGCCGCGGATTGCACGAATCGGTCCAGATCCGGCCCGTCGATGCCCAGCACCAGGCCGGGGTTGGTGCAGAACTGGCCGGCGCCCATGGCGAGCGAGTCGGCAAAAGCCTGTCCGATGGCGTCAGCCCGCTGCGCCAGGGCGGCGGGCAGCAGAAAGACCGGGTTGATGGCGCTCATCTCGGCATAGACGGGAATCGGCTCGGGCCGGCGGTTGGCGATGGCCACCAGGGCCAGGCCGCCTTGGCGCGAGCCGGTAAAGCCCACGGCCTTGATGGCGGGATGGGCCACCAGCGCCTCGCCAATGCTGCGGCCGGCGCCGATCAGCAGCGAGAACACGCCTTCGGGCAGGCCCTGCTCGCGCACCGCGTTCTGGATGGCGCGGCCCACCAGCTCGGACGTGCCCAGGTGGGCGCCATGCGCCTTCACCACCACGGGCGCGCCGGCGGCGAGGGCCGAGGCCGTATCGCCCCCGGCCACCGAGAACGCGAGCGGGAAGTTGCTGGCGCCAAACACCGCCACGGGGCCGAGCGGCACCTTGGCAAGCCGCAGGTCCGCGCGCGGCATTGGCTGGCGCTGCGGCCGGGCGGGGTCGATGGTGGCGTGCAGGAAATGGCCGTCGCGCACCACGCTGGCGAACAGACGCAGTTGGCCGACGGTGCGGCCGCGCTCGCCCGTCAGGCGCGCCAGCGGCAGGCCGGTTTCGGCATGGGAGCGCTCCAGCAGGGCGTCGCCTAGCGCCATGATGTTGTCGGCGATGGCCTCCAGGAAGGCCGCACGGCGTGCCAGCGGCAGCGCACGGTATTCGTCGAACGCTGCCGCGGCCAGGGTGGCGGCACGGTCCACGTCGGCTGCGGTGCCGAAACCGAAGCGGGGCTCGGCGATGTCGGCGTTCGTGGCGGGGTTGAAGGCGCATTGGCCTCCGTCGGTGCCGGCGACCGCAGCGGCGCCGATCAGCATCTTGCCCGTGAGGGTCGTGGTCATGGTCATGGCGGGCTCGTTGTGAAAAAGAAAACGGGACAACCACCGGGAGCGCCGGTGGCGGTATCGCCGCCCGCACCCTGGGCGGGCAGAAGCGCTCACATCGCTGCTTCGATCAGGCGGGCGTAGTCGTCCGCGCTCGCTTCGCGCGGGTTGGTCTTGTGGCTGTGGTCGGCCAGCGCGCCGGTGACGATGCGCGGCGTCAGGTCGGCCGTCACGCCCATCGCGCCCAGGCCGGCCGGGAGCCGGAGCCTGCGCGACATGTCCTGGATCGCATCCTCCACCGACACGTGCGCCGGCAGGCCCATGGCCTGCGCCAGGCGGTCGATCTTCTCGTCGCGCACCACCGTCTCCGCCGCGCGGTTGAAGCGCACCACCGCCGGCAGCAGCACCGCATTGAGGGTGCCGTGGTGCAGGCGCGGGTCGATACCGCCCAGCGAATGGCTGAGGCTGTGCACACAGCCCAGGCCTTTCTGAAAGGCCAGCGCACCCTGCAGCGACGCGCTCATCATGTTGGTGCGGGCCTCGATGTCGCTTGGCTCGTGGAAGGCGGTTTCGATGTTCTTCCAGGCGCGGCGCAGGCCGTCCAGGGCGATGCCTTCAGCGGGCGGGTTGAAGCTGGGCGCGAGGAAGGTCTCGATGCAGTGCGCCACGGCGTCCATGCCGGTGGCGGCCGTCAGGCCCGGCGGCAGGCCCACGGTCAGCGTCGGGTCGCACAGCGCCACCTTGGGGATAACGTAGGGCGAGATGATGCCCACCTTGCGGCCATCGTCCAGGATGATGATCGCGCCGCGCCCGACCTCGCTGCCCGTGCCCGCCGTAGTGGGAATGGCCACCACCGGCACCGTGGCCGCCGTGATGCGGGCAAGCCCGCCCTCGATCAGCGCGAACTGGCGCAGCGGCCCCGGATGGCGGGCCGACACGGCCACGGCCTTGGCGAGGTCGATGGACGAGCCGCCACCCACGGCGATGATGCCGTCGCAGCCTGCTTCATGGAAGCTTGCCACCCCTTCGCGCGCCGCCGCCTCGGTGGGGTTGGAGGGCGTGCCGTCAAACACGTGAAAGTGCGGCAGGTCGTTCACGGCAAGGATGCGCTCGATCAACCCCGCCGCAACCACGCCCTTGTCGGTGATGAAGAGCGGTTTTTTGAAGCCGAGTGCCTGGCACACCTGTGCCAGCTCGGCGGCACCGCCCGCGCCGAAGCGGATTTCCGTCACGTAGTTGATTATCGCCATCGTTTATCTCCTGGTATCAAGAATTTTCATATTCATCCGTCAATCGCGGAAGTCTATGAGTGAGGCGACGTCGAATAAACTAACCGTTATCGATACAGCTATAACTCCAAGTCAATGCAGAGCCCTTACAACCTCAACTCTGTGATGTCGCGTCTGCATGCCAGGCAGCTGCGGTTGCTGATCGCGGTGGCGGAGCAGGGCTCGCTGCTGGCGGCGGCGGACCGCGTGGGGCTGACGCAACCCGGGGCTAGCAAGGCGTTGAAGGAGCTGGAGTCCACGCTCAACGCGCCGCTCTTCATGCGCACCAACCGCGGGCTTGTGCCTACGGAAGCGGGAACCTGCGCGGTGCGCTTCGCGCGGCTGATCCAGTCCGACATCAGCCACTTGCAGCAGGAACTGAGCGCCATCGCCAGTGGCGCAGGTGGCCGCATTGCCGTAGGCACCATCATGGGCGCAGTGCCGCTCCTGACGCGGGCGCTCACGCAGCTGATGGACCAGCAGCCGGACATCTCGGTGGAGATCGTCGAGGACACCAGCGAAAGTCTGCTCGCGCTCATCGACCAGGGGCGGCTGGACGCGGCCATCTGCCGCTCGTCGGTCAGTCCCAAACCCCACCTGTACGACACTGTCGTGGTCAAGGATGAGTCTCTCGCCGTCATCGCGCACCAGGCGCATCCGGCGGCGGGCCGGGCATCGATCACGCTGCAGGATCTGTCTGCCAGCCGCTGGGTGGTGTACCGCGCGCACATGCCAATGCGCCGCACGCTAGAGCGCGAATTCTTCGAAGAGAACCTGTTCTTTCCGACGCATCTGATCGAGACCACATCCGCGCTGGCCACGCTTTCGCTGCTGAGCCACAACCCCAATCTGGTGGCCCTGGTGTCGGACGACGTGGCCGACTACGTCTGCCAGCACGGCATGGTCGCCCGCCTGCCGCTGCGGCTCAAGTCGCGCAGCGAGCCGTACGAACTCATCGCGCGGCGCAACGCGCACCGCCATCCGGCGCTGACGCTGCTGATCGATTCGCTGCTGGCCTTGCGTCCCGTTGCCGAAGAGGCCCCAGCGCGCATAGGACTTTTAAACGGCGCATAGGACTTTTAAACGCTCCCTCGAACCCCCCGGACGCGGGAGCGAGGCGGAGCGAGGCGAGCCAGGCCGGATTGGGCAGCGTGGCTGCGGCAGTTGGACCATGGCTCAGGCTCCATCCGGCCCGCCTCGACGTTTCGTCTGGTGCTGCTCCGGCCTGATCTCCGGGCTTGATCTCAGGGTTGGCCCTGATTCGGTAGCGGCGCGCCAACCCCGTGCGCAGCGTTGCCCCGGCTGCGTTGCGGCGCTGCAGCTTGGGGATGCGGTGTTGATACGTAAGCGGTCAATTAACCGCGTCCCTTGCCCGGCGCGTCGATCCCTGACAGGGAATTGACCGCTGGCGGTCGGCTGCGGCAGGCGACGCGATCAGGCCGGGAGGTTGATCCGCCAGGGCAGCAGCGCCTCGTAGTCGTCTGCGGTTGCAGCCTTGGGCAAGGCCACGAAGAGGGCCTTGAGGTACTCGTAGGTGTTCACGCCGTTGGCGCGGCAGGTCTGCAGCAGCGAGTAGAGGTTCGAGCCCTCGGTGGGCTCCACTGGCGACAGCTACGACAACGCGCTGGCCGAGACCATCAACGGGCTGTACAAGGCCGAGATCATCCACCGGCACGGGCCGTGGAAGACGCGCGAGGCGGTCGAGCTGGCGACGCTGGAGTGGGTCTCTTGGTTCAACCACCATCGCCTGCTGGAGCCCATCGGCCACATCCCGCCGGCAGAAGCCGAGGCACACTACTGGCGCCAGCAATCCGAGGCCAGCGCAACAATGAAGCCTGCGCGAATGGCAGCGCCGCAGAAGGGTTGAACCATGAGTACATGGCCCAACCGGGGGGCCTCCGGCGGCCCCTGCGGGGGGCTGGAAGAGAGAAGACCTGAACCCCAAAACCGTCAGACCATGCCGGTCTGACCCAAGCCAACAGGCCTCCTCGAAATCCGGTGCGGTTCAGTGCGAGGATTTGTTCTTCGGCCGAAACGATCACGGGCCACATTCTCATGTGGCCCGTGCGTGCTGTCTTCGGGAGTGTCCCTGTCAACGCGTTGCGCGCCAACTCAAGCGGTGTCGCGTCGTCTCATGCCGCGTACAGCGCCTTGAATTCGCGGTGGCCGCGCATGGCCGCCAGGTCGATGCCATCGAGCAGCCAGTGCAGTTGCTGTACCGTCAACTCCACCACCTGCGGGCAGCGGCGCGGCCACACGAAACGCTCCTGCTCCAGGCGCTTGTGAAGCAGCCAGAAGCCGTTGCGGTTCCACCCCAGAATCTTCACGCGGTCGCGCCTGCGGTTGGTGAAGACGTAGACCGCGCAGGCGAACGGCTCGAGGCCGAGCTCGTGCTGCACCAGCGCCGCCAGGCCGTTGATGTTCTTCCTGAAGTCGATCGCATCGCGGTGAAGCCACACCGCGAGATCCTCGTTCAGGCGGAACACGGCAGCGCCCCCAGCGCGGCGATGACGGCCGCTACTTCGTGGCCGCCGGCGTCAACGTGCAGCGAAACGCCGTTGGGCAACTGCGCGGCCACCCGCAGCATCGCCGCCGCCGGCGCGGCGACCACGCGCACGGCAGCGAACTTGCCGCCTGCGGTGCTGGGCTCCACCGCGTCGCCCTGACGCAGAACCTGCGAGGCCCGATACAGCGAGTACAGCGACAGCCCTTGTTCGGCCGCATACGCCTTGAGCGACACGCCCCGGCGGCGTGCCTCCTCAACGTGCGGCTGCCAGCGGGCCATGTTGATCCGACATGTCATTGCTTGCTCCTTCCAGTGGTTGATGGAGCAAGAACATGTAGAGGGAGCGGCGCGGCGAAGGAAGGACGCGGTTTATTGATCGCTTACAGCCGAAGCGAGCATCAAAAGGCCCGGCCTCGGCCAACCCGAGGCGCGGATCCTGAAAAAATCCCGCGCCACCGAACTCCAACTCCGGAATCGGAAGCCTAGCGATCTGAATCTTCATCTTGCGCAGCCTCGGTTGCTTCTTCTGCGACGATGCGCTCAATCTGCTCCTGTAGATCCTCGGCCTCTTCACCAAGGTCAGCTGGCGATTCGACCTCTTCGCCCTCAGAGGCTGACATTTCGAGCGAATCTTGAAAGACGAAGGTCGGAATTGTGGAAGCAACTTCGGCGAACGGACCGGCAGATTGCCGTGTTAAATGCAGCTGAAACGATGAGTCATCATGACCATCAGCGAGCATTCGCGACCAAAAGACGAGGTCGTGCAGCACGGTCGGGTTGTAGTCTCGTGCTGCTCTGCGGGTCGACAGCGGCCCGATCTTCTCGGATGACCAACCTGGCCGTCGCCATCGCCGTCGCTCAAGTCGAATCGCTTGTCCGGTAACGGTAAAGTCGATCGCAGGGTGACGGAACCTCGCGGTACCAAGCCGTGGCGGCTCAGAGGGCGTCGAAGTCTTCGAACGGGTTGGTGGGCACACGCCTTGCGATGAAGATCCCGAGAACCCTGCATTCCGGGAAGGACGCTCGAATCACATTGCGCGCCGCGACAAAGTGGGCACCGGTAGTCAATACGTCGTCCACGAGGACAACCGTCTTCTTCGGCTCCGGCGGAACCAGCTTGTAGAGCGCCTCGAGTTCGTGGGGCTTCTTGCGTTGGCCATCGGCCTGGGTATGGGACGCCTCGTAGCTTTGCGCCTGCTGCAGCAGATTGCGCACGTCGGCATTCTTGCCCTCGCATGCTCGCGCGACGATTTGCATCATGCGATCGTCATATGCAACATCGCCAGGGATCTTGGATGGCGGAATCGGTGCGATCGTGGCATCGTTGAACACCCAGGCAGACTTCTCGAGCGCAGCGCGAAGCATCGCGGCGCAGCTCACGATCGCCTGACCCTTGTATTTGTACTGCGGCTGTCCCTGGAGCAGGACCGATTTCTTGAGATTTATGACGAGGCTGTTGCCGTCGCTATGTGCGTACCCTTTGCGGGCGGTGTACTCGTGGAAGAAGAAGCATGGATGTTCTTCCTCGAGGTAGTGATGGTCGCCTCGGTTGCTTCCGTCAACTTTGAGCAGCGGAGGCACTGGCATCGAGATTGGAGAGGATGTCGTCGAAGTCCCGAACGCGGATAGCACCTTGCTCTTCGAAGCGGCGCGGCCACGTCAATTTGGGGTTCTGAAAGTTGCTGTCCAAGATGAACAGCTTGCGCCCTTGCTTGAAGGCAGCACGCGCCTGGATGAGGGTGCCAGAGGTCTCGCCGGCCTCGACGATCACCGTTGCCTGCGTCAGTGCCGACATCGTGATGTTGCGCTCGGGAAAGAACAAGCGATTCACGCTCGGCGGCCGCCGAGCATAGAGCAACACTGGTACCTGGCTTATCAGCAGGAAGTCCCGCGCGATCCGCTCCTGCAACTCCGCGTTCTCCTTTGGATACGCCTGGTCGATCGGAGTGCCGATCACTGCAATGGTGTCGCCGCCGCGCTCGATCGCGGTCTGGTGCGCCATGGTGTCGACACCCTTCGCCAGTCCCGACACGATGGTCACGCCTTCCTTCACCAGAAGGCTGACCAATTTCGACGTGCGCCGCAGACCTTCGTCTGAAGGGCTGCGAGTCCCAACCACGGCGACTCGCTTGGGCGAGTACGCCAAGTCCCAATCGCCACGGTAGTACAGGAACTGCAGTGGATGCTCGGCATCCTTCAGCCCCTCGGGATAGTCGCCTGTACCCTGCATCCGCACGCTGAAAGACTTCACCCCGCGCTTGCGCAGGCGAGCGAGAACCTCCTCGGCGCAAGCCTGAGCGTCCGCAGAGCTGACAAGTTCGGAGGGCCAATGCCCTGGATGGTCGCGGAACAGCTCGGCCAGCACTTTGAAGGAGACCTTGCGCTCTCCCTGCTGCTCTTGCTGCCACAGCCACTCGTACGCACCCATCTCCAGCATCGGAGAGATGGCTCCGAACTCGGTGGAGGATTCGTCGTGAAGCATGTCGGATATGGTGGCCGGCGCCCCAGCGCGACCGAGACTGTGATTCTATCCAGTGTCTGCGTGTGATGCTAGTCTGCGGATTCTCTCACCCAGATTGGCAAGGGATGGCGCCAGCCGTGGCCGCGACAAGCGATCGACCGGCCGCAGATTCATCCCGATCGGCCAAAGTTGACATAAACATTAAAGTCGCTCATTCAGCCTGCTTGCGATCAGCCTGCTTGCGACCGTTGCGCCTAGGTGACGCAAAGTGGCGGTTGCGTCCTCGGCTCTCTCTGGCCAAAGACGTCAAC